>NZ_MBST01000041.1:0-32736 GCF_001695865.1 Ensifer sp. LC384
CAGTGATCGGGCTTATAGACCCCCATCCTCACAGACGTCAACAGTCAATTTCAAAAAACCGACAAGATCGAACAACCAACTGAAAACAAACAACAAATTCAAACGGAAGTTATCAACAGCCCGAAACAGACCAGCAAAACACCCAAACCAGAACCAGAATCATCGCCAAATCGGCAAAAAACATCGGGCAGGTCAGGAATCGCGCAGGAACCTGGCAGGCCGTCGATCATGGCTGAAGCGCCGGGCCGGCCGGCACCGGCGCTCGCTCGCGGCTGAAACACGCCCAATTCTCCCGCACGATCTGCGTCAGAAACTCGCGCACCGCCCTCACCCGCGGCACGGCAACCAGATCGCGGTGACAGATCATCCAATAGGTCCGCTTCAGTTCGATCTCGTCGGGCAGCACGATCTCGATGTCCTTTTCCTCGCGCGCCATGAAATGCGGCAGCACGCAGAGGCCAAGCCCCTGGCGCACGGCCTTTAGCTGGGTGAGAATGCTGGAACTCTGGAAATGCGCCCGCAAGCCCGGCTGGATCTCGCCGAGATAATCGAGCCCGGGCGCAAAGATCATGTCTTCGATGTAGCCGACGAAGCGATGGGCGGCGAGATCGTTGCGGCTCCTGATCGGCGGGTGGCTGGCGAGATAGCTGCGGGAACCATAGACATGTAGCGTATAGGGTGTCAGCACCTCGGAATGATAGGGACCGGCCTTTGGCGCCGTCAGCGCCACCGACAGATCTGCCTCCTTGCGCGACAGCGACATGATCTGCTGGATCGCCACGAGTTCCAGCGAAATGTTCGGGTAGGTCGCAGCAAAGCTCGACAACCTGTCCGACAGGAAGAAATTGCCGAAGCCTTCGAGCGTGCTCAGCCGCACGACGCCGCGCTGCGCCGTCAGGCCGTCGCTGATATCGAGCTGCAGCTGCTCGGTCTCGCGCTCGATGCGTTCAGCGGTCTCGACGAAACGCTGGCCGATCGCCGTCAGCACGTAGCCGCGCGGATTGCGCTCGAACAGCTTGACCTTGAGCGCGAATTCCAACCGGTCGATGCGACGCGAAACTGTCGCATGGCTGGTGCGCAGCCGCCTTGCCGCCGTCGACAGTTGCCCCGTGCGCGCCACCGCCAGAAAGAACTGCAAGTCGTCCCAGGTAAAGTTCGGATTCATGTCATCGCCCCCATCTGTTCGAAAATGAACAGACCCTGTTTGCAATTTACGGTCCGTGCCGCTTGCGTCCAAGCGATTTTTTCCGGATTGTACCGTCGGAGCCGGCATCTGAGGAGCATGTCTGGCCAAATTTGAACAGAACGGGACCGACTGTCCGGCAACGCCATGCGCTTTGCCGGAGCCGAGCGCGATTTTGCGCGAGACACTCCCGCCTGAAGCCTTTGGAGGAGGACAAGATGACGAAGAAACTGCTCACCGCATTCGCAATGATGCTTGCCAGCAGCACCGCGGCACTCGCCGACGCATCCGACGGCAAGGTCAAGATCGGCATTCTCAACGACCAGTCCGGCGTCTACGCCGATTTCGGCGGCAAGTCCTCCTATGAAGCCGCGCTGATGGCGGTGGAGGACTTCGGCGGCAAGGTTCTCGGCGTTCCGGTGGAGGTGATCACCGCCGACCACCAGAACAAGGCCGACATCGCCTCCAACATCGCCCGTCAGTGGTACGACACCGAACAGGTCGACAGCATCATGGAGCTGACGAGCTCCTCGGTCGGCCTCGCCGTCCAGGCATTGTCGAAGGAAAAGAAGAAGATCACCATCAATACCGGCGCGGCCACCACCGAACTGACCGGCAAGCAGTGCTCGCCCTATGGTTTCCACTGGGCCTATGACACCCATGCGCTTGCGGTCGGCACCGGCGGCGCGCTCGTCAAGCAGGGCGGCGACAGCTGGTTCTTCCTGACCGCCGACTACGCCTTCGGCTACTCGCTCGAGGAAAACACCGGCAACTACGTCAAAGAAAACGGCGGTACCGTCGTCGGCTCCGTCCGCCATCCGCTTGCGACCACCGACTTCTCGTCCTTCCTGCTGCAGGCGCAGTCTTCGGGTGCCAAGGTCATCGGCCTTGCCAATGCCGGCCTCGATACGTCCAACGCCATCAAGCAGGCAGCCGAATTCGGCATCGTCCAGGGCGGCCAGCGTCTGGCGGCGCTGCTCTTCACGCTCGCCGAGGTCCACGGCCTCGGCCTCGAAGCGGCACAGGGGCTGACGCTGACCGAAGGCTTCTACTGGAACCGCAACGAAGAGACGGCAAAGTTCGGCAAGCGCTTCATGGAACGCACCGGCAAGATGCCGAACATGGTTCACGCCGGCACCTACTCGGCCGTGCTTTCCTATCTCAAAGCGATCGAAAAGGCCGGCAGCGATGACGGCGATGCGGTTTCGAAGGAGTTGCATGTCCTTCCCGTCAACGACATCTTTGCCGAAAACGGCAAGGTCGCAGAGAACGGCCGCATGGTCCACGACATGTATCTGCTGGAAGTGAAGAAGCCGGACGAAAGCAAGGAGCCCTGGGACTATTTCAAGGTGCTCGCCACCATTCCGGGTGCCGAAGCCTTCATCGACCCGGCCAAGAGCGGCTGCGAACTCGTAAAATCGTGAGCGGTCGGATCGCGATGACCGCTGCCTCGTCAGAACAGAATGGAGCGCCGCGGGTGGTTTTGTCCGCCCGCGGTCTCCGTCGCGATTTCGGCGGCTTCACCGCCGTCAACAACGTCAACCTCGACGTCCACCATGCCCGCGTGCATGCGCTGATCGGCCCGAACGGCGCCGGCAAGACGACGGTCTTCAACCTGCTGACCAAGTTCCTACAGCCGACTGACGGCACGATCACGCTGCTGGGCGAAGACATCACCCGCATGGCGCCCGACAAGGTGGCGCGCATGGGACTGGTGCGCTCGTTCCAGATCTCGGCGGTGTTTCCGCATATGAGCGTGCTCGACAACGTGCGCGTGGCGCTGCAACGGCCGCACGGCCTTGCGACCCAGTTCTGGAAGCCGATGTCGGCACTCGACGGGCTGACGGCCAAGGCCGATCAGCTGATCCGTTCCGTCGGCCTCGACCGGGAGAGAAACGCGATTGCCGCCGACCTTTCCTACGGGCGCAAGCGGGTGTTGGAGATCGCCACGACCCTGGCGCTCGACCCGAAGGTCCTGCTGCTCGACGAGCCGATGGCCGGCATGGGCCACGAGGATGTCGGCATGGTGGCCGAGATCATCCGCGAGGTGGCGCGCGAACGCGCCGTGCTGATGGTCGAGCACAATCTCTCCGTCGTCTCGACGCTCTGCCATCACGTCACCGTCTTGCAGCGCGGCGAGATCCTCGCCGAGGGCGACTACGCAAATGTGTCAGCCGACCCGCGGGTGCGCACCGCCTATATGGGCACCGAGGAGGCCTGAGATGAAACCGCTTCTGAAAGTCTCCGGCCTCAACGCCTGGTACGGCGAAAGCCACATCCTGCATGGCGTCGACATGACGGTCGGCGAAGGCGAGATGGTCACCCTGCTCGGACGCAACGGCGTCGGCAAGACCACCACCCTGCGTTCGATCATGGGCATCGTGCGCAATCGCAAGGGCGCGATCGATTTTGCCGGCGAGGACCTGATCAAGGTGCCGCTGCACCGGGTCGCCCATCGCGGCCTCGGCTTCATCCCCGAGGAGCGCGGCATCTTCTCGACGCTGTCGGTCTACGAAAACCTGCTGTTGCCGCCGGCCGTGGCCAAGGGCGGCATGACGGTCGACGAGATCTTCGAGCTTTTCCCCAATCTGCACGAGCGCCGCAACAGCCCGGGCACCAAGCTTTCCGGTGGCGAACAGCAGATGCTGGCGATCGCCCGGATCTTGAGAACCGGTGTGCGCATGATGCTGCTCGACGAGCCGACCGAGGGGCTTGCCCCGGTCATCGTCCAGCGCATCGGCGACGTGCTCAAGACATTGAAGGAGCGCGGCATGACCGTTCTTCTGGTCGAGCAGAATTTCCGCTTCGCCAGCAAGGTAGCCGACCGCTTCTACCTGATGGATCATGGCCGCATGGTCGGCGAGTTTCCGGTCTCGGAACTCTCCGCCCGCATGGACATGCTGCATGACGTGCTGGGGGTCTGAGCCATGACCATGATCTTTGGAATTCCGCTGCAAGCCTTCCTCGGCCAACTGCTGATCGGCCTGATCAACGGCTCGTTCTATGCACTCTTGAGCCTCGGCCTTGCGATCATCTTCGGCCTGCTGCGCGTCATCAACTTCGCCCACGGCGCGCAATATATGCTCGGCGCCTTCTTTGCCTGGATGCTGCTGTCCTATTTCGGCATCGGCTACTGGCCGGCGCTGATCGTCGCGCCGCTTGCCGTCGGGCTTGTCGGCGCCGTCATCGAACGCACGATGCTGCGGCGGCTCTATTCGCTTGATCCGCTCTACGGCCTGCTCTTCACCTTCGGCCTGGCGCTGACGATCGAAGGCACGTTCCGTTATCTCTATGGCGCTTCGGGCCAGCCCTATGCCACGCCGGCAGCGCTTGCGGGCGGCACCAATCTCGGCTTCATGTTCCTGCCGGTCTATCGCGGCTGGGTGATCGCCTTCTCTCTCATCGTCTGCATCGGCACCTGGCTGGTGATCGAGAAGACCAAGCTCGGCTCCTATTTGCGTGCGGCGACCGAAAACCCGATCCTCGTCCAGTCTTTCGGCATCAACGTGCCGTTCCTGCTGACGCTGACCTATGCGCTTGGAGCCGCACTCGCCGCCCTTGCAGGCGTGCTCGCGGCGCCGATCTACCAGGTCTCGCCGTTGATGGGCTCGAACATCATCATCGTTGTCTTCGCCGTCGTGGTCGTCGGCGGCATGGGCTCGATCATGGGGGCGATCGTCACCGGCTACCTGCTTGGCGTCGCCGAAGGGCTGACCAAGGTCTTCTACCCCGAGGCTTCCAACATCGTGATCTTCGTGATCATGGCCATCGTTCTCCTGATACGGCCGGCAGGCCTCTTCGGCCGGGATGTTTGATATGACATTGACACTCGATATCGATAAGCCCAGGGAAAAGAAGCCGGTCGTCGCGCAGACGATGTTCCTGGCGGCGGGTCTTGCCCTGCTCGTGCTCGCCCCCTTGTTCTTCTATCCCGTCTTCCTGATGAAGCTCTTGTGCTTCGCGCTGTTTGCCTGCGCCTTCAATCTGCTGCTCGGCTATACCGGTCTGCTCTCCTTCGGGCACGCGGCCTTCTTCGGCGGGGCCGCCTATTTCACCGCCCATGCGGTCAAGGAATGGGGGCTGCCGCCGGAACTCGGCATTCTCGTCGGCGTCGCGGGGGCAGCATTTCTCGGTGCGATCATCGGTTATCTCGCAATTCGCAGGCAGGGCATCTACTTCGCCATGATCACGCTGGCGCTGGCGCAGATGTTCTATTTCTTCTGCCTGCAGGCCGAGTTCACCAAGGGTGAGGACGGCATCCAGTCCGTGCCGCGCGGCCATCTCTTCGGCTTCATTGATCTCAGCCAGTCGACCAACATGTATTACTTCGTGCTCGGCGTCTTCATCATCGGCGTCGCGATCATCTGGCGGATCATTCACTCGCCCTTCGGCATGATCCTGAAGTCGATCCGTGAGAACGAGACGCGCGCCGTCTCGCTCGGCTACTCCGTGCGCAATTACAAACTTGCCGCCTTCGTCATGTCGGCGGCGCTCACCGGCCTTGCCGGCGGCGTCAAGGCCCTGGTCTTCCAGTTTGCGACGTTGACCGACGTCAGCTGGCAGATGTCGGGCGAGGTCATCCTGATGACGCTGCTCGGCGGCATCGGCACGCTGATCGGTCCACTGTTCGGCGCCGGCCTCGTCGTGATTTTGCAGAACTACCTCGCAACCTCCGAATTCCCGGTCACCATCATCACCGGCCTGGTGTTCATGGTCTGCGTGCTGCTTTTCCGGCGCGGCATCGTCGGCGAGTTCTACAATTCGAGGCTCGGCCGCAAGCTCGGTTTCGAACATCGCCACTAGAACGTTCCTCGAGGAAGAGAGCGAGCCCGGTCCCGATTGCGCCGGACCGGGCAACGACACAAGAGAAAGCCTATGGACACGTTCGACTACATTGTCGTCGGAGCGGGTAGCGCCGGTTGCGTTCTGGCCAACCGCCTTTCCGAAAATCCGGATCGCCGCGTCCTGCTGCTCGAAGCCGGCGGCAGCGACAATTATCACTGGATCCACATTCCGGTCGGCTATCTCTATTGCATCAACAACCCCCGCACCGACTGGTGTTTCACCACCGCCGCCGAGGAGGGCCTGAACGGCCGCGCGCTCGGCTATCCCCGCGGCAAGGTGCTCGGCGGCTGCTCGTCGATCAACGGCATGATTTACATGCGCGGCCAGGCGCGAGACTACGACCATTGGCGCCAACTGGGGTGCACCGGCTGGGGCTGGGACGACGTCCTGCCGCATTTCCGCAAGTCGGAAGACCACTATCGCGGCGCCGACGAGATGCATGGCGCGGGCGGCGAATGGCGGGTGGAGAAGGCACGCGTTCGCTGGGCCGTGCTGGACGCCTTCCAGAAGGCAGCGACCGAGGCCGGCATTCCGGAAACGACGGACTTCAACCGCGGCAACAATGAAGGCTCGGGCTATTTCGACGTCAACCAACGCTCCGGCATCAGGTGGAACACGGCCAAGGCGTTTCTGCGGCCCGCGCGCAACCGGCACAATCTGACTGTTCTTACGAAGGCGCATGTCCGCCGATTGGTGATCGAGGAAGGTCGCATCGCCGGCGTCGAATTCCAGCATGACGGCATGGTCACACAGGCGCGGTGTCGCCGCGAAACCATTCTTTCTGCCGGTGCCATCGGCTCGCCGCAGATATTGGAGCTCTCCGGTATCGGTCGTGGCGATGTGCTGCGCGACAACGGTATCGCGGTCCGGCACGAGCTGGTTGGCGTCGGCGAAAACCTGCAGGATCACCTGCAATTGCGCCTCGCCTACAAGGTGACCGGGGTGCCGACACTGAACGAGAAGGCAAGCACGCTCCTTGGCAAGGCGGCGATCGGTCTCGAATATCTCGCGAGGCGCTCTGGCCCGATGGCCATGGCGCCGAGCCAGCTCGGCATCTTCACCCGTTCCGGCTCCGAGAAGGAGACGCCGGATCTGCAATATCACGTCCAGCCGGTGTCGCTCGAGAAGTTCGGCGAACCGGTTCATCCCTTCCCGGCGATTACTGCCAGCGTCTGCAACCTGCGGCCGGAAAGTCGGGGATCGGTACATCTCAAAGGGCCGGATTTCGCCGCAGCGCCCGACATTCGCCCGCGCTATCTGACGGCTGAGGCCGACCGCGATGTCGCGGTCCGCTCCATCCGCCTGACGCGTCGCATCGTCAACCAGCCATCCTTCGCCCGCTTCAACCCGACCGAGTTCAAGCCGGGACCGTCCTACGAGAGTGACGAGGATCTGCGCCGCGCCGCCGGCGATATCGGCACGACGATCTTCCACCCGGTCGGCACCTGCCGGATGGGGGCGGATCCGGCGAGTGTCGTCGACGCGGAGCTGCGCCTGCGCGGCCTGCACGGCCTGCGCATCGCCGATGCCTCGATCATGCCGACGATCACCTCGGGCAACACCAATTCGCCGACGATCATGATCGCCGAAAAGGCGGCGACGATGATCCTCGAAGCCAACCGCTGAGGGTTTTTCCGGCCGATTTCACCGGCGCGATTACGGTAAACCGGACCAAAAGCGACACGGAAACCTTAAAATCCGGGATCGGAACCTCTATATGAGCCAGCGAAGGCCCTCGTGGGCCCAAGCACAATACAAGGGGTTTGAATGGCAATGCAGCGTTTTGGACGAGCTCTGGCGATGATGGCGATCGGTCTCACTGTCGCGCTCACAGTTGTGGATGTCGCCGAGGCCCGGCGCTCGGGCGGCGGCTTCGGCAGCCGCGGCACACGCACCTTTTCGCAGCCGCCCGTCACCCGCACCGCGCCGACAAACGCGGCACCGATCGACCGTACGATGACGCCGCGCCAGGATGCCGGCCCGACGACCACCAATCCCGGGGCAGCCCAGACGCGCCCGACCGGTGCCAACACGCCCAATGCACGACCCGGCTTCTTCAGCGGCTTCGGCGGTTCGCTTCTCGGCGGCCTCATGGTCGGCGGCCTGATCGGCATGCTGATGGGCGGCGGCTTCGGCGGCGCCGCCGGCTTCCTCGGCCTGATCGTCCAGATGCTGCTGATCGGCGGCGTGATCATGCTGGCGATGCGTTTCTTCGGCCGCAACCGCCAGCCGGCCTATGCCGGCCCGTCTGAGCGGTCGTCAGCGAACGCGCCTTCGGCCGGCGTGCCCTCGTTCAAGATCCCGAGCATCGGTGGTGGCCAAGCGGGTGGTCAGGCGAATGCGCGCCCCACCGTTGCAGCCGCACCGGCGCCTGCCGCCGACGGCCCTGCCGACGAAATCGGCATCGGCCAGTCGGACCTCGAGCAGTTCGAGAAGATGCTGAAGGACGTTCAGGCGGCCTACGCGGCCGAGGACTACGGCACCTTGCGTCGCCTGACGACGCCCGAAGCCATGTCCTATCTCGCCGAAGAACTCAGCGACAACGCCACCAGCGGCGTCAAGAACGACGTCAGCGACGTCCATCTCGTCCAGGGTGACGTCGCCGAAGCCTGGTCGGAAGATGGTACGGACTACGCAACCGTTGCCATGCGCTACGAGAGCATCGACGTGATGCGCGACCGCACCACCGGGCGTGTCGTCAGCGGCGATCCGGACAATCTGACCGAAGCCGTCGAGCTCTGGACCTTCGTACGCAAGGCTTCCGGCGAGTGGCAGGTGTCGGCGATCCAGGGCGTCGGGCACGCCTGATAGCGCCAACGACCTAAACCCTTGAGACCCGGCCGGCCCATCCGACCGGGTCTTTTTTTGCGCATCCGCCACCACCCGATTACACCGGCCCGACAGGGTGAAGCGCAGGTTCATTTGGCTCGCATAACGACGGAGGCGAGTGCCACTGCGTCATCGGCTACTGCATAATTCCTCAAATCGGAATCGATTTAAGGATAAAATTATGCAGCAAGTTTAAAGCGTTACAGCGTCCTTTGGGCGTCATATTTGACGCGCGGCGCTGTAGTAACCGGTTCCTCATCGCCGAGAAGGCGCGCGACGAGCGCCCGCAACCAGCGATGCCCCGGGTCGCCGTCGCGACGACGGTGCCAGATCTGCTCGAAGTCGAACGGCGGAATGGCAAAGGGCGGTTCGAAGACGGCAAGCCCGTCGGCGTCTGCCTGCGGAAGGATGCGGCGGGCGACGGTCAGGACGAGATCCGTACCACGCACCAGGCCGGGCGCGACGCTCCAGTGCGGAACCGCAAGACAGATGCGGCGTGCATTTCCCGTCGCCGCCAGCGCAAGATCGATCTCATTGCTGGCATCGCCACGCAACGACACCAGCACATGCGGCCGGACGAGATATTCGGCAAGATCAATGGCTAGCGATCCGCCAAGCCGCGACGCGTCTGCAAGGCAGGCAAAGCTTTCCCTGAAAAGCAGCGATGACCGGATGCCTTCACCGTGCGCCGGGAACACGCCCAGGGCCAGATCGATCTCTCCGTCCACCACCTGCGACGCCATGACCTCGCGGCTCGCCTGGCTGACGATCAGATCGACATGTGGCGCCTCGACCCGCAGGGTCGCCATCAGCCTCGGCAGCAGCACCGCCGCACCATAGTCCGACATCGCCACTCGGAACACATGCCGCTCCGTTGCAGGGTCGAAACCTGCCGGCGCAAGCAGCGACCGCATCCGAGCCATTGCTTCAGCGAGCCGCGGCGCGATCTCAAGCGCCCGTATGGTCGGCTCCAGCCGCCCACCATGCCGCACCAGCAGGGGATCATTGAAGAGATCGCGCAAGCGGGCCAGCGCATGGCTGACCGCAGGCTGGCTCTTGTTCAGGCGCACTGCGGCGCGCGAAACATGGCGTTCGGCCAACAGCGCATCGAGCACAACAAGCAGGTTCAGATCGATTCCAGCGAGGTTATTCATCTTACGAATATAGACCGTGCAAACTGCGAATTTCCATTCTTGATTTGAATGATCGACCATAGGCCCGTCAAACAGATCGGAATATCGTCATGGCAAATGCTGGCCCACTCCTCCTCATCCTCGCAGCTGTCTTCGCCGGGGCGGTCGTCCCGCTGCAGGCCGGCGCCAACGTCGTGCTCGGCCGCCTGGTCGGTCATCCTCTATGGGCGACCGCCGTTTCGCTCGGCGTCAGCCTCGCCCTCATCATCCCCATCATGATCGCCTTTCGCGTGCCGATGCCGAGCCCCGGCGAGGCACTGAAGGGCCCTTGGTGGATCTGGATCGGCGGCGCAGCCGGCGTCATCTACATCACCGCGGCCCTTCTCCTCGCCCCGAAGCTCGGCGCCGCCAGCTTCATCGTCGCGGTAATTGCCGGACAGATGGCGGTCTCGATCATCATCGACCACTTCGGCCTGATGGGCTTTCCGGAAAAACAGGTGAGCGTCGCCCGCCTCGTCGGCGTCGCGCTGATCATCAGCGGCATGGTGATCACGCAGATCGCAAGCACCATGCCGGCACTCGCAAGCCAGGCCCGGTGACCATGCGCACCTCCCCGCCACAATTCTTGTCGCTGCCCAGCCGCCGTGATAACAAGCGTTCATGTCGACCGAACCACACCAGATGGCGTGACGAGCCCCGCAAGGCGGGGCTTGCAGCAGCGAGTCATCGGCGCTCTCGTCTCAAATCGCGTCGCGAGAAAGCTGGTCGATGCACAGTCGCTGCTGACCGCCTATCTCGTCGCAAGCCTTCTCGAAGGCGTGACGACGCTCGCGGTGGTCTTCGCGCCGAACCATGCGCTGGCAACGGCAATGCTGATCATCGGTGGCATGCCGGAGATGGTCGCCTTCGCCGCCTATTTCACGCTTATCCAGCAACGGCTGAGCCTTGAGCGCCAGGCCGTTTTCTATGCGCTGAGCCTGCCGTTGATGGATCTGTTCATGGTCGCTGGCGTCCTGGCGGGCACGCTTTACAGTGACGGCTGGATGACGCTTCGGCAATTCTGGTTCATTGCCGGCGCCAGTGCGATCCTTCCCGTTCTTCCGTTCCTTGCCTGGAGGCCTCTGAGCCGAAGCACGTAAGGGCCTCAGCGAAAAGCAAGATAGCCCAGAAAAAGTATGGCCGGCCGCTGGCGCGATCCCCATCGAGAGGGCCATACTCTGCCGGGCTGAAATGAGGGTACAGGCATGCGGGACAAGTTGTTCATTGACGGCAAATGGGAGAAACCCCGCCGCGGCGGTACGCTCGACGTGATCGATCCGGCGACGGAGGAAGTCATCCACCATGCGCCCGCAGCCACCTATGACGATATCGACCGCGCCGTCAAAGCCGCCCGCATTGCGTTTGACAGCGGCCCGTGGCCGAAGCTTTCCGGCACCGAACGGGCCGTCTATCTCAGGGCGATTGCCGAGAAGATCGAGGAAAGGCGGCACTCTCTGGCGCGTCTCGAAGTCACCGACAACGGCAAGCCGCTGACGGAAGCGCTATGGGATATCGACGATGCCGCCGGTTGCTTCCGCTACTATGCCGGGCTTGCCGAGGAACTCGACGCCAATCCCGAGGAAACGATCGCCGTCGGCGACAACCGGTTCACCGCCCGCGCCATTCGCGAACCGCTCGGTGTCGTCGGCGCGATCACGCCCTGGAACTATCCGCTGCTGATGGTCTCCTGGAAGGTGGCACCGGCGCTTGCCGCCGGCTGCACCATCGTGCTGAAACCGTCCGAATTGACGCCGCTGACGGCGCTGGAACTGGGCGCCATTGCCGAGGAAATAGAGCTTCCGCCGGGCGTGCTCAACATCGTCACCGGCACCGGCCAGGATGCGGGCCAGCCGCTGACCGAGCACCCGCTGGTCGACAAGCTCGCCTTTACCGGCTCGGTACCCACAGGGCGAAAGGTGATGATGGCCGGTGCCCAGGACATCAAAAACATCAGCCTCGAGCTCGGCGGCAAGTCTCCCTTCGTGGTCTTTGCCGACAGCGATATCGACAAAGCAGTCGAATGGATCATGTTCGGCATCTTCTGGAACCAGGGGCAGGTCTGTTCAGCAACCTCGCGCGTGCTCGTCGAGGAGCCGATCTACGATGCCGTCGTCAAAAGGCTCTGCGAAGAGGCGGCCAAGATCACCATCGGCAACGGCCTCGACGAGGGCACGCTGCTAGGGCCGATCGTTTCCAAGGGACAATATGACAAGGTCCTGACCGCGATCGACCGTGCCCGCCAGGACGGAGCGACCATCGCGGCGGGGGGCGGCAGGCCCGCCGGTTTCAACAGCGGCTATTTCATCGAACCGACCGTGCTGACCGACATGGGCGAAGACAGCTATGTCTGGCGTGAGGAAATCTTCGGGCCGGTCGTCTGCGTCAAGCCGTTTACGGACGAGGTTGATGCGGTGCGCATGGCCAACGACAGCCGTTTCGGCCTTGCCGCCGCGGTCATGTCTGCCGACAAGCAGCGCTGCGAGCGCGTCGCCCGGGCTTTTCGCGCCGGCATCGTCTGGGTCAACTGCTCGCAACCGACCTTCCCTGAAGCGCCCTGGGGCGGCTACAAGCAGTCGGGCATCGGCCGCGAGCTCGGTCGCTGGGGCCTTGCCAACTATCTCGAGACCAAGCAGATCACCAGCTTCGATGCCGACGAGCCGTGGGGCTGGTACATCAAGGCGTAGAGGCGCCCCCGCAGCAAAGGCGCCGGCCTCGACGGGCGGCGTCAAATTCCCTTCATGCGCCTATGGAATAAGCCAGATAACGGTAGCATCATGCCGCGAGCTGCCGCACTGCGCGCTTGTGCGCTGGAGGGATGCGATGAACAGGTTAAACGGCGACTTCGATGGGCAGGACTGGCTCGAGGCGGAACTCGCCGATACGCTCGATGAAGACTACGAGCTCGAGCTTTCCGAGCCGGCGCTTTCGGAAGAGATCCGCAAGATCTACCGCAAGAACCACCCGCCGTCGCTTCCGCGCATCGACTATTTCCGCACCCTGATAGGTTTGCAATCCGAACTGATCAAGCTGCAGGACTGGGTCGTGCACCACAAGGAGAAGGTCGTGGTGATCTTCGAGGGGCGCGATTCTGCCGGCAAGGGCGGCGTGATCAAGCGCATTACCCAGCGGCTCAATCCGCGCGTCGTCAGGGTCACGGCGCTGCCCGCCCCGTCGGACCGCGAAAAGACCCAATGGTATTTCCAGCGCTACGTGCCGCATCTGCCGGCCGGCGGCGAGATCGTGCTGTTCGACCGCTCCTGGTACAATCGTTCCGGCGTCGAACGCGTCATGGGCTTTGCCAGCGAAGACCAGGTCGAGCAGTTCTTCAACGACGTGCCGGAATTCGAGCGCATGCTGGTGCGCTCCGGCATCCGGCTGGTCAAATACTGGTTCTCGATCACTGACGAGGAGCAGCAGATGCGCTTCCTCGTGCGCATCCACGACCCGCTGAAGCAGTGGAAGCTGTCGCCGATGGATCTGCAGTCGCGCGTGCGCTGGGAGGCCTATACCAAGGCCAAGGAAGAGACCTTCGCCAGAACCAACATTCCCGAAGCGCCGTGGCACATCGTCGAAGGCAACGACAAGAAGCGGGCGCGGCTGAACTGTATGGATCACCTGCTGCAGCAGATTCCCTATGAGGATGTGCCGCACGAGGAAATCACCCTGCCGGAGCGGGTCTTCAACCCGGACTACGAGCGCAAGGTGCTGCCGCCCGAACTCTACGTGCCGTCAAAATACTGACCGCGGCTCTGGCACGACATGGTGCAAGGCCGGCGCTTTCCGGCCCTGCGCTCTTGCCAAGGTGACGCGGAAATCGGACAGTCCATGAAACGACAGTTTCATGGAATTGGCAATGAGTCCCAAAGAGCGATCCTTCCTCACCCGCGTTCGTCAGGTCCTGCCGGAGCTCCATCCGGCGGAGCGGCGCCTTGGAGATTTTCTCTGCGACTTTCCCGGCGAAGTCGCCAGCTATTCCGCCCAGGAACTGGCAGCTCTGGCGCATGTGTCGAAGGCCACCGTGTCACGTTTCATCCAGCGGCTAGGCTATGAAAACTACGAGGAAGCGCGCCGCCATGCGCGTGCCGACAAGCAGACGGGATCGCGCCTCTTCCTGGCGACAAGCGCCGATACGGCGGGCGAGCAATCCGTCACCGCCCATGTCGCGCAAGGGGTCGCCAATATCGAAGCCACGTTTCTCGCGATATCGGAAACCCAGATCAACACCGCGTCTGCAGCGCTGTTGAAGGCGCGCAAGGTCTGGGTCATCGGCTTTCGCGCCAGCCATTCCTTCGCCACCTATCTGCAATGGCAGCTGACACAGGTGATCGAGAACATCTCGGCCATTCCCGGTGGCGGACAGACGCTGGGCGAGCATCTCGTCAGCTTCACGCCCGACGACGTCGTCATCGTCTTCGGCCTGCGCCGCCGCATCGCGCTGATGGACGCGCTGCTCAACCAGGTGGAAAAATCCGGAGCCCGCCTGCTCTACATCACCGACGAAGGCGTACCCTTCCTCAGCCAGGCCGAGTGGCATTTCCGCTGCCAGACGCTGGCGCCCGGGCCCCTCTTCAACCACGTCTCCGTCATGGCGCTCTGCCATCTCTTGACGACGCGATGCATCGAAACGGCCGGTGTGACCGGTCGCAACCGTCTGCGCGGCATCGAAGCCCTGAACGACGCGCTCGAAGAACTGTGACCGTTGTTTGGGCATCTGCCTGAAACTGAGGTGCATTATTCGATCATAAGAAATCACAGTTTCACGCGGCGGATACAGACCGACTTTTGTCCATATATCTGATTATAAACGCGAAACTATGGTTTCTCATCTTTTGGCACGAAACCTGCATTCCTCGATGGCGTTGTTTCGAAGATGAATTGTGCTGGACGACAAGAGCGCCCGCCAGGCGCGAAACGTCCGGTTCGCCCGGTTCGAAGCAAAATTTCAGTATGAAACTACGATTTCTTGATGTAGCATCATGAAACTAAGTTTTCACGCCAGTTAAGCCATAAAGGGGAACAAACCATGGCAGCGGAAAATATGGTGCCGTCCGGCAAGTCTTCGCCGGTCATTCGACAGTTGGAATCAGCATTCACCAAGATCGGCGTCACCGGCGCCCACAAGCAGATCATCGCCCTCGTTCTGATCGGCTGCCTGTTCGACAGTTTCGAGCAGAACACCATCGGCGTCGCCGGCCCCATCCTGAAGGAACATTGGGGCCTGACCGGTACGGATATCGGCTTCCTCAACACCATCACCTTCGGCAGCGCCGCCATCGGCCGGTTGCTGTCGGGCATCCTCGGCGATCGCTACGGCCGCCGCGTGATGCTGACGATCAACCTTCTGCTCTTCACCATCGGCTCGGCCGCCTGCGCGCTCGCACCGAATTTCGCGGCGCTGTGCTTTGCCCGCGCCATTGTCGGCTTCGGCGTCGGCGGTGAAATCTCCACCGCAGTGACGATGCTGTCGGAATTCTGCTCGCCGAAATTCCGCGGCACGGCCGCCGGCCTCGTCAATGTCGGTGCCGGCGGCTTCGGCAACTTCCTCGCCCCCGCCTTCGGCCTGCTGATCTTCACGCTCTTCCCGGGGGAAAACAGCTGGCGCTGGCTGTTCGCCGCGCTCGCACTGCCGGCGCTGCTCGTGGTCTTCTATCGCCGTTTCGTGCCCGAAACCCCGCGGTTCCTTGCCTCGCAGGGAAAGATCGACGAGGCCAACAAGGTGCTGTCGATCCTCGCCTCCGGATCGCTGCGGCCGCGTAATCTTAAGGTCGAGGAATATCTGACCAAGGACCACGTCCAGGACGAAGCGCCCGTGAAGAGTGATTGGAAAGAGCTTTTCCGGGCACCGTTCATCGGCCGGACCATCCCCGTTGCGATCGCCATCCTGATGAGCTACGGCGCCCAACTGTCGGTGCTCACACTGATGCCGATCATCTTCGTGTCGATGGGCTACACCCTGCAGGGCAGCCTGCTCTATAGCATGATCATCCAGAGCGGCAGCGTGCTCGGCGCCATCGCCGCCTCGATGTTCGGCTACTATTTCCCGCGCAAGAAGGTGCTGACAACAGGTGCGGTCTTCGCCTGCCTGGCAGCGGTTTCGATCGCCTATCTCGGAACCAACATCTACCTCGTCTTGATGTTCGGAGCGATCTTCCAGTTCTTCGTGCTCTTGCTCAACACCTCGATCTGGATCTACGCGCCGGAACTCTTCCCGACGCGCATCCGTGCCTTCGGCGTCGCACTCATCCTGGCAACGGGATCGGCAGCGGGCTCCTTCGTTCCGACGATCTCCGGCATGCTGTTCGACACCTACGGCATGGTCGGGGTGTTCGGTCTGGCGGCCGGCATGTACGCGGTCTTCGCATTCTGCATCCAGCTCGGTCCCGAGACCTATGGCATGTCGATGGAAGATCTGGACCAGCCGGCGGACGCCGACCTCGCCAAGGCTGAACCAAAACAGGTCAATGTCGGCATGGAAGTCAGAACGTGACCGCACATATCCTGTTGATCAACCCGAACAGCTCGCACGCAACAAGCAGCATGATGCTCGCCATCGCTGAGCGGGCTGTAACCGGACGCTTGGCCGTGGCAATCGCCACGGCCAAGCGGAACCCGCAGATGATCGTCACGCCGCAGCAGTTGACGGCCGCGGCTGACGAGGTCATCGAGATCGGCACGTCCCATGCCGCGGATTGCCTCGGCATCATCGTCAGCGCCTTCGGTGATCCCGGCCTTGCCGCCCTTAAGGATCGTGTCGACATCCCCGTCGTCGGCATCTGCGAGGCATCGATGATCGAAGCCGCGCGAAACGGCCGCAAGTTCGGCGTCGCAACCACGACCCCGGACCTGATCGAAGCGATCGACGAGCGCGCCCACGACCTCGGCCTTGCCGGCCAATACACCGGCATCCGTTGCACGCCCGGCGATCCGCTCGCGCTTGCCGGCGATGAAAAACGGCTGCGGGAACAGCTCGGCGAAGCGGTCCGGCACTGCATCGAACTGGATGGCGCCGGGGCCGTCATCATCGGCGGCGGCCCGCTCGGCCAGGCGGCCGAACAGTTGCAGCCCGATTTCACCACGCCGATCATCGCCCCCATCCCTTGCGCGGTGGAGCGCGTGCTCGACCTGATGCGGGTCAACGCCTGACTCGCCACTTTCGAAGCCCGATCCGGCCGGCAATTTCGCCGGACACATCAGGGCGAACCGGGTAGGCCCGGGCCTGCGCCGGCGACTGACCTTGTTGACGGCAAGGACTCTGTGATATTTTCGAATGTCCTTGCATGCAAAACCGAAGCTGGGGCGGAGGTGGCGCGATGAACTGTCTTTGTGCTTCGGTCGCCGGGCTGGCGTTTTTCACCTCGACGGCATTTGCGGGTCCCTTGCATGACGCGGCAAGAGACGGCGACATCAAGCGCGTCACACAGTTGCTGGATCAGGGGACCGACATCACCGCGCCGGACACGGCCGGCGAGCCGGCATTGCTGATTGCGTCGCTAGCCGGGCAGCCGGATGTGGTCACTCTGCTGCTCGATCGCGGCTGCGACATCGATATCCGCAACAAAGGCGGGCTGACCGCCCTGCATGCCGCCGCCTATGGCGGCAATCTCGACACCGTCAAGCTACTGCTGGCCAAGGGCGCCGATGTTAACGACACCAAGAACTTCTACCATATGTCGCCTCTGCATGCCGCCGCCGAGGAAGGCCACGCCGACGTCGTGGCCTTGCTGCTAACCCAGAAGGCCGAAGTCGAGGCGAAGGAACGCAATGGCTACACGCCGCTGACGCAGGCCGGCTGGCGCTCGCACTGGGACGCAGCCGAGCTTCTCTTGAAGGCGGGCGCCACCTGCCAGAAGGCCGACCTCGTCGGCGACTGGCTCTATACCGAATGCACGAAGCGGAAGTGACGCCAGAAGCGCGCCACCCGCATCCGGAAATCGGAGAAAAGGAATGTCCTACCATCAATACGCATGCGTCATCGGCGTCTCTGCGATGGCGTTTCTGGCGCTGTCCGGTCCCACAATGGCCGAGGACCTCGTCAACACCGGCTATTTCGGCGATGTCGCCATCAAGGGCTACGACCCGGTCGCCTATTTCACCGAAAGCAAGGCTTTAGAGGGTTCGCCGCAATATTCCTACCGCTGGCTCGGGGCGAACTGGCAGTTTGCCAGCGCCGAGAACCGTGAACTGTTCATCCGCGAACCCACCCGCTACGCCCCGCAATATGGCGGCTACTGCGCCGACGGCGTCTCATTTGGAACGGTGACCACCAACATCGACCCGAAGGCCTGGCGCATCATCGAGGGCAAGCTGTTCCTGAGCTACGATCCGGGTGCGGCGGAAGGTTTTGAGAAGAACCCGAACAAGCTGGTCGATTCCAAGAAGCACTGGTCCGAAGTTGAAAACACGCTCATTTCGGAAAAGCTCGGCACCACCTGGCAGAAGGCGCGCTGACACTCGGTCCTCACGGTATAGTCGTCACTGCGCGATCGAGAAGAATTTCAGCGCCTGCGGCGTCACGTGGATGAACTCGGCGCCGCGCTCGCCCTTGGCCGTGTTGCGATAGACGTAGCCGCAGACCATTCGGTCGAGAAAATAACC
Source organism: Ensifer sp. LC384 (assembly GCF_001695865.1). NCBI lineage: Bacteria > Pseudomonadati > Pseudomonadota > Alphaproteobacteria > Hyphomicrobiales > Rhizobiaceae > Ensifer > Ensifer sp. LC384. Next base: position 18,625 of record NZ_MBST01000041.1, read on the forward strand.
GTCGAACTTCTCGCAGAGCTGGTTGCCCTTCACCTCGGCGCGGCCGGTGATGCTCGTATTGGCGCTGCGATAGGCGGTATTGCCGGCCTTATCGAAGAATTGCACGAAACTCGTGCCATTCTTGTGCCGCCCGCTCCAGGTCTTGTCGAGGGTCAGGACGCCAAGTTCCGCGGGACCTATTCGGTCGGCCGCAGCCCCGACGAAACCGAAGGGCCACTCCGGAATGCCCGCGGTGCGCAGGCCGTGTAAATGGCGATTGAGGTCCTCTTCGCGCCAATAATCATAGAGATAGCCGTAGTAGGTAAGGTTGGTGTCGGGAAAGAGCTGAAGCAGCTTCTCGCCTTCCGCCACCGCGCGGGCTCGATCGCCGCGCTGGGCATAGGCAGACGCCAGATATTCCCGTGCAGCCTCTGCGTTCGGCAAGGCCTCGCCCGCGGCTTCGATGAGCGGGATCGCTCGGTCGTTGTCGCGTGCCGTGTAATAGACGATGCCGGCCAGCAGCCGAAAACTCGGGGATGGCGACGGATCGAGCCTCAATGCCCGCTCCAGATCGGCGATCGCCTGTTGGTGGTCTCCGGTCTGCGCGAGGATCAGCGCCAGATTGGCGAAGGCCTCGGCATCGCTCGGCTGCGCCCGGACCGCCCTGGCCGCTGATTCCCGCGCCTCCGTCTCGCGGCCGTCGACGAGTTGCAGCAATGCCAGCACCGTGTGGGCGCGCGCATTGTTGGCGTCGAGCTTCAGCGCCTCACCCGCAGCGTCATAGGCGATCTTGCGGGCGACTGCCGCCGACCAGAGATAATTGTAGTCGTTGCGCCAGACGTCGACGGCAACCCGCGCTATCCCCGCATGGGCATTGGCGAAGCGCGGGTCGAGATCGATCGCCTTTTGATAGAAGGCCAGCGTCTGGCGATAGGTATCGACGTCGCTGTAGACGAGCCCCTGCTGCTCGGCCCGCATGTAATAATCATAGGCCTCGAGATTGTCGGTCGGGATGCGCGCCAGCTGGTCGCGCTCGCCTTCGCTGAGCTTGACCTCGAGCGCCGAGATGATCTTGCCGATGACATCGTCCTGGACCGCGAAGAGATCGGCATATTGCCGGTCGTAGCGCTCCGCCCAGAGCGACAGACCGCTCATCGCATCGATCAGCTTGACGTTGATGCGCAGGCGCTGATCGGCCCGCTGCAGCGTTCCCTCGAGAATGTAGTGAACCCCGAGTTCCGCTGCCACGTCCTGAATCTTCCAGGCGCTGTCCTTCATTGCGAACACCGAGTGACGGGCGATGACGAACAGGCCGGACACTTTCGAAAGCTCGGTGATGAGGTCGTCGGTCAACCCTTCGGCCAGATGGTCGTGATCCCGGTCACCGCTGACATTGATGAACGGCAGGACGGCGACGGAGGGCTGGTCCGGCAGGGGATAGGCAAAGCGCTCGGTCGGCGTTTCCGGCAGAACGAGCGTCCACGGCTGCCACCAGGCGGCGGCAAATGCGAGGGCCAGCATCACGGCGCCGGCAATGAGTATCCTCCTTCGCGCGGCACTCTGCTTCGTATCCTTGACGATCGTCTTGCCGGCATCGGTCGGGTCGAGCAGCACGCGGTAGACGCGGATGGGCTCGGCGATCCCCCTGACCGTCTGCTCGCCGAGCGAGGCATAACCGACGCCAACATTCGAGTGGACCTGGTCGTAGGCCGTGCCGGATATGGCGATGCCGCCCGGCTCGGCGAGCCCCTGCACCCGATCGGCGGTGTTGACACCATCGCCGTGAATGTCGTCGCCTTCGACGATGATGTCGCCGAGGTTGATGCCGATGCGGAAATCGAGCCGCCGATCGGCTGCGGCCTTGTCAACCTGTTCGGACTTGCGCTGCTGGATCTCCACCGCACAGCGAAGCGCGTCGACAACGCTGCGGAATTCCACCAGCAGCCCGTCGCCCATCGTCTTGACCAGCCGGCCGTGGTGTTCGGCAAATTGCGGCTCAAGAATATCGTGCAGGTCGCTCTGGAATCTGGCGCGCGTTCCCTCCTCGTCGAGCCGGCTCAGGCGACTGTATCCGGCGACGTCGGCAATCAGAACGGCTGCGAGGCGGCGCTCCATCGACGGTCTCTTCACCTGCGATGTATTCCAGCAGCGATGTTACCGCAGGTCGTCAGGCGCCGCCATCGCGTCGACAGAGAACGACAGCAGCGCCGTCGTAACTGTTACGTACTTGCGGTTTTCCGCCCGTCGCACACCATCGAACCATCGCTGGCCCGCACGGCTTTGCGCGTGCCGTCCGATTGCTCGGCGGCCGGCTCTGCACGCGTTCATCTGGAGGATCTTGCCATGCTCAGACGACGGACCTTGCTGATCTACGGCGCGCTTGCTGCCACGTTCCCGCATATGGCAGCCTTGCCGGCCGTGGCCGCCGATGCCGCCCTCACACCGGATGAAGCACGCGCGATCGCCAAGGAAGCGACGATCTACGGATTTCCGCTGGTCGACAATTATCGCGTCCAGCACTCCTATTTCGTCGATGCCGGCGGCCTCGAGTTCAAGGCGCCCTGGAACGAACTCGTCAACAATGCGCGAGTCTACACGCCGGACGACAAGGCGATCCAGACGCCGAACTCCGACACGCCCTACTCCTATATCGGCGCCGATCTCAGGACAGAGCCGCTGGTGTTCACGGTGCCGGCGGTCGAGAAGGAGCGGTACTACTCGCTGCAATTCATCGACCTCTACACCTTCAACTTCGCCTATCTCGGCAGCCGCGCGACCGGCAACGAGGCAGGCAGCTACCTGCTTGCGGGACCGAACTGGAAAGGCGAGACACCGCCCGGGATCAAATCCGTGATCCGCTCGGAAACGGAATTCGCTTTCGTGCTCTACCGCACGCAGCTCTTCAATCCCGGCGATATAGAGAACGTCAAGAAGATCCAGACCGGCTACAAGGTCGAACCGCTGTCAAAATTCCTCGGCCAGCCCGCACCGGCACCCGCGCCATCTGTCGACTTCATCGCCCCCTTGAGCGCCGCCGACGAAAAGACCTCGCCCGATTTCTTCAGAGTACTCAACTTCATTCTGCAGTTCTGCCCGACCGATCCTTCGGAGAAGGCGTTGATGGCCCGCTTCGCCGAGCTGAACATCGGTGCCGGCAAGACATTCGACCTGCAGGCCTTCCCGCCGGAAATCCAGAAGGCGATCACCGACGGCATGGCCGACGCCTGGGCTGCTTTCAAAGAACACAAGGAAACCATGGTCGATACCGGCAAGGTTTCGAGCGCCGACAGCTTCGGCACGCGGGCATTCCTGAAAAACGACTACATGCAGCGCATGTCAGGCGCGGCGCTCGGCATCTACGGCAACTCCAAGGAAGAGGCCCTCTATCCCGCCTATTTCATCGACGACCAAAAGAAACCGCTGACCGGCGCCGGCAAGTACACCCTGCGCTTCGAGCCGGGGCAACTGCCGCCCGTCAACGCCTTCTGGTCCCTCACCCTCTATGATCTGCCTTCCAGCCTGCTCTACGCCAATCCGCTCAACCGTTATCTCATCAACTCGCCGATGCTGCCCGGCCTGAAGAAGGACGCCGATGGCGGCCTGACGCTCTACATTCAGAACGAAAGCCCCGGTCCCGACAAGGAGGCCAACTGGTTGCCGGCGCCAACCGGCCCGTTCTTCGTGGCGATGCGCCTCTACTGGCCGAAACCGGACGCGCTGGACGGCAAGTGGAAGGCCCCGCCGCTGCAACACGTCAACTGAGCACCGAGGATCACGACATGACGACATTTCGCATCACCTTCGCTCTGGCGGCGGTTGCCATGATCGGCACGATGCCGGCCAAGGCAGCCGATCCTGTTATCGTCGGCGTCGACAATTTCATCCGCGCCGAGAGCGACATGTATGCCGCCGCCATGGTCAAGGACGGGGCGCTGGGCAAGTTCCTGCATCGCCGCGAGCCGGCCTCGATCGACAACCAGACCGTCATTCGCCTCAACCGCGACACGCTCTATTCCTCAGTGGTCTTCGACCTCGACGCCGGCCCGGTCACGATCACGCTGCCCGATGCCGGAAAGCGCTTCATGTCGATGCAGGTGATCAACGAGGATCACTACGTGCCACAGGTGACCTATGATGCCGGCGAGCATAGGCTGACGAAGGAAAGCGTCGGCACACGCTATGCAGTGGTCGGGATCCGGACGCTCGTGGATCCTGCCGATCCCAAAGATCTCGACGAGGTCCACGCGCTGCAGGACGCGATCAAGGTCAGCCAGAAGAGCATCGGCACCTTCGAGGTCCCCGCCTGGGATCCGGCGAGCCAGAAGACCGTGCGCGAAGCGCTGCTTGTGCTCGGCTCAACCATGCCGGACTTCAAGAGGGCCTTCGGGACCAAGAAGGACGTCGATCCGGTTCGCCATCTGATCGGGACCGCTACCGGCTGGGGCGGGAACCCGGACAAGGATGCGACCTATCTCAACGTCACACCGGCGAAAAACGATGGCACAACTGTCTATAAGCTCACTGTGAAAGATGTGCCGGTCGACGCGTTCTGGTCGGTGAGCGTCTACAATGCGGCGGGATACTACGAGAAGAACCAGTACGGCGCCTACACCATCAACAACATCACCGCGAAGAAAGGCGACGACGGCGCAATCGCGATCCAGTTCGGCGGTTGCGACGGCAAGATAGCCAATTGCCTGCCGACGACGAAGGGCTGGAATTACACCGTGCGCCTCTATCGGCCGCGGCAGGAAATACTGGATGGAACCTGGCAGTTTCCAGAGCCGAGCGCGGTCAACTAGAGCATTTCCAGGAAAAGTGCGAAGCGGTTTTCCGTCAAGAAATGCGTAAAATAAAGAGTTATAGCGTTTCTGCGATTCCGTTTAGACCGGAAACGCTCTAGGCAGCCTTCGGAACCCGGAACCGAAGCAATCACTGGTCGCGCATCGCGTGGAAAGCGCGGCAGGCAAACGAATTATCAGTGAGGTTAGATCTGCGCCTGCCTGACCGGCAGACCGTGGCAGCACCTGGATCGGGCAATGAATGCGGTCAGGCGCCTGTGCGCTTGCGCGCCGGCTGGCGCTTCGGCGCCGGGGAAACCGGTTCGGCATCAGCCTCTTGCAAAAGCCGCTGTGCCCTAAGCTTCTCGGTCTTCTTCTCACGCGCCAGCTTTTCGGCCGCGACGATACCGCGGGCCGTATGATCGGTCGCGGCAGCCTTGTCGCTTGCCGACAGCCGCTCGGGCTTGAAAAGATCTTTCTTCGTCGACGTCATGCGTACCTCCTCGCTCGGGCGTGGACCGATGCCGAAATCGGCATCGGTGCCTCAGATTTAGCGGGTGCGGACGGCCTTCTTCGGCGCCGGCAGCAGGCCTTCGCGCTGAAGCTTCTTGCGTGCGAGCTTGCGCTGGCGACGAACGGCTTCCGCCTTTTCGCGAACGCGCTTTTCCGACGGCTTTTCATAGGCGCTGCGCGCCTTGAATTCGCGGAACAGTCCCTCCCGCTGCATCTTCTTCTTCAGGATGCGGAGCGCCTGGTCGACGTTGTTGTCTCTGACGAGTACCTGCAAGATGTATCCTTCCCTTTGGTTGGTGGCCGCACATCGGCGGACCGAAATTGGCGTAGCTATCTTCCGATCCGGATGCGCGACGGTTTCAGCCAGGGTTCACCCTTGGCAATGCTGCGCGACGGTCCCTCTTCGATGGGAGAGGCCGCCTCTGTGGTCTCGACGTCGCTTGCAACGATGCGACGTTCGAAGTTCTCGCCGTCGAAACGGACGCGATATTGTGTTTCGCCGTGGTCGGCGGGCAGGACACCGATGATCCGGCACGTCCTTATGGCGGGTGCCAGCTTGGTGAAATCGGCCCTTACGGTCACCGTGTCGCCAACGGCACAAACTCTGCGGGTCATCATAGTTTCTTTCCCCGGAATGTGCAGGGTCCGGACGCAAAAAGGCCGGGCTTCACCCGACCTCTTCCCGTCAATCAAACGTCCCCAGCCAGTACATCCGTGGTCGGGGGAGGCAGATGACGATTCATTCCGCCCGGAGATTGTCGGCGGAGTTCTTGCCGGTCTTGCGGTCGCGGACGATGTCGTAGGTGACCTTCTGGCCTTCCGCCAGCGAGCCCATGCCTGCACGCTCTACAGCGGAAACATGAACGAACACGTCGGTCGTGCCGTCATCCGGCTGGATGAAGCCAAAACCCTTGGTGCCATTGAACCACTTTACAGTGCCTGAATTCATAACGATCTCCTTTCAATCGTTGATTTCGCTCGACGGGTATTCGCCGAGCCGTGTCGATGTTGAGAGGAAATCTGACAACGCTTTTCAGCGCTTTGACAAAGGTCGCAAGCAATATTCGATGGCACCCATATAATTCTTTTTTCGGGATTTTCAATGTTTCATTTGGAAAACGACCCGAAATGCAACTGCGTCGTCGAAAGACAACGTTGAATCACATTCATTTCAATTGGAATCCTTCCGGAATTTCCATCCTATTATTTTTGCACGCCTTAAGAAATATATTGGCGCCACCGGCCGTAAACCACGAATGCAGAGCAATAGGCCAGTTCAGCGAAGCATAGTGTGGTCAAGAATGGCAATCGCCGGCATCAACAACCGCTCGACGCCGTTTCATCTTGGCTTCAGGCAAGTGGGAAAGACGATTTCGCCCCGTGGCCGGCCTTGGGACGCACGCCGCTTCAAGAGCGACACTGACGGGCATGATTGCCCGCCAGCGCTATTGTTGGATGCCCGAGATTACTCGGCGGCCTCTGCTTCGGGCATCGGCACGTAGTTGAGGATCGGCGACAGCCAGCGCTCGACCTCTCGCACCGGCATGCGCTTGCGCGCGGCATAGTCCTCGACCTGATCCCGTTCGACCTTGGCAACACCGAAATAATAGGCTTCGGGATGACCGATATAGAGGCCGGAGACGGACGAGCCCGGCCACATGGCGTAGCTCTCGGTCAGGGTCACGCCGATCGTCTTTTGAGCGTCGAGCAGCCGGAACAGCGTTTCCTTTTCTGTGTGGTCGGGCTGCGCCGGATAGCCCGGTGCCGGACGGATGCCGGCATAGGGTTCACCGACCAGATCCTGCGGCGAGAACGCCTCGTCGGCGGCGTAGCCCCAGAGCTCCTTGCGCACATATTCGTGCATGCGCTCGGCAAAGGCCTCGGCAAATCGGTCGGCCAGCGCCTTGACCATGATCGACGAATAGTCGTCATTGGCGCGCTCAAAGCGCTCGGCGATCGCCACTTCCTCGATGCCGGCGGTGACGACGAAGCCGCCGAGATAGTCTCGGCTGCCGCTGTCGACAGGTGCCACGAAATCGGACAGCGCCACGTTCGGCCGCCCATCGCGCTTGCTCAGCTGCTGGCGCAGAGTGAAGAAGGTGGCAAGCTCCTGGCCGCGCGCCTCATCGGCAAACAGTCGGATGTCGTCACCGACGGTTCCCGCCGGCCAGAAGCCGACGACCGCCTTCGGCGCGAACCACTTCTCGTCGATGATCTTGGCAAGCATGGCCTGCGCATCGTCAAACAGCTGGCGCGCGGCCTGCCCCTGCTTCTCGTCGTCGAGGATCTTGGGGTAGACGCCCTTCAGCTCCCAGGTCTGGAAGAACGGCGTCCAGTCGATGTAGCGCGCCAGTTCCTCCAGTTCCCAGCCCTGGAAAACCCGCGTGCCGAGGAACGAGGGAGCCTTCGCCTGGTGGGCGTTCCAGTCGATCTTGTGGGCATTGGCCCGCGCCTGCGACAGCGGCAGGCGGCGCTTTTCCGCCTCGTTGCGGGCATGGGCGTCGGCGACCTTGCGGTATTCCGCACGGATCGTCTCGACATAGGATGTCTTGGCTTCCGGCGACAGCAGGCTGGAGACGACGCCGACCGCACGACTCGCATCGGTGACATAGACCGTCTGGCCGCGGTCGTAGCGCGGATTGATCTTGACCGCCGTATGCACCCGGCTCGTCGTCGCGCCGCCGATCAACAGCGGGATGTCAAAACCTTCGCGCTCAAGTTCCGAGGCAACATGCACCATCTCGTCGAGCGACGGCGTGATCAGGCCGGACAGCCCGATGATATCGACCTTCTGCTCTCTCGCCACCTCAAGGATCTTGGCAGACGGCACCATGACGCCGAGATCGATGATCTCGTAATTGTTGCAGGCAAGCACGACGCCGACGATGTTCTTGCCGATGTCGTGCACATCGCCCTTGACCGTTGCCATCAGGATCTTGCCGGCGCTCTGGCGCTCGCCTTCACCGCCGGCGGCCAGCCGCTCGGCTTCCATGTGCGGCAAGAGCACCGCAACCGCCTGCTTCATCACGCGCGCCGACTTTACCACCTGCGGCAGGAACATCTTGCCCGAGCCGAAAAGGTCGCCGACGACATTCATGCCGGCCATCAGCGGGCCCTCGATCACGTGCAGCGGCCGGGCGGACGCCAGCCGTGCCTCATCGGTATCGGCTTCGATATATTCGGTGATGCCGTTGACCAGCGCGTGTTCGAGCCGCTTTTCCACCGGCCATTCGCGCCAGGAAAGATCCTTCTCCTTGCCTTGCGCCCCGCCCTGGCCGCGATAGCGCTCGGCGATCTCCAGCATGCGCTCGGTCGAATCAGCACGGCGGTTCAGCACCACATCCTCGCAGGCCTCGCGCAGCTCGGCATCGATCGTATCATAGACGGCGAGTTGGCCGGCATTGACGATGCCCATGTCCATGCCCGCCTGGATGGCGTGGTAGAGGAACACCGCGTGCATCGCCTCGCGCACCGGCTCGTTGCCGCGGAAGGAGAACGAAAGGTTGGAGACGCCGCCGGAGATGTGCACATGCGGCAGCGTCGCGATGATTTCGCGCGTCGCTTCGATGAAATCGACGCCGTAGTTGTTGTGCTCCTCGATCCCGGTCGCGACCGCGAAGATGTTCGGGTCGAAGATGATGTCTTCGGGCGGGAACCCGGCCTCTTGCGTCAGCAATGTGTAGGCGCGGCTGCAGATCTCGACCTTGCGCACCTTGGTATCGGCCTGACCGACCTCGTCGAAGGCCATGATGACGATGGCAGCGCCATAGGCGCGGCAAAGCCTGGCGTGATGAAGAAACGCCTCTTCGCCCTCCTTCATCGAGATCGAGTTGACCAGCGGCTTGCCTTGGACGCATTTCAGGCCGGCCTCGATCACGTCCCACTTGGACGAGTCGATCATGACGGGGACGCGGGCGATGTCCGGTTCGGAGGCGACGAGGTTGAGAAACTCGACCATCGCCTGCTTCGAATCGATCAGGCCCTCGTCCATGTTGATGTCGATGATCTGCGCGCCGTTGGCGACCTGGTCGCGGGCGACATCGAGCGCTGCCGAATAGTCGCCGGCGGTGATCAGCTTGCGGAACTTGGCCGAGCCGGTGACGTTGGTGCGCTCGCCGACATTGACGAAGGGAATGTCTGACGTGAGCGTGAAGGGCTCGAGCCCGGAAAGCCGCATCAGCGGCGCGACGTCGGGGATCCGGCGCGGCGGATGCTTGGCAACCGCCTTGGCAATCGCGCTGATATGGGCGGGCGTCGAGCCGCAGCAGCCGCCCACGATGTTGACGAGGCCGTCGCGGGCAAAGGCTTCGACCTGGCCTGCCATCTGCTCCGGCGTCTCGTCATACTGCCCGAATTCGTTTGGCAGGCCGGCGTTCGGATAGGCGCAGACGAAGGTATCGGCAACGCCAGAGAGTTCGTCGATGTGCGAGCGCATGGCATTGGCGCCGAGCGCGCAGTTGAGCCCGATGGTGAAGGGGTCGGCATGGCGCACGGAATGCCAGAACGCCGTCGGCGTCTGGCCGGACAGCGTGCGGCCGGAAAGATCGGTGATCGTCCCGGAAATCATCACCGGCAGCTCGATGCCCTTTTCCGCGAACACTTCCTTGGTGACGAAGATCGCCGCCTTGGCGTTGAGCGTGTCGAAGATGGTTTCGATCAGGATGATGTCGGCGCCGCCGTCGATCAGCCCGCGGATCTGCTCGGCATAGGCGATCCTAAGATCGTCGAAGGTCACCGCCCGATAACCCGGATTGTTGACATCGGGCGAAATCGACGCGGTCCGGTTCGTCGGGCCGAGCGCACCAGCGACGAAGCGCCTGCGACCGTCATGCGCTTCGGCGCGCTTGGCGGCGCGGCGCGCCAGGCGGGCGCCATCGCGGTTGAGGTCATAGACCATGTCCTCCATGCCGTAATCGGCCTGGGCGATGCGGGTCGAGGAGAACGTGTTGGTTTCGAGGATATCGGCGCCGGCGATGGCGTAGGAATAGTGGATGTCCTCGATCGCCTTCGGCTGGGTCAGCGTCAGAAGGTCGTTGTTGCCCTGTTGATGACAGGCGCAGCCGCCGAACCGATCTCCGCGGAAATGCTGCTCGACGAAACCCAGTTGCTGGATTTCCGTGCCCATTGCGCCGTCCATGATCAGGATGCGCTCGCTGGCCGCCTGCTTCAGCGCCCGCATGACTTCGGAGCCATCCGGCTTGGAGGAAAGGTCGCCGAAAAGGGCGTCGATGGCGGACATGGGAAATCTCCCGTTCTGAAAACGACAAACAATTGTCAAGTCAGTCACATAAAGATATCTTTATGTCAACATATCAGCGGACTTATTTTGCCGCATGGACGCTGGCTCAAGAGCCGATGTTTGCGCCGTTTCAGTCTGCGCACAGGCTTGGCCGAAAAGCGATTCCACTTTTCGGCTGACATGCAAGCCAAAGAAAATGGCCCGTCGCGACTGCGACGAGCCATTTGATGCTTCAAGCGGAAAAACTTACTGCATAATTCCTTAAATCGGATCCGATTTAAGGATGAAATTATGCAGCAAATTTAAAGCATTACAGCGCCGCGCGTCATATTTGACGCGCGGCGCTGTAGAGGCGCGCGAGGCAATCCCGTGTTTCATAGATCGCACAAAGGATGTGATAGAAGCTGCTGGCCGGCGCCGGTTCATCGACGAACGAGCCATCGGCCTTCTGCTTGTCGCGCCACAACCCGGCAACTGGCGTCTCCAGGAACAAGCCAAGCGCGGCCGCAGCACGCGCGGCCGAGGCGAGATAGCGCTCGCGCTCGGCACCGTCTGTGAGGGCTGCAAACCGGACGGAAGCCTTCAGCCATTCCGTCTGCGGCCACAGCCGCGCAATCGGATCGGCAACCGAGAAATCATCAAGCAGCGTCATGACAGCGACATTGCGGTTCGGGCAGATCCCATGCGCTTCGCCGATCTCGAAGAGCCGCCGCGCCTTGACAATGGCTTCGGCATTGCCGCGCCGCTCGGCCCAGCGCAACAGCAGCCAGGCCCATTCGAACAGATGGCCCGGCTCGACGATGTGTCCCTTGTCGCCGGGGAACGGCGCCCAGTCGTGGTCGAAAAACTCCCGCAGCGCGCCGGTATCGCCGTCGATGAAGTGATCCATCGCCAGATGAGCGATCTCGTCGGCAAGGTTGGACCAGGCGACACGGTCAAAGCCCTCGACCTCTTCGCTGGCCAGGCATGCTTCGAACAGGTGCATGTGCGGATTGGAGCACAGCGGCAGCCGCGACGGATCATCCTCCTCGAAGCCGACGAGCGGATGCTTGCAATGGGCTTCGAGACGCTGGCGCAAACCGTTGCTGCGCTCGATCATCTCCGGCTTGCGCTCCGGGAAGACCTCGGCCAGATAGGCGAAGGCCAGCAGCGCGAAAGCCTGATTGTAGAGATCGAAGGAAGCATCGATGGGGTTGCCATCGGCATCCGCAAGCGCGCCGTAAAAACCTGTCGGCTGCAGATAGACGCGATCGAAATAGCCAAGTCCGCCCTCGGCGGCCCCCTGCCAGTCGCCGCTCCAGCCGCGCCTGCCGGCCTCAGCGAAACAATAGACCTGGCGCGGCTGCACCCGCGCCCGGCGGTTGGCGCGCGTCGGCTCGCCCTGCATGTCGATGGTCTCGACGAAACCGCCGCCGGTCACATCGACGCCCTTTTCGCGCCAAAGCGGCAGGGCCTTTTCAGCCAGCCACGCCGACAAGGTGGCGGATTGCGAGAAAATATCCTGCGGCAACGGTTCAGCCCTCAAGCTTCAGTTCATCATGGTTCTTGCCGAGCAGCTCGGCCAGCGCCTCGACCACCATGTTGTGGTCCTCGCGCTGCGGCAGGCCGGACACGGTCACCGCACCGATGCAACCCGTGCCCTTGACGACGATGGGGAAGCTGCCGCCATGGGCGGCATAGTCGGCATCCGAAAGCCCGAGCTTCGCCTGCAGGTTGGTCTGCTGCTTCAACAGCCCAAGGCCTGTCGAATAGCTGCTCTTGAACAGGCGAAAGACGGTGTTGCGCTTGCGGCGCACCCAGTTCGGATTGTCAGGCGTCGCGCCTTCGAGCGCGGCATAGAACACCTGCATGGAAAACAGCGTGATGTCGATGACGACGCCGAGCTTGCGTTCGGCGGCCATGCGGCGCAGCGTCGAGCCGAGCTGCCATGCGGCTTCCAGGTCGAAACTGTCAAACTGCAGTTCGTGCTCCTGGTGGGCGATGCGCTTGAGATCACTGTCGATATTCATGAAGCCTCCGCTCAATCCTTCCAGAGCCAAGCCGCACCGCGCACGCCGGAACTGTCCCCGTGCACCGCCTTGCGGATCGGCGTTTCGAAACTGTCGCCAAAGAGATAGTTGACCACCAGGGGTGGGACGTCCTCATAGATCTCGTCGACATTCGACATGCCTCCGCCGAGCACGAAGACATCGGGATCGACGATGTTGGTCAATAGCGCAAGGCTGCGCGCCAGCCGGTCGACGAAACGGTCATAGACGCCTGACGCCACCGGATCGCCCGCCCGCTTTGCTTCGATGATATCGCGCCCACGCTTTTCGACGCCGGCGGTCAGGCGATAGTCGAGCTCGACCCCGGTGCCGCAGGCATACATGTCGAGGCAGCCGTGTTTGCCGCACCAGCATTTGTGGCCGGGATATTCGTCCTTCGTCATCCACGGCAGCGGATAATGGCCGATCTCGGCGGCGACGCCCTGATAGCCGGCATGCACCTTCTTGCCGATCGCAAGGCCGCCGCCGTGCCCCGTGCCGACGATCACGCCGAACACGGTCTGCGCGTCCTTGCCAGCGCCGTCGACCGCCTCCGACACCGCCAGGCAATTGGCGTCGTTGGCAAGACGCACCTTGCGGCCGAGCGCCAGCTCGAGATCCCGCCCGAGCGGCTTGCCGTTGATCAGCACGGCGTTGGAGTTGCGCACGATGCCGGTGCGCGGATTGGGACTGCCGGGAATGCCGATGCCGATCGAGCCCTGTTCGCCCGCCGTCTTTTCGGCGGCGGCCACGAGGTCGAGAACGGCCCGAATACAGTCGTCATAGCCGCTGGTCGGCGTCGCGACACGGTGGCGGGCGCGCGTTTCGCCATCGCGATCGAGCGCGATGACTTCCATTTTCGTGCCGCCCCAATCAATTCCGATGAACATGTCTGGATCAGGTCTCTGGGTGAGGGTCGCATGAGGGAGCGCCAACCTCCTCAAGCCGGCGCCAATCCCTGCTTAGCATTCGAAAGACCGGAAACGCCAGCCCCCGATTTCGGCACGCATCGGTAGAGGGGGAGCACGTCATCGGGCCGGCGCGATCCGCCATCCCGAGCATCGCCGGCACCGCGCGCCGCGCCCGATTTCGCGATGGGACCGTGCAAAAACACTTGGCGAAGACGCCTTGCTTTTGTATGGGTGCTATCCGAGTGGTCCCGTAGCTCAGCAGGATAGAGCACCAGATTCCTAATCTGGGGGTCGCGCGTTCGAATCGCGCCGGGATCACCACCTACTCTTCTCATTCGAAATACAGATCTTTGGTTGATGAAACGAAGCCTCCGAGGAACGTACCAGTGATACGGCTATATGGCGCCCCTCCGATGCGCACTCCTTCTCGGCAACCATGCATAGTATTTCGGCTTAGAGTCATTCGTGGAATCTTCCAAATATCCACATCAGAGAAATCGAATGCCGGCACCGTAGTGCCAACAAATATCGCCGAATATGCATTGACCTTGCCCCCAAGTTTTATCCGGTTTTGAGTTCGCTCCAGCGGTTTTTGGTTGCGGTATTTGCGGCGGTAGCGGCGGGTTGCGGTGCGAAGCCATTTCGGCTGCGCAGCACCGCAG
>NZ_MBST01000042.1:0-27500 GCF_001695865.1 Ensifer sp. LC384
TTCGAAGCCATAAAGACAAGCGCAGCATCAAGCTCAGACGAAACAAAGCCGGCCGAAACCCTCAATACATGGCCGAAATCATCGCAGCTTGACCGTTAACCTGGATTCAGGGCCGTGCTCTAAGCCCTTTGGCCCTTGCTCGGGAGCGTTGATGCGACTATATGACTACTGTAGTCATTATTTGGAGGCCGACATGAAAGAGATCCAGCTCAAAGATGCCAAGGCAACGCTTTCCGCTGTTGTCGATCAGGCGGTTCACGGCAATCCTGCGATCATCACCCGGCACGGCAGAAAGGAAGCAGTAGTGCTTTCGTTCGAGGAGTATGAAAAGCTGAAACACGTTCCGAGTTTCGGACGGCTCCTAGCTTCCTATCCAGGTGATGAGGACGATATCCCACTGCGCGGTGACAAGCCGAGCCGGATGATTGATCTCTGATGTTTCTGGTCGATACAAACGTGATATCTGCGCTTGCCCCGTCCAAACGTCAAAGTTCCGAGCAGCTTGTCGAATGGCTCGATAAAGCCAGTTCGCAGCTGTTCCTATCTGTTATTTCGGCGGCTGAGGTTACGTCGGGGATCACGAAAGCGGAACGAGAAGGTGCGACCACCAAGGCGCAGCGGCTAAAAGATTGGTGGGAAAGCATAGAGTATCTGTATGCGCAGAACCTGCTGCCGTTCGATCTGCGATGCGCGCATGCAGCTGGGCAGATTCTAGATGATGCTCGTGCCCATCAGCCGGGTTTCGAGGATATTGCGATAGCTGCCACCGCCCAAGTGCATGGCCTGACTGTTTTGACACGCAATCTGCGTCATTTTGGACCGTTAGGCGTTCGAGCACTCGATCCCTTCGAGGCACTGCCAGAATTATAGGGCGGGGCTTTTTCTTACAGGCCTGCGGCTTTCCTCATTGACGCGGAAGCGATCTCTCCGACGCTGATGGCGACGGATCATTTTGGCCGAAGCGCCAAAAGTCCAAGGGTGCCCTCGTCTGCTGCTAGGCACCAACCTCTCCCAGTGGGCTGCGATCCGCTTGTTCGAGCGGTGGCATGCCAATGCACGACCGTCCATGGTCATCAGGGATGTTTGAGCGACCCGAGGGGGATGGAGTAACGAAACAGATTTCACCAGGGCAAAACGCTGGTTTAGTGGAGCCGCAAGACCTCGTTCCAGCGGGCGATCAGCCGTGACCGCTTCACCTGGTCGAGATAGACCATCAGCCCAGGACTGACGGGCACCGGACGCAACTGGGCACCCAGCATCTCCTGCATGGTGTTGGCGGTGTTTTCGCCGGCGACATCCGGGCTGACTGCGGGGATCTGCAATTGCCGCGCCATGATCGTCTGGCCCTCCTTGGACATGAAAAATTCCAGGTAGCGGCGGCCGAGGTCGGGAGATGCGGATGCCTGCGGCACGAGGCCGATCCGGGACATCACCACGGTGTAGTCCTTTGGCAGCACGATGCCGACATCCGGGTGTCGGGCTGCCCAATCGGCCGCGTAGGAGCCGAGGATGTTGTAGCCGAGCACGAACCGCCCGTCGGCGACACGCTCCAGAATGGCCTGGCTGGTGGAATAGAGTTTGACGCCGGCAGCGCCCATGGCCTGGATGACATCCCAGATGTCGCCGAACTGTTCCTGGTCGCGCGACATGAAGAGAAAGCCGACGCCGGAGCGCTCGATGTCATAGGTGCCGATCCGGCCGAAGACATCGGCGCCCTGGCGCTTAAGATAGGCGACGAACTCCGCGCGGGTGGAAGGTGGCGCTTCCTTGGTAAAGCTCGGCTTGTGATAGACGAAAACTGCCGGCTCGAAGGTCAGCGCATAGGCGGTGTTGCGCCAGTTGGCCCAGGCCGGCCACCGGCCGCTCATCGGCAGGTCGCTGCGCTGGGCATAGCCGTCGTTGCTCAGCTTGACTTGCAGGTCCATGGCAGACGAGAAGGCAAAATCTGCGGTCTTCAAGCCGGCGTCTGTTTCCTTGACGATCCGGTCGTAGATCTCACCTGTCAGCATATCCTCATATCGCACCGCGACATCCGGATTGGCTTTTTGAAAGCCGAGGATCATCGGTTTGGCGAGCGGTTCGTCGAGCGAGGAATAGACGACGAGCGTCCTGGCATCGGGGGCACCCGAAAGAGAGGGGAAAATGACCGGTGCGGCTAGAAGCAGCCGGGGACAGAGAAAGAAAAAGAGAAAAGAAATCAAGTACCGCATAAATCCACAATGCCTCAGCGCGTCGCCGTTCACAAGCAAGCCAACGGCGGATAGAGTGGAGCGGGGAGTGAAGACAATTGCGCATATTGCTTGTTGAAGACAATCAGGTCCTTGCCGAGGGCCTGTCGACCATCCTGCGTGGTAGCGGCTACGCGGTCGACGTCGTCAGTGACGGCGCATCTGCCCATGCGGTTGCCGCCGCCGAGACGTTTGATCTGGTGATCCTCGACCTCAACCTGCCCGAGATGGACGGGCTCGACGTACTGAGGGCGATGCGTGCCCGGCAGAACAGCGCGGCGGTGTTGATCCTGACGGCTCGGGGCACGCCGGAGGAGCGCGTGAAAGGCCTCGATCTCGGCGCCGACGATTACATGATCAAGCCGTTCGATATCGGCGAGTTCGAAGCGCGCGTGCGCGTGCTGCTTCGCCGGCAGGCGGGATTGCGGGCGTCGACGGTCAGCTACGGCAACGTCTCGCTCGATCTCAATGCGCGCAGCTTCTCGTCCGGCGGCGTGCCGATCGAAATCCCGGCCCGGGAGCTCGGACTGCTCGAGCTCCTGTTCATGCGCGCCGGCAAGGTGGTCGCCAAGGAGGCGATCATGCAATCGCTGACCGGCTTTGACGACGATCTGAGCCCGAATGCGATCGAACAATATGTCAGCCGCCTGCGAAAACGGCTTGCGCCACACGGTCTGACGGTCAGAACGGCACGCGGTATCGGATACTATCTCGACAAAACGGCCGGACCCGAATGAGGGCGGCGCTCTATTCCCTTCGCCGCAGGCTGCTCGGCTGGCTGTTGATCTCAACCGCCGTCATCGGCGTCGTCGCGCTGACGGATACCTACCGCGAGGCGGTGGCGACAGCCAATGTCGTGTCGGATCGTGTTCTCGCCGGTTCGGCTCTCGCGATCGCCGAGCGCGTAGTCGTTGCCGAGGACGGTTCGCTTGAGGTCGACATTCCCTATGTGGCGCTCGAGATGCTGACATCGGCGGCACAGGATCGTGTCTTCTACCGTGTCGACGGGCCGCCGGGGCAATTCATCACCGGTTACCAGACCCTGCCTTCCCTTGACGAGGTTCCCGGTAGCTCGACGACCTTTGCCGACTCCTTGTTCCGCGGCGAGCCCATCCGGATCGCCGCCCTTCGCCGCTCGGCCTCGACCGGCATCAACTCGGTTCCCTTCGTCGTGACGGTAGCAGAAACGACGATCGCGCGCCGACAACTGGCGCAGACGATTCTCGTTCGCTCCGCCCTGCGTCTTGGCCTGATGATCGCCGGTGCGGCCGTCATCGTCTGGATTGCCGTTACCTTTTCGCTTAGGCCGCTCTATCGCCTAGGTGATGCGATCGCGGAGCGGAGCCCCGACGACCTGCATCCGATCGGCGAACGCGTGCCCAACGAAGTCCAGGGCCTTGTCGATACGGTCAACTCGTTCATGGGGCGTCTGCAGTCGGCGCTCGACGCGCTGCGCAATTTTACCGGCAACGCAAGTCACCAGCTGCGCACGCCGCTCGCAATCATCCGCACGCAGCTGGCCTTGGCACTGCGCGCGGGCTCGATCGAGGACACGAAGAAGGCGGTGAAAAAGGCCGATGAGGCCGTGGCGAACGCCGAGCGCATCCTGGCGCAGCTCCTGCTGATGGCGAAGATCGATGCCGCCGGCAAGGATGAAGCGAGAAAGCTGGAGCGTATCGATCTGGTTGAATTGACGCGCGGCATCACCGCCGAGCATGTGCCCGCTGCGGGAGATGCCGGCATCGATCTGGGGTTCGACGGCGAGGGGGAAGCCTTCGTCCGCGCCGAGCCTTTGCTAGTCAGCGAGATGCTGAAGAACCTCATCGGCAACGCGCTGCTTTATGCCGGGCGGGGTGCAGAGGTCACGACGCGGGTGAGTGAAAAGGACGGCGTCGTGTCCCTGGAGGTCGAAGACAACGGACCAGGCATCAGGCCGGAACTGCGCGAGAGCGTGCTGAGACGTTTTCAGCGCGGCGCCAGCGAAGCTCCGGGAACGGGGCTCGGTCTGCCGATCGTCGAGGAAATTGCCGCTCTCTATGGTGCCAGAACCAATCTGACCGATGGAGCGGGTGGACGCGGGCTTAGGGTTGCCATCCTGTTTCCGACCGGATGAGCAAGGCTTGCCGATCAGTCCTTATCCAGCGCCGACAAGATAGGGCAGGCCGGACAAGGACTGGAATAGCGCTTTAGCGGCTGCGCTGACCGAAGAGGGAAGCTGTTTCGCGGGTCTGGACCCGAAGCATCGCGTTCCAAAGCTGAAGAACGAAACGCGGCTGGAACTGGCTCGCAAGCTTGCGCTGCGACAACATGATAAATCCCCGATAGTTTTGGATGGCGGACGTATAGTCGATCGCAGATGCAATTGCCAGAGCGGTGACGCCGTGGCAGCCCTGCGCGGCAAGCATATGTCGAAATGCGACCGGGGACGGTGAAATATGTCGGCGCGAACAATAAATGCCGGGATGATTTTCATCATCCCGGCCAGTTGGTTCACAGGGAGAACAGGTCTTCTTTGGTGGATCAGGCTTTGTTGCGGTTCTTCTGCCGATAGACCTCGAACACGACGGCGGCGACGATGATCAGGCCCTTGACGATTTCCTGATGGTCGGCGTCGACCCGCGGGAAGGTGAAGCCGGATGACGTCGAGGATGCCGGTGATGCGAAGGGCAGCAGCGATCAACGCCATGCGCTGGTGATGCGTCGAAAGGCGGGTGTGCAAGAACGTGCAAGTCGGGCGGGAACATCTGTTCCCGCGCCGCGAGTTTCGTCCACTTTTATCGTGCAAGAACGAAAAGTCCTCGCGGGTATGCCATACGCGCAGAAGATGGATGATCGACGGTCGAATCTCGTAGCGGATCTCATAATGCCCAACGAGGATTCGGCGGACTTTGCGAGGCACAAATTCTTCGAGCTTCTCGCCTAGTCGCGGTTGTTCAATCAGGCGCGTCGGTGCAGTCGTCAACGATTGAACCGTGCGTGCAGCGGCTCGCCGATTAACAGGAGCGAGAAATTCGAAAAGGCTTGCGAGATCACCAAGGGTCTTGCTTGTCCATTAACCTGCATCAGAGCGGAACAGAGAGCGGCTTGTCGTTGTCCAGACTATCGGCCCAGGCTTGCACAGCCTGATGGTCAATGACTTGCCCAGCGTCCACGTCCGCGAGCGCCTCAAGTGTGAGCAGGCGCCGCTCATCCTCTTGATCTACCCAGGCCGTGAGTGCCTGCTTGATGATCCAGCCGCGCGAACGTTCCAGCCGGCTAGCCAGCTGATCTACCCTCTCCGCAAGCGGCAGCGGAACATGCGCCGTCAGTACTTTGGTTTCCATCGAACGTCTCCGACTTATCGGACTTAATCATGGTGATTGGATTCGATTAAGTCGACGGGCTGTTTGCGCCTGGGGGGCAAACAGCCCCTCGCAGGCATCAAGCCGAGCCAGCGTCCGCGAAATTCACCGTGATGCACGCGTTTGGCAAATGGATTGCCGATCACTTACATCAAGCACCAAGAGCGCGGTTGCCTGCCCACTTCGAGATAGCGCCGCTAGCAGCACGGATACAAAAAAAGCCGGGATGATTTTCATCATCCCGGCCAGTTGGCTCACTGGGAGAACAGATCTTCTTGGGAGGATCAGGCTTTCTTGCGGTTTTTCTGTCGATAGACGTCGATCACAACGGCGGCGACGATGATCAGGCCCTTGACGATTTCCTGATAGTAGGCGTCCACCCTGAGGAAGGTGAAACCGGATGTCATGACTCCGAGGATGATGGTGCCGATCACCGTGCCGGTGATACGCCCGACACCGCCGGTCAGCGAGGTGCCGCCGATGACGGTCGCGGCGATCGCGTCGAGTTCGTACATCACGCCCATGCCGGCCTGTGCCGTCTGAGCGCGGGCGGCGGTGACGACACCGGCAAGGCCCGCCAGCATGCCGGCAATGGCATAGACCTTGATCAGATGCGCCTCGACATTGATACCCGAGACGCGGGCTGCCTGAACGTTGGCACCGATCGCGTACGTGAATTTGCCGTAGCGGGTGTAGCGCAGCGCAATATGAAAGATGATCGCAACGACGAGGAAAACGATGACGGGCCAGATGCCGGTGCCGATGAAGTTGAACTGGTCGGTGAGGCCGGAAACCGGCTGACCCTTCGTGTACCACTTCGAGATGCCGCGCGCCGAGACCATCATGCCGAGTGTGGCGATGAAGGGCGGGATCTTTGTTCGGGCGATCAGTTGACCGTTGATGAAGCCAGCAAGCAGACCGACACCGACGCCGAGCCCGATCGGCACGATGGCCGGCAGGTCCGTCAGCGACGGATAGAGCGCGCGCGGCCAGGTGGAGGCCTGGGCCACGCTCGCCGAGAACATGGCGGTCATGCCGACCACAGATCCGGAGGACAGATCGATACCGCCGGTGATGATGACCTGGGTCACGCCAACGGCGATGATGCCGATAACGGCAACCTGCAGGATCATGATCGTCAGGCGTTGCGGGTTCATCAGGAAGCTTTGCCCAACGAAGATCCAGCCGAGGATTTCGTAGACGAGCGCGATGCCGATCAGCACCAGGAAGATGCTGAATTCGGGCGGCATCCGACGCTTCGCACCCGGAAGGGCCGAGCCGGTGCCTTGTGCTGCGACATTGGTTTCCATTGTTCGTTCCTCCCTGTGGTCCGTTCGGTTCGCGCTTAGCTGGCGGCGAGTTCCATGACCTTGATCTGGGTTGCTTCGGCGCGGTCGAGGATGCCTGTGACGCGACCTTCGTGCATGACCATGATGCGATCGCTCATGCCCAGCACTTCTGGCATTTCCGAAGAAATCATGATGACGGCTACGCCGTTGCGGGCGAGTTCGGTGACGAGGCGATGGATTTCCGCCTTGGCGCCGACGTCGATGCCGCGCGTCGGCTCGTCGAGGATCAGGATGCGCGGGTTGGTCAGCAGCCAGCGGCCGATCAGCACCTTCTGCTGATTGCCACCGGACAGGTTCTCAATCCGCTCCTGCAGGTTGGGCGTCTTGACCCGAAGCTTGCGGCTCATCTCCTCGCAAGCGGCGGTGATATCCTTCTCGGCGACAAAGCCGCCCTTGACAAACCGGTCCTGCAGTACGGCGATCTGCATGTTTTCGAGCACGTCGAGGATTAGCAGACAGCCAGTGTCCTTGCGGTCTTCCGTCAGGAACGCCATGCGGTTGCGGATGGCGGTGTTGGGGCTATCGATCGAAACGGTCTTGCCGTCGATGGCGATGGTGCCGGAACTTGCCGGGGTGACGCCAAACAGCGTCTCGGCGACATTTGAGCGGCCGGAGCCGACCAGTCCGGCGATCCCCAGGATTTCGCCGGCGCGCACGTCGAAGGAAACGTCGCGAAACACACCGTCAAGCGTCAGATTGTTGACCGAAAGCATGACGTCGCCGATCGGCACCTCTTCCTTCGGGAACATCTGGGTGATTTCGCGACCGACCATCATGCGAATGATGTCATCGCGGGTGACTTCGCTTGAAGCATGCGTGCCGATATATTTGCCGTCACGGAAGACCGAGAACTCGTCGGCAATCTCAAAGAGCTCGTTCATCTTGTGGGTGATGTAGACGATGCCGATGCCCTGCGAACGCAGATCTCGGATGATCTCGAACAGGTGCGCGACCTCGCGCTCCGTCAAAGCCGAGGTCGGCTCATCCATGATCAGCACGTCGGATTCGTAGGAGACCGCCTTGGCGATTTCGACCATCTGGCGGTTGGCAACCGAGAGGTGGCGGACCTCGATTTCAGGGTCGAGCTTGATCTTCAGGCGATCGAACAGACGGGCGGTAATGCGGCGCATCTCGCCGTGATCGACAAAGCCGAAGCGGTTCTTCGGTTCGCGCCGGATCCAGATGTTTTCGGCGACGGTCATGAACGGCATCAGGTTCAGTTCCTGATGGATCATGGCGATGCCGTTTTCGAGCGCGTCGAGCGGCGACTTCAGCCTGATGTCGGCGCCCTTCAACCGCACCTCACCCTTATCGGGCGTATAGATCCCGGCCAGAATCTTCATCAACGTCGATTTTCCGGCGCCATTCTCGCCCATCAGCGCATGGACGGTGCCGCGCCTCAGGCGGAAGGACACGTCGTCGAGCGCGACGACGCCCGGAAATTCCTTGCGAATGCCTTCGACGTTGAGAAGGTATTCGGCGTTGGGTACGGCGCCGCTGGCGCGCACGGCGGCCATCGTTGTCGGACTGAGCGTCATTGTCATTGCCTCCCCGTCAATTCCGGCTTTCGCGGAAAAGTCCTCGCAGCTGGTGGGTCAACCAGCCATTCTCCTCGCAGGCGCCAATCTACAGGATCAGCGCACCTGCCGCGGGACTGTTTTGGTTGGGAGCGCGAGATATCCCGCGCTCCCAATGCAAGCATCAGTTCTTCGCCTGATAGCTGGCCATGTTTTCCTTCGTGACAAGTTCGAAGGGGATGTAGACCTTCTTCTCGACCGGCTCGCCCTTGGCGAGTTTGAGGGCTGCATCGACAGAGCCCTTGCCTTGGCCGGCGGCGTTCTGGAACACCGTCACGTCGAGGTCACCTGCGGCCAGGGCTGCAAGCGCATCCTGTGTCGCATCGATGCCGCCGATGACGACGCTGTCCATCGGACGGCCAGCAGCCTTCAGCGCCTGGATCGCGCCGATCGCCATTTCGTCGTTGTTGGAAATCACGGCGTCAAACTCAAGGCCGGCAGAAAGCCAGTTGGTGAGTAGGTCCGAGCCCTGGGTGCGCGACCAGTTGGCGGTTTGCTCCTCGACAATCTCGATACCCTTGCAGGCTTCCGTCGCGAGCACGTCATGGATGTCCTTGGTACGCATGCGGGCAGCCTGGTTGGAAAGCTCACCCATCATGACGACGGCCTTGCCCTTGCCGCCGAGCATCTTGCAGATTTCCTGGGTCTGCAGCGTGCCGGATTCCTGTTCGTTGGAAGCGACGAAGGCCTGCTTTTCCGGCAGGGTGTCGACGTTAACAGGTTCGCGGTTGACGTAGACGAGCGGAATGCCCGCGTCAGCGGCGATCTTCGACATCGCGGCCGTTGCGTCGGTATCAACAGGATTGACGATGATGGCGCTGACGCCGGCTGCGATGAAGTTCTGGATCTGGCTCTGCTGCTTCGAAACGTCGTTCTGTGCGTCTTCGATCTGCAGGTCGACGCCGTTGAGCGTCTTGGCGTAGTCGGACATGCCGTTGCGCAGGACCGTCAGGAAGTTGTCGTCGAACTGCGCCATGGAAACGCCGATGGTTTCGGCATGCGCTGCCGTCGACATCATCACGGCCATGGCTGTACCCAGTAGGAATTTTTTCATTGTCTTTCTCCTCCACATTTGGTGCCCGGCTACACCTTCTCCAGCCGGAAACGCGGACCGCTTCGGGTCGCGCCCATCCCTGATCGGAAGCGGTACTCCCGCTGCGCTCCAATCAAAACGGAATAAAAGAACCAGTGATTTGCAATTACGGAATATGTATTCCATTTTATGCGGGCGCCGTCAAGGGTGTCTTTCGACGCCTCGCTTCCTTTTCCGGTGTTCGGCCGGCTTTGCCAGTCAGATATTGGCTTCGATGTAAGCCATGCTGGTTGTGAGGGCGTCTGCTGGATCGGCAACGCCGTGCACTTCATCGGCGAAGGGTTCGAATGAGAGGGACCCGGAATAGCCGGCTGCCTTTAAGCGGCGGATCTGCCCGATATTGTCGAGGGTGTCGTTTTCGTCGACCAGAACACGATGCGAGTCGCGAAGATCAGAGATCGCCACACTGAGGTCGGTAACGCCGGAGATATGAACGAGGCCGGTCATCTCGGGGTAGATTGCCGGTTCGCCAGCGAGATGGTGGTGGAAAGTGTCGTGCACGACGCGGAAAGATGCTTCGCCGCTCACGGCTTTAATGCCGTCAACGGCTTCCGTCTTGTTACGAAGCGAGCAGATATCAAAGCCGAGTGGCTCGACAAGGCCAATGATGCCCGCGGCCTCGAGCATCGGTTTCAGTGCCGAAAGGGCTTCCTTCAGATTGGCCTGACGTTCGCCATCGGCCTGGCCGCTGCCGTCGTTGACCGGAACAAGAACGAGCGCCTTGGCGCCGCAACCTCGCGCGTAGGAAATGAGGTGTTCGGCCTCGGCGGCACGCGTGTCGTTCCATTCATTGAAGCGCTGCAGAGCGTTGATGGAGAGGATGGTCAGTCCATACTCTGCGGCAAGTGCCGCCACCTCTGTGGCGGGCGTGCCGTCGAGGATTGCGTTGCCAGTCAGGTCGTTGCGGATCTCGACGGAAGTCATGCCGAGCGATCGTGCAAGGGCAAAGAAAGCGCCGACTGACAAGGCGGGCGTCGTCATGTGGTTAAGCGCGAAGGGCAGGGTGGTCATGGGAATGTCTCCTCCAGGTTGGATTTGTTGCTAGCTATAAATGGAACGTTCATTCCATTTATAGCTAGCCGGACAAATCGCCTATGGCTAGGAGGTGGATAACGCGTGTCCCGTCAAAGCACTTGCATTGGTGCAAGATTGTCGTTCTCAGATGATGGAATCCAATCAGATCCCCGGTAGTTTCGGTGCAGATCTACTGTTCGCGTGCGACCGCCTTTGAACTCTTGCTAGGTTGGCCTGGATCGAGAAGGCTGGCTTTCTGCGCTCCGTCGGTCACGGCAAGGATGGAAGTATTCCGATCTCGATTGGGTTCTTCCGCATGTTTGGTGCAGGTCAGGTCTCCGCCTGCTTGCGGTTTCGCTATGGCTGTTCAGGAGCAGTCCCACAGCATTTTTTGAATTTTTTGCCTGATCCACAGGGGCATGGATCGTTTCGGCCCGGACTGGCTAACGAGCGCAGGCCGGCAGAGACGCTTTTCTTTTCGAGTTCGGACATACGCCAATAGGCCGCAATCGCCAAAACGGTGTCCGGCAGGGCCTCAATTGCTTCGTCAACCACCTGCTCTTTTTCCTCGCGTGCAAGTTCATCGGGCAGATTTTCGGGATCACAGAGCATCATGATGGGAACGAGCAGCATCCCGGCTTCAGACTTGGCCATCTTCGTCCAGTGACGCTGGCGCAACGCGAAGGACTCGACAAAGCCGTCAGCCCAGTCCCAGGCGATGACGGTGTCGCCTGATTGCCAAAAAATTGGATCGACGATCTCGTCGGTTATTTGCCGGACAATCTCGTCGTAACGGTCCAGAATGGCCGCTAGGACAGCCTGGGCTTGGCTTTCATTGTCAAACTGAGGCGCAGTTCCGCCCCAGATGACCGGCAACCACTCCTCAGGCGGGATTGCCTCCGGCCCGACGGCGATGCCGGTCAAAAAGCCATCCAGGTCGGACAGCAGCATACTCTCCGCTGGAGAGCTGTCGGACATCAGATAATCATCGAGATCATCAAGGCTCATTGCTTCGGTGAAGGACGTCTGATGCGCAGTCATATCGTAATCCTTGTAGAGCTTCGAACAAATCTAAGGCCGATGCTCCGCCACAGGCAATGCTGAATGGTTCCCGTCCCCGGCATTCTGAGTAATCAGCTATGCCGCCATTAGAACGCGACTCAACGAAAACGCCTGGCACGAAGTCGGATCGCCGCAGCTTGATCCTGGAAAGGCAGATCGGCAAGCCGGCGCAGGTAATGACTGTGAACGCGCCCGCTGGATCGGTCGCAAGTGGGGCAATTTGCCGAGGCCGAAATCGACCGCGCCGAAATAACGACAGCGCCACATTGGCGCACGATCTCCACGACCTCGAAATTCTCCGGATACGGGGTCATTTCCTTTCGACGCAAGGCAACAGGCGTGCATTGTTGTGAATGTTCATTCAGGGCGATCTGGGAAACTTGAGGCTGCAACTCCGAGCTCCCGCATCCGCCTGCAATGTGCGACTTCCGGAAAGCTCACAGCCAGGCAGCCGGCCGGGCAGCGGCGTCCTTTAGTGGGAAGCGGTCGTCTATTTGTGCTGGTGATGAGAGCCGCCTTGTGTGGGGTGGAGATGCGATTCCTCCGGCTGGGCCCGCAATTCTTCTATCT
Source organism: Ensifer sp. LC384 (assembly GCF_001695865.1). NCBI lineage: Bacteria > Pseudomonadati > Pseudomonadota > Alphaproteobacteria > Hyphomicrobiales > Rhizobiaceae > Ensifer > Ensifer sp. LC384. The sequence goes on from NZ_MBST01000042.1 coordinate 12,235, forward strand.
GAACCGTTTTGCTGGCCAGATACGAGATGAGGTCCGACGCGTCGTTCGTCGACAAGCCGAGATTTGGCATGCGGACGCCTTTGTATTTCGCGTCGAGGCCGGCGAGGATTGGGTCTCTATTGGCGCGCAGCCCCGCCGGGTTCATGATCATTTCCACCAGCCACTTGCGGTCACGCCGGTCCGTGACGCCGAGCAGATCGGGGCCGATATGGTCGGTTACGCCCACTGTGTGGCAAGGTGCACAGATCTTCTTGAACAGGACCTGCCCCGGTTCGCGGCCGATTGTCAGGCCCTGTGGGTCATGGTCTGCTGCCAAGGCATCCTGCCGAACGTGACGACGATCCCGCCAGTCCGGATCCATGTCGCGGATGGCGAGCTCCAGGTTTTCGATGTCCGCGAACGGCGAGTTTCTCGTCCACTCGCCAGTTTTGTCGTTGCCAAGAACGATTTCGTTGCGGTGCTGGGTCGCCACATCGCTCTTGTTGCCAAGCTTTGAATTGATGGCACGAATGTCGGCTGGTTTCCCCGTGATGAATGTCCAGCCAGGGCCGGTGTAAAAGGCGTCGGCGAAGGTTCTCAGTTTGTCCGGCGTGTCGTTTTCCGGATCGACCGTGATCGAGAGTACAAAAATGTCCTTGCCGATTTCGTCTCTGAGCCTGTCCACCACCTGGGCGATGCGCGCTGTCGTCAGCGGACAAAGATCCGTGCAACTGGTGAAGATGAAGCTGATAAGGACGATCCTGTCCTTGATCAGATCGTCATAGAACCGAACCCTGTCGCCATTTTGGGTAACGACGTCGACGTTTGGGAAGTAGTCCTTTCCCCAACGCGAACTCTTGGCCGCCGGTTCGCCTGGGCTGAATAGAAAAATCGCGGTTATCGCCGCGACGGCCGCGAACCATCGTTTCATCTGAATCTCCAAACAGCAGGCAGGCCAGCGCGGCACGCGCGCCAAGCTCACGTAACGAGGACAAATCTCTTCCTGGTTGACCGGGCTTCGGCTCGGCCAACCGTTCAAGGAGCAACCGTGCCTGAGAGCTGCGCTGCCTGCATCGGCTGGCTGTCCTTCCAGCCCTTGGGCGCGCCTTCCGGCAGGATTTCCGGGGTGGTGAAAACGACGCCGTCCGGGGTTGGGTTTGGAGTAGGGGTCACCGCGCTTTGGGGTGAGCCGGCGACACCGGTCAGCAGTTGAATGCGCGCCAGCATCGCAAAGTCCTCATGCACGGTGTTATGGCAATGGTTGACATAGGCGCCGCCGAACTCACCGAACTGCACCTGGAAGGTGACGCTGCCGCTTTCGCCCAACCTCCAGACGTCTTTCCGCTGGAGGTTCTCGGTCGCCGCAAGTTTCGTTCCGGTGCGCGCAAAGGTCACCCCCTCCTCGAAATGGAGGTGAATAGGGTGATCCCACCCGCCGCCGCCGTTCCTATAAGTCCAATGCTCGACCTCGCCGGCTTTCGGAATGAGCAGGGAAATCCTGTTGGCGTTCATGGAGTGTGAAGACTCGCCATTGATGCGAATGGTCCAGGGGAAGTTGACGTATTCGCCACAATCCGGAACACACCCATCCGGCCCGCGGGAATCCCCTTCTCCCGACCTACCGAACTCGACGAGCCTCGTGCGCACCGGCGTGACGATCGGTATTTGTTCGGTCAATTTGGGCGGAACGCGGCTGACGTCCGGGTCCGTGGCGCGGTGGATGACGCCGGGCACATCGACGCTTTCGACGGCGCCGACCACCCGAAACTCAAGCATCGGCCCGACCACCGGATCCTTGGAAAGGCCCTTGATAGCCGCTGCCAGGCTGAGTTCCTCCTTCGGGCCGCGACCATCGTCATGGAGGATCTGATTGACGACCCGTATCTTGTCGCCGATCCGGAAGCCGGAAAAGTCGACGATGATATCGTAGCGCTCGGCCATGCCCTGCACGGGAAGGGAGGTCAAGGTTAGGGGGGTGACCACAAGGTTCCCGTCATTGGCGATGAACTTGATCGGGACAGGATTTCCTTTGGCATCCGCCAAAGCAAGCTTCAGGAAACGGGACATGCAGGCGTTCAGAATGCGGAAGCGATACTTTCGCGGTAGGACTTCGAAGAATGGCGCATAGCCGAAATTGACCAGCGGCACGTCGCCGACCATTCCGTCCGTATCGAAGATGTCGAAGAACAGCTGGCCCGACGCGTCGCATACGCAATCGGAAAAGACCAGATTGACGTCGAAGTCGATGTTGCCCCAACCCAGAAGCTTGCCGCTGGGCAGCCGCAGGTTGACGCCGTCGGATAGCTCTTCGTTGCCGCGGTCGGGGCCGCTGTAATAGTTTATGGCGCCAAGATTGCCCTTGTAGACGTTTTCCGCCGTAAAGAAGAAACGGTGATCATGCGCCCACATGCTGCCTTGTAACTCGCGGAAGTCGCCCGGGACGTTGATGAGGCCGGTGCTGTCGTCAGGGCCCGACGCCCGCCGATCGGTGGCCTGCGTGTTGATCTTGTCGCGTCGGGCGAGCGTCGTGCTCCAGCGGTAATCATAGAACGTACCGGGAAAGTGGTGCACATTCGCCGCGCCGTCGCTTTCGGCGCCATTGTGCGCATTGTGGAAGTGAAGCTGGGTCTCGTTGCGCCCGAAGCCGTTGTTCTGTGCCCGGTTGACGGGCAGGTCATTGTAGACCCGGGTGATGATGGGTTCGCCGTAGCGGCCTTTTATGAGGAACGGTGGCAGAGTGCATTCACTGGTCCTGCCTGCGCCATAGCACCAGACGCTGTCTGCCTGCTGCACCGGGAAGTGGTCATGGAAGTATCCGCTGCCGGTTTGGGTAATTTGGCCGAGCCTCATAATGTAACCCACTTTGGGGAAGTACTCGTCCCAGCGTTGGTGCGCGAAAATCTCTCCCGGCGGGCGCCCCTCGATCGGGCCACGATAGGTCCTGGGATTGATGAATTGCCTGTTTGTCGGATCGGCCGAAAAATCGGTGTGGTAGGACAATCGTTTCGCCGGCCGTTCGGCCAGCTGCGCGGGAAACGCGGCATGACCCTCTGATGTCCGCGTCATCGGCACAGGGTTGAGCAGGTGCAAACGATGCATCGGCTGCGAGAATTTCTTGATGCCGAACAGCGGTGTGCGCGGCGCCCCGGTTGGCACCGCCGCATAGGCGCTCTTCGCAAACGGACTGAGCCCATTTTTCATGGCGAGCATTCCGCTCGCCGTGAAGATGCCCCATCGCAACAACTCGCGACGTGTTACCTGTTCCTGATTGATTGCCCTGGTGATCTCGGCACGGTTTTCCCGTGCGAGCTGCGCTTCTCTCTGTCGCGCCCGCGACGCATCGTTGGAAATGTACATTTAATCCGCCCCTATCAAATGTAGTTCACGGTCCTCCGATCTATATATCTGCAGATAATACCCCTCAACACTTGCAATCTCAATGATTAGATCAGGCCTTAGTCTTATAACTATTCCGGATTAGTTCGAGAGAAATTTTACAAAGCATAATGTTTACCGTTCAAAGTTGAGGGTTTCTGTAATTATTTTATGGTTTGCTCGAGTTTATTAATACAGTTTCGTATTAAATCTCGTTTTGTAGTAGGCGCTCTTTGTGTAGGCTTGATGCTTTCGTCGCCAGAGTGACCATGCGAGAACGAAGCCAGTCCTGATCGGCGGTCGCAGCAGGGGCCTGCAAGCGCAAGTCGCCAGAGCATTTTCCGGAAATGCAGCGCTGCTCAGGAAAACCGGGACGAATTTTGAAGGTAACAGCAGCGTTCTCACTGTCGGGGAAAGAAAATGTTGCACCCTCGACGCCGCCAAGCAGAGGGGGCCGTCTCCGGCAGGCGAACGTTGAACAGAGGGCGATTGCTCGACGAGGATCAATGTTCCCCGTCGCATGCGTCTGCGATCGAGGTCACCGGTCGGTTCAGCCGACAGGTTCAGTGAGATGCTGGCGTTGTGAGGCCCAACGAGCCTGACTTCAAATCGCCGGGCCAACATTCACATGCATGCACGCATCATAGCCCATGGCGGCGGCTGACAGGCACGCCTTGGGGGGCTACTCTGACGTTTGCGGCCATTGTTCTCAGTTCCTCCTGTGAGCGGAGACCGTCACCTTGCAATACCAATCATGGATTTTCGCTCATGACGACATCAGCCGTGTCTGCTGGTTCGTCTTTCCGACCCCAGCGGAGAAGGATGCATGCGCGTTCTGAGGCGCGAGGTCATTCTCCGCTAGGCAAACTCGGCATTGGACCATAGGGTCGGCATGGTCGTTGAGGTTGATTTGGCCCTGGGCCAAGCCGTACCTGCTTTTTGCCGATATGATGGTCTGCCATCACGGGTGTCTGCAGGATGGCCCCATAGTTGAACCGAACGTCCTTCGAGGGCGCTGTAGATGGCGAGCCAGATGGCGCGGGCGCGGAGCGAATGCGTTGCGATCTGACGCCGCCGTGCGAGCCTGTCACCGGTAATTGCCAGGCTAGGGGGAGCTCACTCTCGCAAATATGCGAGTAAAATGAAATGCATCGCAATGGCGGCAGACGCCGCCCTGTTTGCAAGCGCTTGGCGGGAAACCAACGCCATACTTTCTTTCATTCGGCGGCAAGGTCAAAGCCGCGCTTGGCACAGAGGGGGCGTTTGCGGGAGACAAGCCCTAACCACGGATAACCCAAGCCCCTAGCACAAGCAGGACAAGGGGTGGGCCTAGCAGCATGCCGCCGAAAAGCAAAGCCGCTTTCTGTACCTCCCTGCCGGCTTGAAGTCGGCTCCCAATCTCGTCCGGCACGACAATGCTCGGGCTTCCAGATGTACCGGCCCTCTCCCTCATGGCGGCTACCTCTTTCTCGGCTTTCCAGCCGTCGGTGATCACTACCCAGCCCCTGACGAAGATGGAGCCTCCATCTGTCACGTCTCGCCGCCGTCCTTCAATTTCTACGTAGACGACCAGCGTCAGCACCCAAAGTGCAGAGACGATCAGCCACAATCGAAAGAAACCGCGTCGGAAATTCATCTTGCGCCCCGTCCAATGACGCGAGGATAGCACAGCGGCGTTTAGCGACTAGTCAGCTCTCTGCTCCCGCTGCCAGCGCGCATGATCGTGGCGGCTAAAGCTCCTGCTCCTCATGAGTGATGGTTTCATGATGACCTTACGGCGGCTCTGCCGGTCGCCGGGAACAGTGCTCTTTTCGTCTCGGCCACCAGCTTCTGCGATGGCTTTGATCAGTTCTCCATCATCTCGATACGATGCTTGGCGGTGGCGTCTTTGGTCCAGCACCACCGAGCCTGATGATAGTCAAGGAGTGTTAAGGCGCTCCTCGACAAGGTCAGGGAAATCATCAAAGGCAACGCGAGCGTCACGCATACAGAAACTGAACCCAGTCATCCGGGGATGGGCTATGTATCACCGTCATGTCGTGGCGAAAGCGAGCTTCTCATCGATAGACGCGCACATCTGGCAAATGCTCTGGAATTGGGCAAGTCGGCGTCATCCCTTGAAAGGAGCACGGTGGGCGAGATACTGCGTCGGTAAGGGCATTGAACGGTTGGACCGGATATCCGTAGCTTTCGTCGATGATTGGGCTTCTGAGATTAAAGGGATCCAAACTTGGACCTTGGTCTGAGCACCTTGGTCCAAGCACCTTGGTCTAAGCAATCGCTACACTAAGGACCCTCGCATACAGATGCTCAAGCTTGCATAATCATCAACGATTGGTCCGTGCAGGGCCTAACAACTGTCGCAACCATGGCTTCGGCAGCGTGTTCAGCCGGCAGCGCACTTCGTTTGGTGCGAAGGCGAAGCTTTGTCCAAGGCGAAGGCAATCATTGGGAGGGTGGCATGGTACAGTTTATTCGCTCGGACCTGGAATTCATCCTGCAGCAAATTCTCCTCGCGGAGGCCCACGCGGCCGGATCTGATCCGAAAACCCTGGTCCCGAACTCGTTCGTCCCCTTCGGTCTGCGGACGGTTGATGGATCATTCAACAATCTTTTTGCGGATCAGAGCGAATTCGGCGCGGCCGACAACATCTTCCCGCGCCTGACGGACCCGGTGTTCCGTGATGCCCAAGCTGGAACCTCATATACGCAGACGAGTGGCACAGTCATCGACTCGCAGCCGCGAACGATCAGCAATTTGATCGTCGACCAGTCGTTGAACAATCCGGCGGCGATTGCGGCCGCCCTCCAGAATGCCGGATCTGTGGACATTACCGGAGACAGCGCCTCCTTCCTCACTGCCCTCCAGGCTTTGGAGACGGCCAAGGCCAATGCCGGCGGCAATACGTCAGACCCGGCTGTGATAGCCGCCCAGCAGGCGTTCGATCAAACGGTAACGGATCTTGGCCTGAATATCGCTACCAGCCCTGGTCTGGATGGCCAGTTTGGCACGGCCGACGACAAGCCCGTCTTCTTCATTCCCAATACCACGCCGGATGAAGGCCTGTCCGCGCCATTCAATTCCTGGTTCACCTTTTTCGGCCAGTTCTTCGACCATGGTCTCGACCTCGTGACCAAGGGGGGGAATGATGTCGTGATCATCCCGCTGCAGCCGGATGATCCGCTCTTTGTCGAGGGCAGCCCGACAAACTTCATGGTGCTGACGCGGGCGACCCAGTTTGCCGGGCCGGGCGCCGATGGCATTCTTAACGATGATCCGACGACGGCAGTTGACGAGTCCGTCGACAACACAACCCACGAGGCGATGAACACGACATCGCCTTTTGTCGACCAGAACCAGACGTATTCCTCGCATCCCTCGCATCAGGTTTTCCTGCGCGCCTATGAATTGGATGCCAATGGCAGGCCGGTGCCTACCGGCAGGCTGATCACCAATCGCGACCTCGGAACCGACGGCATATACGGCACGGCCGATGACGAAGAAATCGGCGGCATGGCCACCTGGGCCGTCGTGAAGGCGCAGGCGCGCGACATCCTCGGCATCAACCTGACCGACGCCGACGCGCTTCGCGTACCTCTGCTTGCCACGGATGCTTATGGCAACTTCATCAGGGGCCAAAACGGCTTTCCACAACTCGTCGTCGCGGCCGGGCCTCCCCCGGTTCTTGTCGAAGGCAATCCGGCATTGCCGGTCAACGCGTCCCAGGCGATCAGCACCGGACACGGCTTCCTCGATGACATCGCGCATTCCGCCAACCCCTTCGGCGACCATGACGGCAATCCGGCAACACCACCTCAGGCATTGACCCCGGACGTCGACACTGTCGCAGGTGGCACACCTCCGGAACAGGGATTTTACGATAACGAGCTGCTCGACGCGCACTACATCGCCGGCGACGGCCGCGTGAACGAGAATATCGGCCTCACCGCCGTCCATTCGATCTTCCATTCCGAACACAACCGGCTGGCCGATCATACCAAGGAAGTCCTTGTCAGCGATGCCCAGGCGCTGCTTGCCGGTGGCGCGACGCAGGTTGAGGCGGTTGCCTTCCTCAATGAATGGCTGGTGGTCGACGTGCTGACGGTCCCGGCGCTGACGGACATCGCCACGCTCCAGTGGGATGGCGAACGCCTGTTCCAGGCGGCGAAATTCGGCACCGAAATGCAGTACCAGCACCTGGTGTTCGAGGAGTTCGCGCGCAAGATCCAGCCGCAGGTCGATGCGTTTCTTGCGCCTGAAGGTTTCGACACGACGATCGATCCCGCGATCGTTGCCGAGTTCGCACATACGGTCTACCGCTTCGGGCACTCGATGCTGACCGAGACAATCGACCGCCTCGATCCCAATTTCGTATCAAGCGAAATTGGCCTGATCGCGGCCTTCCTCAACCCACTCGCCTTTGCCGCAAGCGGTCCAACGCCGGAAGAGGCGACCGGCGCCATCGTGCGCGGCGTAACGCGCCAGGCCGGCAACGAGATCGACGAGTTCGTCACGGAAGCGCTGCGCAACAACCTTCTTGGCCTGCCGCTTGATCTGCCGACCATCAACCTTGCGCGTGGTCGTGATACCGGCGTGCCATCGTTGAATGCCGCGCGTCGTGAATTCTACGGAATGACTTCCGACAGTCAGCTCAAGCCTTATACGAGCTGGGTCGACTTGGTGCAGAACCTGAAGCATCCCGAGTCGGTCATCAATTTCATCGCCGCCTACGGCACGCATGCCGCCCTGACGGAGGCCGACGTCGACACGCTTGCGGAAAAACGCGCCATTGCCTCGGCTCTGGTTCTGGGCGGAAGCGCGGTGATCAACGCGGGAGGCGCAGGCGGCGTAGAGAGGACGTTCACCGCGGACGAGGCCGACCGGCTTGCCTTCCTCAACAGCACCGGCATCTACGCCAACTCCCCGACCGGGGTGACGACCACCGGTGTCGATGCAATCGACCTGTGGGTTGGCGGCCTCGCCGAAAAGCAGATGCCGTTCGGTGGCCTGCTGGGCTCGACCTTCAACTTCGTCTTCGAGACGCAGTTGGAGGCGCTGCAGAATGGCGATCGCTTCTACTACCTTGCCCGTACCGCCGGCATGCATTTCCTCACCGAGCTGGAGAACAACTCCTTCGCCAAATTGATTATGGCCAACACCAATGCCACGCATCTACCTGCCGACGTGTTCTCGACGCCTGGCTTTATTCTTGAGGTCGACCAGACCCGACAGTTCACCGAACTGAACGAACCCGGGGCCGACGGAATTCAGGGTACGGCTGACGATGTCGCTGGCCTGGACGGGATTTCCGGCAATTCTGATCCTCTCGGCGGCTCTGCCCTCATTCCGCTCGTCATTCGCGACAACCCGGCGACTGCGGTCGTCGATACGAATTTCCTCCACTACACCGGCGAGGATCACGTGGTTCTCGGCGGCACCGAGGGCGATGACATTATCATTTCGAGCATCGGCGATGACACGCTCCTGGGCGACGGTGGCAATGACCGGCTCGAGGGCGGCGACGGCGTCGACAATATCGAAGGCGGCGCCGGCGACGACATCATTACCGACCTGGGCGGCGATGACGTCCTCAAGGGCAATGACGGCGATGACGTCATTCACGGCGGCAATGGCTTCAATCTGATCCTCGGCGGGGCTGGCAGCGACTTCATCATCACCGGCGAGGACGTTTCCGAGACCTTCGGCGGCACCGGCAACGACTTCATCCTGGGCGCCCAGATGAACCTGCCGACATTCGGCAATGAGGGCGATGACTGGATCGAGATCGGCACATCCGATGGCGCGGGCGGCGACAATTTCGACCCGCAGGAGGCGGGCACCGTCATCGGCCACGATGTTTTCATCACCGGCGGCGGCTTCGACGAAGTCGACGGCGAAGGCGGCGACGACATCATGGTCATGTCCGACGGCGAAGACCATTTTGGCGGCGGTGGCGGCTTCGACTGGGCCAGCTACAAGAACGATGCGTTCGGCGTGACCGTCGACCTCAATGTCAACGACTTCATTGAGCCACCGGTAACGCCCTCCAACCAGGGTATTCTTGACCGGTTCGCCCAGGTGGAGGGCCTGACTGGATCGGCCTTTGGCGACATCCTGCGCGGCGACGATGCCGACGCGGCCGAGATCAACGTTGCCGGGCCACAGAACAGTGCGCTCACCAATATCAGCCTGATCGACGATCTGCAGGCGTTTCTCGACCAGATTCTGTCGACGACGGGCGTCACTTCGTTCAGCGCCGGCAATATCATCCTCGGCGGCAGCGGCAGCGACATTATCGAAGGCCGCGGCGGTGACGACCTCATCGACGGCGACCGCTGGTTGAACGTGCGGATTTCGGTGACCGGCCACACGCCGCAGCCGGGCCAGCCCGTCATCACCAGTGTGGACAGTCTGACAGAGCTTGTGCCCTATATGCTTTCGGGTGAAATCAAGCCAAGCCAGCTCAGTATCGTTCGCGAGATCAACACCGGCGACGCCGACTTCGATACGGCCGTATTCTCCGACAATCGTGCCAACTACACTGTCGTGACCAGCCTTGGCGGTGTTACGACTGTCACGCACAATCTGCTTGATGGAAATGGAGTAGTCATCGGTGTCGACGCAGATGGCGCCGACCGCCTCCTGAACGTCGAGCGGCTGCAATTTGCGGACCAGTCCGTGACACTCGTGGCCGGTCTCAACAATGATCCGGTTGGCCTGTTGGTGCTTGACGACCTCACGCCGGCCGTCAATCAGGTATTGACGGTTTCGACGGCGGGCGTCACCGACGCCGACAATCCGGGCACGGGAGAAATTACCGGTCCGATCAGCATCATCTGGCAATCGGAAGCCATCGCCGGCTCGGGCATCTTCCAGGATATCGTCGACTTTGGCGGCGGCAACCCCGGCACGGCGCTCGGCAATACGTTCCGCATCACGCCCGATCTCGATGGGCTGAGACTGCGCGCCAAGGCGGTCTATCAGGATGCCAATGGCGTGCTGGAGACGGTTTTCTCCGCGCCGACCGTGGCCGTCGCTGCCGGTGCACCGGCGGCGCCGCCTGCGCCGATTCCGGCCGAAACGCCGGTCACCAGCGCCGGCATCCATCTGATCCGCGGCGATCTGCAGTTCATACTTGACCAGATTCTGATCGCTGAAGCGCATTCGGGGGCTTATGGAACCCCGGCACAGGACCTGCGCTCGCTGCTGCCGAACACCAGGCTGCCTTTTGGCCTGCGCACGGTGGACGGTTCGTTGAACAACCTGGTTCAGGGCCAGACCGACTTCGGCGCTGCCGACCAAAATTTCCCGTCCCTGCTGGATCAGCAGTTCCGCAATGACCAGGACGGCGACACGTTCGACGCGAATGGCCCAGCCCCCGGGGGCTTGATTACCAATACCAACTACGCCTCCACAACCAACGTCGTCGACGCCGATCCGCGCATCATCTCCAATCTGATCGTCGACCAGACGATCACCAACCCGGTGGCCGTCGAGGCCTTCGTCGCGGCGGGCCTCGGAACGCTCGATGTCAATGGCGTCCTGCTCGATTTGAATGGTGTTCCCATTCCCGCCGGCCAACCGCTATTCGTCCCCAACACGGCGCCTGACGAAGGCCTGTCGGCGGGGTTCAATGGCTGGTTCACCTTCTTTGGCCAGTTCTTCGACCATGGCCTCGACCTCGTCAACAAGGGCGGAAACGGCACGATATTTGTCCCGTTGCAGCCTGACGATCCCCTTTACGTGGAGGGTAGCCCGACGAATTTCATGGTGCTGAGCCGGGCAACCAATACGCTCGTCCAGGCAGGCGCCGACGGCGTCCTCGGGACGGCCGACGACATCCACAGGCATAACAACCAGACCACGCCCTTCGTCGATCAGAACCAGACCTATACCTCACATCCCTCGCATCAGGTGTTCCTGCGCGAGTACGCGCTCGATGCGAACAATCACCCGGTCGCGACAGGGCAGATGCTCGACGGCGCTGACGGCGGCCTGCCGACCTGGGCCAACGTCAAAGCGCAAGCGTTGATGCTTGGCATCACCCTCACGGACGCGGACGTTACCAACCTGCCGATGCTTGCCACTGATCCCTACGGCAAGTTCATTCCGGGCGCGAACGGCTTGGCGCAATTTGTAACCGCAGGCGGACTAGTCGAAGGGGTCGCCGGTGGCCTCGCTGTCCCCGTCGATGTCATCCGGACCAACCATGCCTTCCTCGACGACATCGCGCACAGCGCCAATCCACGCAATTCGGCCGGCGCGCTCCTGACGGCCGACGCCGACACCGGCATTGGCGATGACAACAATCCGGGCACCTACGACAACGAGTTGCTCGATCGCCACTTCATCACTGGCGATGGCCGCGGCAACGAGAACATCGGCCTGACCACCGTGCACCACATCTTCCATTCGGAACACAACCGGATGGTTCAGCACACCAAGGATGTCGTTCTCGCCTCTAACGATCCCGCCTTCATCGCCCAGTGGCAGTTGCCCGATGGCTCGTGGAACGGCGAGCGCCTGTTCCAGGCGGCGCGCTTTGCCACCGAGATGCAGTACCAGCACCTGGTGTTCGAGGAATTCGCGCGCAAGGTGCAGCCGCAGGTCGACGTGTTCCTCGCCGAAGGCCAGGGCTACGACGCCACGATTAATCCCGCGATCGTTGCCGAGTTCGCCCATGTGGTCTATCGCTTCGGCCACTCGATGCTGACGGAAACCGTGAATCGCCTCGACCCCAACTTCCAGTCGAGTGAGATCGGCCTGATCGAGGCCTTCCTCAACCCGGTCGCGTTCAACAATGACGGTGCCTTGACCGCCGAACAGGCGGCCGGCGCCATCGTGCGCGGCATGACCCGCCAGGCCGGCAATGAGATCGACGAATTCGTTACCGAAGCGCTGCGCAACAACCTTCTTGGCCTGCCGCTTGATCTGCCGGCCATCAACCTGATGCGCGGGCGCGATACGGGCGTGCCGTCGCTCAATGCGGCGCGCCGTGAATTCTACCACGCCACCGGCGACGGCCAGCTCAAGCCATATGCGAGTTGGGTCGAGCTTGCGGCCAACCTGAAGCACGAATCCTCGGTGGTCAATTTCATCGCGGCGTATGGCTCGCATGCCGCCCTGACGGAGGCCGACGTCGACACGCTTGCGGAAAAACGCGCCGTTGCCGCCGCTCTGGTTCTGGGCGGAAGCGCGGTGATCAACGCGGGAGGCGCAGGCGGCGTAGAGAGGACGTTCACCGCGGACGAGGCGGATCGCATCGCCTTCCTCAACGGCACCGGCATCTATGCCAATGACCCCGTTACCGGGGTGACGACCACCGGCGTCGATGCAATCGACCTGTGGGTTGGCGGCCTCGCCGAAAAGCAGATGCCGTTCGGTGGCCTGCTGGGCTCGACCTTCAACTTCGTCTTCGAGAACCAGATGGAGAAGCTGCAGAATGGCGATCGTTTCTACTACCTCGAGCGTACGGCCGGACTGAACTTCCTCACCGAGCTGGAGAACAACTCGTTCGCCAAATTGATTATGGCCAACACCGACGCCACGCATCTGCCTGGCGACGTGTTCTCGACGCCTGGCTTTATTCTTGAGGTCGACCCGACCAAGCAGTTCACCGAACTGAACGAACCCGGGGCCGACGGAATTCAGGGTACGGCTGACGATGTCGCTGGCCTGGATGGGATTTCCGGCAATTCTGATCCGCTTGGCGGCATCCTTCTGACGCCGCTGGTTATTCGGGACAACCCGGCAACGCCAGGTGCCGATACCAACTACCTGCGGTATACCGGCGAGGATCATGTTGTCCTCGGCGGTACGGCCGGTGACGACACGATCATCTCGAGCATCGGCGACGACACGCTCTATGGCGACGCCGGCAACGACAGGCTCGAAGGTGGCGACGGCGTCGACATGATCCTCGGCGGCGCTGGCGACGATATCATCACCGACCTTGGCGGCGACGACAACCTTCAGGGCGGCGATGGTAACGACGCCATCCATGCCGGCAATGGCATCAATCTGATGCTTGGCGGTTTCGGCAACGATTTCATCGTTACCGGCGAGGACAGCAATGAATCCTTCGGCGGCCCTGGTAACGACTTCATCATGGGCACTCGGGCGGACGAAATGGTGTTCGGCAACGAAGGCGACGACTGGATCGAGCATGGAATGGCCGATGGCAGCGCCGGCGAAAATTTCGACACGCGCGGACTGGATTCAATCATCGGCAACGACGTCTTCATCGGCGACAGTGTCGCAGACCGAATGCTGGGTGAGGGCGGCGATGACATCATGGTCGGCAATGGCGGCCAGGTGGACCGTTACATCGGCGGGTCCGGTTTCGACTGGGCCGTTTTCAAGCACGACTCGTTGGCCGCAAATGTCGACCTGAATCTCCGCGCCTTCGACGAAACGCCCGTGCCACTGACGGCGGCATCGGCTCTTGCGCGGTTTGAATCGGCTGAAGGCCTGTCGGGATCCTCCCTAAGCGACATTCTGCGCGGCGATGATGCCGACGCAGCCGTGATTGCTTCGTCTGGTTTTACCGGCAGCGTGCTTACCAATTTCGGCCTTATCGCTGGCCTGCAGCAATTCGTCGGCGCTGTTGCTGCCGGATCGGATGGCATTGTCGGCACCGCCGACGATCAGTTCGGCTCGGGTAACATCATCCTCGGCGGCGACGGCAGCGATCTCATTGAAGGCAGGGGCGGCGACGATCTTATCGACGGCGACCGCTCGCTCAATGTGCGCATCAGCGTGCGCGCGAATGCAAACGGCACCGGCGAGGAACTCTTCAGCGTCGACAGCATGAGTGAACTAACCGGCCGTGTGTTCTCCGGTGAAATCAATCCCGGACAACTCACAATCGTCCGTGAGATCTTGACGGCGGATGGCCCTGGTTTCGACACGGCGGTGTTCTCGGATGTCCTGGCTAACTATCGCTTCAATGGACAGGTCTTTGACCCGGCCAACCTGCCGACGCCTGATATCAACGGCTTCATCACGGTATCGCACATTGTCGGAGGCGTCGCTGGCCCGGACGGAACCGATCGTTTGTCAAACATCGAGCGGCTGCGGTTTGCTGACCAATCGATCGTACTTGGAGGTATCAACAGCGAGCCGGTGGGCCTGCTCTCGATCCGCGACGCGGCAACGGCCACTCCGGACAATACACCGTCCGAGGGTCAACTCCTGGAGGTATCGATCGCGGGTGTGAGCGATGCCGACAACCCTGGCGGCGTGATCACCGGGCCAGTGACATACTTCTGGCAGTTCGAATCGCGCCCCGGCACCGGCATCTTCGAAGACATCATCATTGCCACAGGTCTGGGGGATGTGCATGCGACCGGACCAACCTTCACGCCTGGCGCGGATTTAGCCGGACTCGCATTGCGCGTGCGTGCCATCTACCAGGACGCCAATGGGGTTTTGGAAGAGGTGTTCTCGGCGCCCACAGTGGGTGTCGGGCTTGAACCTCCCCCACCCAACACGGTCGTGGGAACGCGGGGCGACGATACGCTCAACGGCGGTGCAGGCGATGACATCATCAACGCCGACCGCGGCAACGATACAGTCAACGGCGGCGGCGGCAACGACATCATCGACGCCGGCCGCGGCGACGATACCGTCAATGGCGGCGACGGCAACGACACGATCCTCGCTGATCGTGGCAACGACATCGTCAATGGCGGTCTGGGCGACGATACGATCGACGCCGGTCGCGATGACGACCAGATCAATGGCGGCCCCGGCAACGACAGGATCGCCGCCGACCGAGGCAACGACACCATCACCGTCGTTGCCACCGAAGGACGCGATATCATCGATGGCGGGCGCGATCTCGATATCGTTCGTGTCCTAGGCAACACGACCGCGGAAACCTTCCGCATCTATGCAAGGGCCGACGCCA
>NZ_MBST01000043.1:0-28808 GCF_001695865.1 Ensifer sp. LC384
ATCGAAGGCCTGCGCATCGTCGACGCGTCCATCTTCCCGAACATCACGGCCGGCAACATCAACGCACCCACCATGATGGTCGCCGAAAAGGGCGCCGATCTCATTCTGCGGGACGCAGCGTAGGTGATATTGAACCGCAGCGGGTTTGGCGGAGGCTCCAAGTCATGAGAAAGTGGAGCCGATATGAGCAAGACGAGGAGCAAGGTTTCGCCTGAAGTCCGAGACCGCGCCGTCCTGTTGATGGCGGCGGCTTCGTGCACCATGGACAGGGGCGTTCAATTTTCTCCGCTACGCCGGCACCTCGTGCTCCGCTGAGCAATGTCGTCCCCCGCTGACGGCCCGGCCATTCATGGCGGAGACACGCTTTCACGGGCATTTCGCCGAATGGTCTGGGGTGGCTGTCCGAGCGTGCGAAGAAAAGCGCGACGCATGCGATCACGATCGGCAAAGCCGGTTTCCTCTGCGATCACATCCATGGAGTGGCGACCTTGCTCCATCATCATCCGTGCCGCCTCGACGCGAAGATGCTCCACGGCCTTGGCCGGTGACTGTCCCGTCTCGCCTCGGAAGGCTCTGCTGAACTGACGCGCACTCAGCCCTGCCGCATCCGCCAACTCTTCCACTGACAACAGGCTACGCAGATTGGCCTTGGCGTATTCGATCGATCTCTGAATCCGGTCTGACTTGGGCTCCAGCTCGAGCAATGCGGAAAACTGCGATTGCCCGCCGGCACGCCGATGATAGACCACCAACTTGCGCGCGACGGAGCGGGCGACGTCCTGACCATGGTCCTTCTCGATCATCGCCAGGGCCAGGTCGATGCTCGCGGTCATTCCGGCAGACGTCCAAACGTTGCCGTCGACGATGAAGATGCGATCCTCCTCGACCCTTACGCCAGGGAAATGCTCCTGGAGTTGGCGCGCAAAGGCCCAATGCGTCGTCGCACGACGTCCATCCAGCAAACCCGATTCCGCCAGAACGAAGGCGCCGGTACAGGGCGCGGCAACGCGCCGCGAGGATTGCAGCGACCGACGCGCGAATTCGAGCAGTCCCGGCGTCATCGGCTCAATGGTCGAACCTGCGCCAAACATCACCGTGTCATAGGCGGTGTCGTCAAAGGCTTTGGTGATGACACCGAAACCAGCCGATGACTTGATCTCGCCACCGGTCTCCGAGAGCAGTTCGATACCGTAGACAGGTTCCTCGAACTCGAGGTTGGCCATCTCGAAGGCTGTTACCGCCGCGAAGCCCATGAGCTGGAATTTTGGAAATATGACGAAACCGATCTTGTGCATGGCGACATCCCGTCCCGAATTGCTGTATGTACCACATTCGCGCCAAGACAAATACCCACAGCATATGGAATTCGATCACTCCGGTCACGGGCTGACACAGGGGACGGATGATGCCGACCCCCATCAACAGGACCCTGACCACCCAAACGAAATTCACTGACGATCCGGCCAATTCCGCATTCTCATGCAACGTGGACGTTACCCAGATCGAAGCCCTCCATGGGCTGCGATGATGCGCTTGAGAAGGTCGGGCCGGTTCCTCCTCTTCGGGAAGCGGCGCGCCTCACGGGGAACACACGCCGCATCGTTGTTCCTGGTCCGCCGCCGCTTTATTCGCTTGGCCCGGCGCGATATCGGGCCGCGGGCACGCTCAGGGAAAGGTTCGGCATGAGTTTCTGGCGCGCTGCTTCATAGGCCGCCCAATCGCCTGCGTCCGGCAGCGAGGGAATAGTGACCAACTCGCCCAGATCGAGGCCGACCAGCGCGGCATTGACCATTTCCTTGGCGGGCATCACGATCTCGCTCGGCACATGCTCGAGGGGCGTACCGGCAATACCCCAGAAATCGGTCGCCGTCGCACCCGGGAGCACTGCCTGGATGCGGATGTTCTTGTCGGCTAGTTCTTTGTGGAGCGACAAGGTGAAGGCCAGGACGAAGGCCTTGGTCCCGCCGTACACGCCGTTCAGTACCTCTGGTGCGAGACCGACGATAGAGGCGATGTTGATGATCGTGCCGGTGCGACGCGCTACGAAGCCGGGAACCGCTGCATAGGTCAATCGCGTCAGCGCGTTGACGTTCAGCGTGATCATCTCTTCCATCTTATCGACATCGGACGCCAGCAATGGGGCAGTCGCGCCGATGCCCGCATTGTTGACCAATATGGTGATGCTGGCGTCGGTCTGCAGCAGTTTCTCCACGAGCCGGAGATCCGCCTTGTCTGCGAGGTCCGCCGCGACGACTTCGACAGCGCGGCCGGTCTCGTCGGTCAGGCGCTTGGCCAATTCGTCGAGGCGCGCCCGATTGCGCGCCACGAGGATGAGATCATAGCCCCTGTGCGCCAGGCGATCGGCATAGATCGCACCAATGCCTGAGGATGCGCCGGTGATCAGCGCGGTACCTTTCGAATTGTGGGTCATTGCAAACTCCGTTCCGTTGCATCTGGAGCCCATAGTAGGTCGAAAGGTCAATGTCTCAAATGTCATATATCCAGCGATTTCGGACACAACCGGCGCGCGATGGCGCTACAGCGCCGCGCGTCTATTTAGACGCGCAAAGGTCGCTGTAACATTTTGAGTTGCTGCATAATTTTGTCCTTAAATCGATTCCGATTTAAGGAATTATGCGGTTGCGTCACACGCAAAGTCGCAATTCGCCGTGAACTCACAGTGAATTGGCATTGCGCCATGGCGTCTGGCCGCAATCGTCGTGATCGCGCCGCTGATCTCCGGCGTCGCACGTTGCTTGAAGGCAGACTTGCAAGTCAAATCCGCGGCTGCGAAGCCTGACATTGCCGGATCACCTGCCCGGACAGGAGATCGTTCACGAGCCTGACAACAGGGTCCGCGTCAGCGGATGTCCGGCGTCAACAAGGCCATCAATGACGCTAAAGTGGTGCCTATCCGGTTCGATGACCGCAGCCGTTGTCGCGCCCAGTCCCGTCCAGATATTGGCAAGCAGTGCATTCTGGCGCAGGAATTCCGCGCGCTCGCCGCCGCCAGCCCAGCAGGTGATGCGGGCATTTCGCATCGGCCTCAGCAGCGCCGGGCTCTCCGACAGCGCCTCGGCTTCATCGATCGCAAGTCTCTCGTTCATTGCGGTCGACATGATAGGGCGCAGGTCATGCACGCCCGAGATCGAGACGACGTTGCGGATGCGCGCCTGCACATCAGGCGAAAGCGGCGAGGTCGCCGTGATCATTCGGCTGACGAGATGGCCGCCTGCCGAATGGCCGGTCAGCATCAGCGGCCCATCGACCAGCTTCGCCGCCTCGGTGATTGCTGTCGCGACTTCTTCGACAATGCCTGCGATGCGAATTTCGGGGCAAAGCGTGTAGGAAGGCATGGCGACGGCGTAACCGCTATCGACCGCACCGGCAGCCAGATCGGACCAGAAGCTCTTGTCGAGCTGCAGCCAGAATCCGCCGTGTACGAAGACGACCAGACCCTTGGCCGAACCTTGAGGGAGAAAGAGGTCCATGCGGTTTCTCGGGCGCTCGCCATAGGCAAGGTCGAGTTTCGCGCGCCCGGCTGCCGAGAGGGCGTTGCGGAATGCTTCGGCGGGCTTGACCCACGCCTCCGGCCAGCGGTCGCCGCGCGCGATGTTCGAGCCGTTGGCATAAGCGTCGTTCCAGTCGGAAACGCGGTGTTCCAGCATCGATGCAATTCTCCCTCTGATGTCTCCTCAGGCATAGCAATCGCCCGCCCCACCGGGAAACGCAATGCGTCGTCCGAAAAAAAACTTTAGGCTTGAAATAATTTTTGACCGGTGCGATGCTGCCCCATGTTCAGCCGAGAAGTGGAGGTCTCGCTGTGCCAATCACAATCATTGGAGTCGCCCTCGCGACGACGCACGCTGTCGGTACCGGTGCGGCAGGAACACCCGTGCCCGACCTGACCGGCAGGGATCCGCACGACCGCAAGACTTTCAGCCGGCTTTGAAAATGCCTGAGCAACAGGCAGGAACTGAACAAGGGAACAGCCGCCACATGCTTGGACCGACTTCGCACGTCGATACGTTCACCCGTGACCATCTGCCGCCGCCGGAAGAATGGCCGGACTTCCTTCTAGAAGGCTTCGACTATCCGGACCATCTCAACGCCGCCGTCGAACTGACGGACGCCATGGTCGCCAAGGGTTTTGGCGACCACACCGCCCTGATCGGCAACGGTCGCCGCCGAACCTACAAGGAACTGTCCGACTGGACGAACCGGCTAGCCCATGCGCTTGTCGAGAATTACGGCGTGAGGCCCGGCAACCGCGTGCTCATCCGCTCCGCCAACAACCCCGCCATGGTCGCCTGTTGGCTGGCGGCCACCAAGGCCGGAGCCGTCGTCGTCAACACCATGCCGATGCTCAGAGCCGGAGAGATGACCAAGATCATCGACAAGGCCGAGATCAGCCTGGCGCTCTGCGACACGCGTCTGATGGACGAGATGACCGCCTGCGCAAAGGGTAGCCGTTACCTGAAACAGGTCGTCAGTTTCGACGGGACAGCGAACCATGACGCCGAGCTCGACCGGATCGCACTCGACAAGTCGGTCGTCTTCGAGGCGGTGCGAACGGGACGGGACGACGTGGCGCTTCTCGGCTTCACCTCGGGCACGACCGGGATCCCGAAGGCGACCATGCACTTCCATCGCGATCTGATGATGATCGCAGACGGCTATGCCAGAGAAGTCCTGGGGGTCACACCCGACGATATCTTCGTCGGCTCGCCGCCGCTTGCCTTTACCTTTGGTCTCGGCGGCCTTGCGATCTTCCCCTTGCGCTTCGGGGCGGCGGCAACGCTCCTCGAGCATGCGACGCCTGCAAACATGGTGGAGATCATCGAGACCTACAGAGCAACGATCTCGTTCACCGCTCCGACTGCCTATCGGGCAATGATGAAGGCGATGGACAACGGTGCGGACCTTTCATCCCTGCGGGTGGCGATCTCGGCGGGCGAAACGCTGCCGGGTCCGGTCTTCGAGCAGTGGACGCACAAAACCGGGAAGCCGATCCTCGACGGGATCGGCGCGACCGAGATGCTGCACATCTTCATTTCCAACCGCTTCGAGGACCGCAAGGCCGCCTCGACCGGAAAGCCCGTCGGTGGCTACGAGGCGAGGATCGTCGACGACGAGATGCGCGAAGTTCCCCGCGGCACGATCGGCAGGCTTGCGGTGCGCGGTCCGACTGGCTGCCGCTACATGGCCGATGCCCGCCAGCGCGACTATGTCCGCAACGGCTGGAACCTGACTGGCGATGCCTTCTACCAGGACGAGGACGGCTTTTTCCACTTCGCTGCACGATCGGACGACATGATCATCACCGCCGGCTACAATATTGCCGGCCCCGAGGTCGAGGCGGCCTTGATCTCGCACCCTGAGGTCGCGGAGTGCGCCGTGGTCGGCGCACCCGACGCCGAGCGCGGCCAGATTGTCGAGGCCTATGTCGTGCTGACATCGGGCGTGTCGGCAGACGACGCGACGGTCAAGCGCTTGCAGGACCACGTGAAGGCGACGATCGCGCCCTACAAATATCCGCGTTCGGTAAAGTTCCTGGACAGCCTGCCGAAAACGGCAACAGGCAAGATCCAGCGGTTCCGATTGCGGTCGGAGAACTAAAGATGAGCAGCTCATACGATCCTTCGAAGGAAGGCGCCCAGATGTCGTTCAAGGGACGCATGTCCTACAGCGACTATCTCATGCTGGAGAAAGTGCTCGACGCACAGGAGCCGCTCTCGAATGCCCATGACGAGATGCTGTTCATCATTCAGCATCAGACCTCTGAGCTTTGGATGAAGCTCGCTCTGCACGAGATCAACGCCGCGGTGCGATCGGTCCGCGAGGATCGGCTCGAACCGGCCTTCAAGATGCTGACGCGGGTCGCGCGCATCTTCGAGCAATTGAACAGCGCCTGGGACGTTCTCCGCACGATGACGCCGAGCGAATACACGCAGTTCCGCGAGTCGCTTGGTCAATCCTCCGGCTTCCAGTCGTGGCAGTACCGGGCGATCGAATTCCTCGCCGGCAATCGCAACGTCGCCATGCTCGGACCGCACGCGCATCGCCCCGACATCATGGAAAAGCTGGAGGCTATCCTGGCCGCGCCATCGCTCTACGACGAAGCGATCCGGCTTCTTGCGCGCAACGGGTTCGATGTCGGTGAGGAAGCCGACAAGGCCGATTGGCGCGAAACGCGCAAGGAAAGCGACAAGGTCTTCACCGCCTGGCAGACCGTCTATCGTGATCCGGAGCGCTATTGGATGCTCTATGAGCTTGCCGAGAAATTGGTCGACTTCGAGGATTACTTCCGCCGATGGCGCTTCAACCACGTCACGACCGTCGAACGCATCATCGGCATGAAGCGCGGAACCGGAGGAACATCCGGCGCGTCCTATCTCAAGAAGATGCTTGAAGTGGAACTCTTCCCCGAGCTCTGGCATGTGCGTACAGGTCTCTGATAGAACGCAATTTAAAAGGGAACCCATAAGAGGAGAACAGCATGATCCGCATTCTGGCAGCGAGCCTTCTTGGCCTCTCGCTTGCAACGTCGAGCCTTGCCCACGCCGAGCCGGTGAAGATCGGTGTCATCACCACGCTTTCGGGCGGCGGCGCCGGTCTTGGCATCGACATGCGCGACGCATTCACGCTTGCGATCAAGCAATCGGGCAACAAGGACGTGGAACTGGTGATCGAGGACGATGCCCAGAAGCCGGAACTTGCGGTGCAGATCGCCGAGAAGATGATCCAGGGCGACAAGGTCGACCTCATGACCGGGATCATCTGGTCGAACCTCGCCATGGCCGTCGTGCCGAACACGGTCGCGCAGGATGTGATCTATCTCTCGCCCAATGCCGGTCCCTCGGCGCTTGCCGGTGCGAACTGCAACCCGAACTATTTCAACGTCGCCTATCAGAACGACAATTTCCATGAGGCGATGGGGCAGTACGCCAACAAGGACTACAAGAACGCCTTCGTCCTGGCGCCCAACTATCCGGCCGGGAAGGATGCGTTGACCGGCTTCAAGCGGTATTACAAGGGCGACCTTGCCGGCGAGATCTACACGCAGGTCGGCCAGACGGACTATGCTGCCGAGATCGCCCAGATCCGCGCTTCGGGCGCCGACTCGGTCTATTTCTTCCTTCCCGGCGGCATGGGCATCGCCTTCATGAAGCAATATGCCCAATCGGGCGTCGGCATCCCGGTCATGGGTCCCGGTTTCTCCTTCAGCCAGGACGCTCTGCCGGCGATCGGCGACGCAGCGCTCGGCGTCAAGAACTCCGCGACCTGGTCCAAGGATCTCGACAACGAGGCCAACAAGAAGTTCGTCGAAGCCTTCAAGGCCGAGTACAAGCGCCTGCCCTCGATCTACGCGGCGCAAAGCTGGGATACGGCAAACCTGATCCTCGCCGCGCTTTCGAAGGCGAGCGTCAAGGACAAGGACGCCTTCCGTACGGCTCTCAAGGCAGCGGATTTCAAGTCTGTCCGCGGTGAGTTCGCCTTCAACAACAACAACCACCCGATCCAGAACATCTATGTCCGCGAGGTGGTAAAGGAAGACGATGGCGTCCTGACCAACCGGATCATCGCAACCGCCTTCGAAGATCACAAGGACGCCTACGCCGAGAAGTGCGGGATGTAACGTTTCGCACACGTTGTCACCGGGTGTTCGGCTGCAACGCCGGCATCCGGTCGATGATCCATGTCCTCCTGATATGAAGCTTGGACCGGTCCCTTGTTCACCGCACTC
Source organism: Ensifer sp. LC384 (assembly GCF_001695865.1). Lineage (NCBI taxonomy): Bacteria > Pseudomonadati > Pseudomonadota > Alphaproteobacteria > Hyphomicrobiales > Rhizobiaceae > Ensifer > Ensifer sp. LC384. The sequence goes on from NZ_MBST01000043.1 coordinate 7,748, forward strand.
CTGATCGAACAACTGCTCAACGGGCTTCAACTCGGTGTGATGCTGTTTTTGATGGCCGCCGGCCTGACCCTGATTTTCGGCGTCATGGGCCTGATCAACCTTGCCCATGGCTCGCTCTATATGATCGGCGCCTTCGCCTGCGCCACGGTCGCAGCCGCGACCGGCTCCTTCTGGATCGGCCTGATTGCCAGTCTCGCGGCCGCCGCCGGTGTCGGGGCGATCATAGAGGTCGCCGTCATCCGCAGGCTCTACGACCGTGATCATCTCGATCAGGTGCTCGCCACCTTTGCACTGATCCTGATCCTGTCCGAAGGCGCGCGCTGGCTCTTCGGTTCGTTCCCGCTCTATCTCGACATTCCGCCCTTGCTTCAGGGAGCGGTTCCCCTGCCCGGCGGCGGCCAGTATCAGCTCTATCGCCTGGCGATCATCGGCGTCGGCATCGCCGTGGCCGTCGGCCTCTATCTGCTGATCTCCGGGACCCGGCTCGGCATGCGCATTCGCGCTGGCGAATCCGACCGCGAGATGATCGGTGCGCTCGGTGTCGACATCGGCACCCTCTATACGGTCGTCTTTGCACTCGGCGCAGCACTTGCAGGCCTTGCCGGCGCACTGGTCGGCGCGCTCCAGTCGGTGCAGGTCGGAATGGGCGAACCGGTCCTCATCCTCGCTTTCGTCGTCATCGTCATCGGCGGCATCGGCTCGATCAAGGGCGCCCTCGTCGGGGCCGTGATCGTCGGCGTGGTCGACACGATGGGCCGCTTCCTGCTTCCCTCGATGCTCGCGCTCGCCATGCCCGCGTCGCAGGCGACCACGATCGGCGCGGCGCTGGCCTCGATGCTGATCTATGTCGTCATGGCGCTCATCCTCGCCTTCAGGCCGAGCGGCCTGTTTTCGGCACAGTCGTGAGGTCCCGATGAGCCGCGAAACCACAATCAATCTGCTGTTTGCCCTGCTGCTCCTCGGTGCACCGCTTCTGGCCGCCGGCATGGGCGAACCCTTCTACGTGACGCTCGCGACCCGCGTCGTCGTCCTAGCGCTTGCCGCCGTCGGCCTCAACCTCGCGCTCGGGCTCGGCGGACTGCTTTCCTTCGGACACGCGGCCTTCTTCGGCCTCGGCGGCTATGTCGCCGGCATCCTCGCAACCCACGCCTTCAATGCCGAACCGCTCATCGCCGGCATTCCGGCAACGACGTCGATGCCGCTCATCTGGATCACGGCGGTAGTCGTCGCAGGCCTCGTCGCCCTGCCGATCGGTGCCATCAGCCTGCGCACATCAGGCGTCTATTTCATCATGATCACGCTCGCCTTCGCGCAGATGATCTACTATTTCGCGATTTCCTGGCCGGCCTACGGCGGCGAGGACGGCCTGTCCCTGTCGGTGCGCAACGCCTTTCCCGGCGTCAACACCGCCAAGCCCTTGCCCTATTTCCTGATCTGCTATGCCGCGCTCATCGCCGCACTTCTGTTGTTCCGCGTGGTCGAGGGGTCGCGCTTCGGCAGCGCCCTGCAGGCGGCGAGACAGAACGGCACGCGCCTAGCGGCGGTCGGCATCGAACCCTTCAACATCCGGCTCGTCGCCTTTGCCGTCTCCGCCATGATCACCGGGCTCGCCGGCGCGCTCTATGCCGACCTCAATCGCTTCGTCGGCCCCTCGATGATGTCCTGGCACATGTCGGGCGAACTGATCGTCCTGATCATCCTCGGCGGCAAGGGGCGGTTGTTCGGCCCTGTCGCCGGCGCGATGATCTTCGTCCTCTTCGAGTATGTGCTCGGCGGCATCACCGAGCGCTGGCAATTCTTCCTAGGCCTCATCCTGCTCGGCATCGTGCTCTTTGCGCGCGGCGGGTTGCTGGGTCTGCTCTCGGGAAAGCCGCGGCATGTCTGAGCCAGTTCTTGAAATCCGCGATCTCAGAAAATCATTCGGCGCGCTCAAGGCGACCGACGGGGTCAGCCTTGAGCTTCACCCGGGGCAGATCCACGCGCTGATCGGACCCAACGGTGCGGGGAAGAGCACGCTCATCCATCAGATCGCCGGTTCGCTCAGGGCCGACAGCGGCACGATCCGCTTTCTCGGCCAGGACATAGGCGGGCTCGACATGGCCGCTCGCGCCCGGCTCGGTCTCGCGCGCAGCTTTCAGATTTCCTCGCTTGCACAGGAGTTTTCCGCGCTGCGCAACGTCATGCTGGCGGTGCAGGCGCGGCAAGGCAGCAGCTTCCGCTTCTTACGCCAGGTGACGGACGACAAGGACCTGACCGAACCGGCCATGGCGATGCTGGAGCGCGTCGACCTCGCCGCACGCGCTCATGTGCCGGCGGCGGAACTCTCCCACGGCGAGCGTCGCCAGCTCGAAATCGCCATCGCGCTGGCGCTTTCGCCGAAGGCCTTTCTCTTCGACGAACCGATGGCCGGCATGGGGCCGGAGGGCTCGAAGCGGCTGACGTCATTCCTCGACGGCTTGCGCCACGAAGCGCCGATGCTGCTGGTGGAACACGACATGGACGCGGTCTTTGCGCTCGCGGACCGGATATCCGTGCTCGTCTATGGCCGCATCATCGCCACAGGCACGGTCGACGAAATCCGCGGCGACCCGGAAGTTCGCCGCGCCTATCTGGGAGAAGCCGCGTGACGCTCCTCGAACTGAAAGGCCTGGAGACATTCTACGGCGCCTCCCAGGCGCTCTTCGGCGTCAATCTCGATGTGCGAGAGGGAGAAGTGGTAGCCCTCATGGGCCGCAACGGCATGGGCAAGACGACGACGATCAACTCGATCCTGGGCCTCGTGCGCCCACGCGCCGGCGCGATCAGCTTTGCGGGCAAGGCGATCTCAGGCATGCGGCCGCATCGCATCGCCAGGCTCGGTCTCGGCCTCGTGCCCGAGGGACGGCGCTGCTTTCCCAATCTCACCGTCATGGAGAACCTCGTTGCCACTGCCCGCGGCAGCGAATGGACATTCGAGAAGGTGGTCGCGCTCTTTCCCCGCCTCGGCGAGCGGCGCGATCAATACGCAAACACGCTTTCGGGCGGCGAGCAGCAGATGCTTGCCATCGGCCGGGCGCTGATGACCAACCCCAGCCTGCTCATTCTCGACGAAGCAACCGAGGGGCTGGCGCCGGTGATCCGGCAGGACATCTGGTCGGCGATCCGGACGCTCAAGGCAGCCGGCCAGTCGATCCTCGTCGTCGACAAGACGCTTTCCGAATTGCTGCCCGTGGCCGATCGCTGCTTCGTCCTGGAGAAGGGCGCGACGGTGTTCGAGGGGGCACCGACAGCGCTGACGCCGGCGGTCCAGGACCGCTATCTCGGCGTCTGAGCTTTTGCTCAGGCGGCCGGAATGCCACCGCCCAATACGACGGAATAGGCCGCAGCGTCGATATTGCCGCCGGAGATCACGCAGACGATATTTCCCGTCAGATCCGGTCGCGAGATCGCGGCGGCAAGGGAGGCGGCCCCTGCCCCCTCGGCGACGATCTTGGCCTTCCGAAACAGTAGCCGCATCGCATCGGTCACTTGGGCGGGGCTGACGGCAATCGCACCGTCGATCAGGTCCCGTGCGACCGGCCAAAGCTGCGGGACCAAGGACGGCGCGCCGATGCTCTTGATGAACGACGGGCGGGTTTCCACCGTCACGATCCGCCCCGCTTCAAGTGCAGCACAGACCGGAGCGGCGCTCTCATCTTCGACCGCAAAGAAGCGCGTCGACCGGGAGCCGGCCTTGACGGCGCTTGCGACCCCGGTGGTCATGCTGCCGCCGCCATAGGGGGTCAGCACCACATCGACGTCGGGCAGATCCTCGACAATTTCCATGCCAATGGAGCCGTTGCCGGCGAGCACCGCCTGATCGGTCACCGGGTTGATGAGTAATTCCAGCGCATTCGGCAGGTCCGCGCCGGTAATGTAATCCCACCAGGCCTCTGCACTCACGAAGCGCACCTCGCCACCAAGCTCGCGCACGCCGTCGATCTTGGTCTGCGGCGCTCCGCGATACATGTAGGCAACCATGGGCACGCCGATGAGGCGCGCGACCCAGGCCATGCCATAGGCCATGTTGCCGGAACTGGTGACTGCCACGCCGTCACGCAGGTCAGCAACATCGCGCGACAACACGGCGTTCACCGCAGGGCGAAGCTTGAAGGCGCCGATCGGAGAAAGGGTCTCCAATTTCAGATAGATTTGCCGGTCCGCAAGCCCGAGATCGAGCCTGACCAGCGGCGTGCGCGCGCAATAGGGGGCGATGCGCGTGCGAGCCTGGGCGATCTCGTCCAGAGTCGGGCGGCGTGATGCAATCATTGTGAAACTCCCCCGTTTGCGGCTCTCCCGCGTTCAGACACGCGGACTGGAACCTATGAACTGCGGAGAAACTGCGGGCGACGAACCACCCGCAGCCTGCGAAAACATACGGCGAGATCAGGTTACGGCGGACCGAACGGCAAAGCGTGCATCCCGCCACGCGTCAGTCCGCAGGATCTCTTCGAGGATTTCGACCGCCTGCCAGACGTCGGCGTAGCTGACATAGAGCGGCGTGAAGCCGAACCGCATCGTCGACGGGGCACGGAAATCGCCGATGACGCCGCGGGCAATGAGCGCCTGCATGATCTCGTAGCTGTTCGGATGGCTGAACGAGACCTGGCTTCCGCGCTTTGCGCCGTCACGCGGGCTCTCGAGCTTAAGGCCGTAGGCGCCGCATTTCGCCTCGACGAGCGCGATGAAGAGGTCCGTGAGCCGGATGCTCTTCTCGCGCAGTTGGACCATGTCGACCTCGTCCCAGACGTCGAGCGCGCCGTTCAACGCGCGAAGCGACAGGATCGGCTGCGTTCCGCAGAGGAAGCGGCGAATGCCCTCCCCGGCGGCATAGTGCTTTTCGAAGGCGAAGGGGCGTGCATGGCCCCACCAGCCGCTGAGTGGCTGGCGAATATCGCCGTGGTGATGCCTCGCCGCATAGATGAAGGCGGGCGCCCCAGGCCCGCCGTTCAGGTACTTATAGGTACAGCCGACGGCGAAGTCGACGTTCGCGCTGTCGAGATCGACCGGGAGCGCACCGGCCGTATGGCAGAGATCCCAGATGACCAGCGCGCCGTGCTCGTGCGCCTTGCGCGTCAGCGCCGCCATGTCGCGCAGTTCGCCGGACTTGTAGTTGACATGGTTCACCAGCACCACGGCAACATCGCCGTTGATCAGATCCTCGATATCTGGCGCATCGATCCCTTCGAGACGCAGCGAGGCGCCGGGTCGCGTCGAAACCACGCCCTCGGCCATGTAGATGTCGGTCGGGAAGCTGCTGCCTTCACTGACGATGACCAACCGCTCCGGCCTCAGCGCCATGGCGGCGTGGAGAGCCTTGTAGATATTGATCGACGTGGTATCGCAGACGACGGTCTGGCCAGCGGCCGCCCCGATCAGTCGCCCGACCCGGTCACCCAGGGCAAGCGGCATGTCGAACCACCCGGCCGTGTTCCAGCTGCGGATGAGATCCTGGCCCCATTCCTCCGTCGCCGCCTTGCGCAGTTCGTCGAAGGCAGCGGCCGAAGCGACGCCGAGCGAATTGCCGTCGAGATAGATGAGGTTCGACGGCAGGATGAAGCGCTCGCGCATCGGACGCAGCCCATCGGCGGCATCCATGGCTTCGATCGCGGCGAAATCGGGAACAGCACTCATGAAGACGGTCCTTGGTTATTCGCGAACGGTTTCGCGGGCGGGCGCCGGCCCGCGGCTTCGCTTGAGGCTCGGAAGAGCCAGCATGGCCAGAACGAACAGGCCGGTCGCAAGTTTCAGATCCGGCGGCGGCATGCCGGCCGCCAGGCAGAGCGAGACGAGTTGGTAGTAGACGATCGCGCCGACGAACGGCGCGGCGAGCTGGCGCAACACGCTCTGCTTGCCGACGATCGCCTCGCCGATCATCAGCGCCGCCAGCCCGTTGATCAGGATGCCGAGGCCCATGTTGACGTCGGCGAACCCTTGCGACTGCACCATCAGCGCGCCGCTTCCTGCCGAAAAGGCACCGGCGAGCCCAACGCCGCCGATCGTCGCCAGCCAGACATTGATGCCCTGCGCCTCGGCCATATCAGGATTGGCCCCGACGGCGCGAACCGCGGTGCCCTTCTCGGTCCTGAAGAAATGATAGAGCAGGAAGAAGACGACGAGAGCGATCAGGCCGGCGACGACGATCTTGCTTGCCGGAAAGCCCGGCTGCAGACCGGGCGCCCAGTCGAAGACCGTCGGCGCACCAAAGACCGAGAGGTTCGACCGGCCCATGATGCGCAGATTGATCGAATAGAGCATCGTCATCATCAGGATGCCGGCGAGCAGCGTATGGATGCGGAAGCGCAGATGGATGAACGCCGTGCAGCAGCCGGCAACAAAACCGGCCAGCAGGGCAATGGCAATCGCGGCGAGCGGCGACATGCCGGCTGCCATCAGCACGCCGCAGACGCAGCCGCCAAGCGGGAACGCACCTTCGCTGGTCAGGTCCGGGAAGCTCAGCATGCGAAACGGGATCATGATCCCGAGCACGACGAAGGCGAGGATCAGGCTCTGGGCCAGGGTGACGGGAACGAGCGAGATGAAGCTCGCGATGGTGTTTTGAAGAATATCCATGATCGTCAGCTCGCCAGGAACATGCGGTCGGTTTTGACGGAGAAATGGCCGATCAGGTCCGGCACCGTCGTCTGGGCCTTGTCCTTGCCATCGATTTCCAGGCGGACGCGGCCGGCGTCGAGCATGATGACCTTGTGGCCGTAATCCACGGCATGCTGCATGTTGTGCGTCACCATCAGCGTCGTCAGCTTCAAGGCTTCGACCGCACGGATCGTCGCCTGCATGACGATGTCAGCGGTGCGCGGATCAAGGGCGGCAGTGTGTTCGTCGAGCAGCAGCAGTTCCGGCGAGCCGCCGACCGCCATGATCAACGACAGCGATTGCCGTTGCCCCCCGGACAACAGCTCCACCCGCGTGTCGAGACGGTTTTCAAGGCCGAGCCCCAGCAGCGACAGGCGCTCCTTGTAGGAGCCGAGCCGCGTCGCGTTCAGTCCGCGCCGCAGGGTGCGCTTGTTGCTGCGCAGCTCGGCGAGCAACATGTTTTCCGCCACCGTCATGCTGGCGGCAGTACCGCGCATCGGGTCCTGGAACACACGCGCAAGCCGCATGGCGCGTTTGTGGACGGGCGTTGCCGTCACGTCGTCGCCATTGATGATGACCTGGCCCGTGTCGAGCACGAGCGCGCCCGAGATGGCATTGAGCATACTGCTCTTGCCGGCACCGTTCGAGCCGATGACGACACCGAATTCGCCCGTTGCAAGGCGCAGCTCGAGACCGTCGAGCGCGGTCTTTTCGTCCGCCTGCCCCTTGTAGAATACCTTGCGGGCCGATCTGATTTCCAGCATTGGCTCCCCCTTCAATTCATGAAGTGACGGCGCTCCCCACGCCGTCACTGTTCAGATCCTTTGGAGGTCAGTCGACCAGGCAGCCGCAATCGGCGAGCGATGCCGGCACCACGATCCCGAAGGCAGCCGTCGACTTCTTCGAGATCAGCGGCGCGTGATCCTCATAACTCGGGCGCGACGGGGCGATCGTCTTCGGATCCTTGCCCTTCAGAATTTCAGCCGCGATCCTGCCGGCATTGACGCCGACCTGCTCGTAGTTGACGGCAAAGCTTGCCGGCACGACGCCATCGCGGACGGCACCGTCATCGGAATTGACGATCGGGATCTGCGCCTGGCGCGCCGCCGCCGAGACCGCCCCGATAGCCGGCTGGAGCAGGTTGGATGCAGGCGTATAGATCACGTCGGCCTTGCCGGCGAACGAAGCAATGCGCTGCTGGATGTCGTTGACGTTGTCGACGCCGACGGCCACGACTTCGAAGCCGGCCGCGGGTGCGGCCTCCTTGATCTTGTCGAGCAGCGCCGTGTCGTTCGCCTCGCCCGGGTTGTACGGCACGCCGAAGCGCTTGGCCTCCGGCAGCAGCTTGCGGGTAAAGGCCATGACGGCCGCCACGTCCTGGAGATCCGTCGCCCCGGTCATGCCCTCGTCGCCCGCCTCCCAGGACGGAACCAGCTTCGCTGCCACCGGATCGGTGACGGCGGAAAAGACGACCGGGATCCCGGAGCCGGCAAGCGCCTTCTTGGCGATCTGCGAGACCGGTGTGGTGATCGTGTAGATCAGCTTCGGCTGTTCGGCCTGGAGCTTGGCGATCATCTGCGGCACGAGCGAGGCGTCGAAGTTTGTATGGCTCTCGGAGTAGACCACATCGGTACCCTCGACCAAGCCGTTTTCAGCGAGCGCCTTCTTGAAGCCGGCGATCGACGCACTCAGTTGCGGATGCTCGCCGAAATTGGCGATGCCGATACGGATCGGATCGGCGGCCGCCGTTCCCGCTCCCCATGCCAGCGTGCCGGCGACGACCAATCCCGAAAGCCAAGTCCTCTTGCTCATGCATCCCTCCCAGAATCTGACGAGCGTTACCGCCCTCCTCGGCGGCGTGCGTGGATGATGGCGACGGCCAGGCTTTTTGTCAAATAATTATATATATTTTGATCAATGACACAGAACTATATATATTTGTGTCGATCCGATGCTGGCGTTGAGGGAACTTGATGCAAGACCACGAACAGTCGACCAAAACCGAATCGGCCTACCGGCTGCTGCGACGCGACATCCTGGCGACGCGGCTGAAGCCCGGTGCGCCGATGAAGCTGAGCGCGCTGCGCGAAAGCTATGGAATCGGCTGGACACCTCTGAGGGAGGCCTTGTCGCGACTGGAGGCCGAGGGGCTCGTCACGGCGATCAGCAATCGCGGCTTCGCCGTCGCTCCAGTTTCACGCGGCGAACTGGACGACCTCACTCGGGCGCGCCTGATCGTCGAGATGCCGCTGCTCCTCGAGTCGATCGAGAATGGCGACAGTGAATGGGAGTCCGCCGTCGTCACCGCGCACTATCGGCTGTCCCGCTGCAAGGTTTCCGTCGAAAACTTCTCCGAAAGCGAGATCGACGAGTGGGACGAAAAGCACGCCGCCTTCCACGCGGCACTGATCGGTGCGGCAAGGTCGAACTGGCTTTCCCGCTTCCAGTCAACGATTTCCGACCAGCTTCGTCGCCACCACCGTTTCCTGAGCCTGGCCCCGACTTTGAGGGCTGCTGCCGGGATGAGCGCGGGATACGAGGAAGCGGTCGCGGCCTTGCAAGACGCCATGGCGATCGAGCATCACACCGAGCTGATGGAGGCGGCACTCGACCGCGACATTGAACGCGCCAGGACGCTGATGGCCGAGCACATCGGCTTTACCGTCAATGTCTATGTTCAATCCGAGGACGGTGGTCGCTCCTTGCCTTCCGGGCGCCAGTCGTTGTCGGGGCTTGCGTCCAAATGACGGCGCGCCGCAGCCTGTCCAAGAGCCGGAAACATCTCTAATAAAGGCAAGGCGGCAGGATACGCCTGCAGCTTTGTGAAAGCGGACGTTTGGTATGATGGGTGAAGACAAGTTCGACATCTCTCCGGAATGGGTGGATGGCGAGACCAAGGCGCTCGAGGCTCCGGGCGATCATCGCGCCGAGCTCAGGCTCTGGCTGCGCCTTTTGACCTGTTCGACCTTGGTCGAGAGCGAGGTCCGCCGGCGGCTCCGGGAGGAATTCGACTCGACCCTGCCGCGTTTCGACCTGATGGCCCAGCTCGAGCGCGCGCCTGATGGCATGGTGCTGGGCGAAGTCTCGAAGCGCATGATGGTCTCGCCGGGCAACATAACGGTTCTGGTGGAGCGGCTGACCGAGAGCGGCCACATCAGCCGCACGACGTTGCCGACGGATCGACGCGTGCAGATCATCGCGCTAACACCCTTCGGCCGCGCCGAATTCGAGAAGATGGCGGCAAGGCATGCCGACTGGATCTCCGACCTGTTCGCCGGCCTTGCAGCGAAGGACGGCGGCGTGCTGATGGACGAGCTTGCCAAGCTCAAGCGGTCCATCATTGCCGCGTTGGCCCGGAACACCTGAGGGCGCAGCGCCTTTCTCTGCGCGTTCTCCCGAGATCCTCCGAAACAGTTCGCCGCTCGCGCACCGCGCTCCCGACGCAGGTATCGTGGTCACATCTGCCGAAAACAATTTTAAGCTTGAAATTTCCCCGGAACGAGTCCACCCTGCTCCTCGCAGTTCGGGATGACGGTCAAAGACATCTCGACGGCGACACACGCAGCCGGAGCTCGGGAGGAGAACGACATGCGGATCGTCTGTATCGGCGGTGGACCGGCCGGTCTCTATTTCGCCCTGCTGATGAAGCGTCAGCATCCGGAGCATCATGTTACAGTCGTCGAGCGGAACCGCGCCTTCGACACCTTCGGCTGGGGCGTGGTCTTCTCCGATGCGACGATGCAGTCGATGCGCCAGTGGGATCCGGAAACCGCAGAGGCGATCGAGGTCGCCTTCAACCACTGGGACGACATCGAACTGGTGTTCAAGGGCCGCAAGATCAGAACGACGGGCCACGGCTTCGTTGGCATCGGTCGCAAGAAAATGCTCAACATCCTCCAGGATCGCTGCCTCGCGCTCGGTGTCGAACTCGTTTTCGAGCAGGACGTGGAAAGCGACCAACAGTTCGCCGATGCGGACCTCATCATTGCCTCTGATGGCGTCAACTCCAGGATCCGCAACAGATACGCCGACGTCTTTCGGCCCGACATGGTCGTTCGGCCAAACCGCTATGTCTGGCTCGGCACGGACAAGCGCTTCGACGCCTTCACCTTCGACTTCCAGCGCACAGAACATGGCTGGTTCCAGGCGCATATCTACCGCTTCGACGAGAACACCTCGACCTTCATTGTCGAGACGACGGATGACGTCTTCCGGGCCCACGGTCTCGACCAAATGGACCAGCAACAGTCGATCGAGTTCTGCGAAAAGCTCTTTGCCGAGACGCTCGGCGGCCACAAGCTGATGACCAATGCGCGCCATCTGCGTGGCTCCGCCTGGCTGAACTTCGGCCGGCTGATCTGCGAGAAGTGGAGCCACTTCAACGGCAGGAGCCATGTCGTGCTGATGGGGGACAGCGCCCATACCGCCCATTTCGCCATCGGCTCGGGCACCAAGCTTGCGATCGACGATGCCATCGAACTCACCCGGCAGTTCGATATTCTGGGTCACGACAAGGCCAGTATCCCGGCCGTGCTCGCCGCCTACGAGGAAGTGCGCCGCGTCGATGTCGCCCGCATCCAGAACGCCGCGCGCAATGCCATGGAATGGTTCGAAGTCGTCGGCACGCGCTATGCCGACACGCTGGAGCCCGAGCAGTTCATGTATTCGATGCTGACCCGCTCGCAGCGCATCAGCCACGAAAATCTTCGCCTTCGCGACAGGGACTGGCTCGAAGGTTTCGAGCGCTGGTTCGCCGGACGGGCCGGTGTCGAGCCGGCGGCAAACGGCGCGGTCCCGCCGCCGATGTTCACGCCGTTCAAGCTCCGCGGCCTGACGCTCAGGAATCGCATCGTGGTTTCGCCGATGGCGATGTATTCGGCGACCGACGGTGTGCCGAACGATTTTCATCTGGTGCATCTCGGCGCACGCGCCATGGGAGGTGCTGCTCTCGTCTTTCCCGAAATGACCTGCGTTTCGGCCGACGCCCGCATCACGCCCGGATGCCTGGGGCTCTGGAACGACGAACAGGCGCAAGCCTTTAAGCGCATCGTCGACTTCGTGCACCAGCAGACGCCTGCCAAGATCGGTATCCAGCTCGGCCACGCCGGGCGCAAGGGTGCGACCAAGGTGGCCTGGGAGGGGATCGACCAGCCCTTGAGCGAGGGTGCCTGGCCGCTCATTTCCGCGTCGGCCCTGCCCTACCTCAAGCATTCGGACACGCCACGCGAAATGACCCGGGCCGATATGGACCGCGTCATCGCTGACTTCGTGCAGGCCACTGAGCGGGCCCGCGACCTCGGCTTCGACATTCTCGAACTGCACGTGGCGCACGGCTATCTGCTGTCGAGCTTCCTCTCGCCGCTCACCAACCGGCGGACGGACGAGTATGGCGGCGACCATGCGGCCCGCGCCCGCTTCCCGCTCGAGGTGTTCCACGCGGTTCGCAAGGCGTGGCCCGAGGACAGACCGATGTCGGTGCGCCTCTCGACGCATGACTGGCATGAAGGCGGCAACACGCCGGAAGACGCAGCAATCTTCGCCCGCCTCTTCAAGGAGGCCGGCGCCGACATGATCGACTGCTCGTCCGGCCAGGTGGTGAAAGAAGAAAACCCGGTCTACGGCCGGCTGTTCCAGACGCCGTTTTCCGACAAGATCCGCAACGAGATCCAGGTCCCGACCATCGCGGTCGGGGCGATTTCCGAAGCCGACCACGCCAATTCCATCATCGCCGCCGGCCGTGCGGACCTCTGCGCGATCGCGCGCCCGCATCTGGCGGACCCGTCCTTCGTCATGCACGAGGCGGCGAGGATCGGCTATGACGGCCAGCCCTGGCCGAAGCAGTACCATTCCGCCCGCGCGCAATATGTGAACAACCTGGTGCGTGCGGCAACAGCGGTGGCCAAGCCATGACCAGAAGGCATGCCCTCGTTACAGGTGCGGGAAGCGGCATCGGCAAGGCGATCGCGCTGGCGCTCGCGGCAGACGGCCATATCGTCAGCCTCGCCGGACGGCGCGCGGCACCGCTGGAGGCCGTGCGAGACGAAATCCTCTCGTCGGGCGGACAGGCCTTCCTTTGCGAAGGATTCGACGTAACCGACCCGGTGGCAGTCGAACGCGGTGTCTCAAGCGCGATCGCACGGGCCGGAGAGATCGCTGTTCTCGTCAATTGCGCCGGGGAAGCGCCTTCGGCGCCGTTCGAGAAAACCGATCTCGCGCTCTGGCAGCGGGTGTTGACCATCAACCTGACGGGGGTCTTCCTCGTAACGCAGGCAGCACTTGCCTCGGTGCGCCGTGCCGGCAACGGCCGGATCGTCAATGTCGCGAGCACGGCAGGCCTGACTGGTTATGCTTACGTATCGGCCTATTGCGCATCGAAGCACGGCGTCATCGGCCTGACGCGGGCGCTGGCACTCGAGCTTGCGCGCACCGACGTCACGATCAATGCCGTTTGCCCGGGTTTCACCGACACGCCGCTCATTGACGGCGCGCTCGATACGATCAGCGAAAAGACCGGCCGCTCGCGCGAAGAAGCACGCGCCAGCCTCGCGCGCTCCAATCCGCAAGGGCGGCTGGTGACACCTGGCGAGGTGGCCCACACCGTCTCGTGGCTCGTGTCGGAAAAGGCGAGCGCGATGACCGGCCAGGCCATCGCGGTTGCCGGCGGCGAAGTTCTCGGAGGATAGAGATGACAAACCCGATGCAGGCCAAGAAGCGCGCCTTTAGGGATCACAAGGCGAAGCACTTCCTGTTCGAAACGGATGCCGACGGCCGGGTCGCCACGATCACGCTCAACCGTCCGGAAAAGAAGAACCCGCTGACCTTCGAAAGCTACGAGGAGCTTTGCGACCTCTTCCGATCGCTCGCCCGCGCCAGCGATGTGCGCGCCGTGGTGCTGACCGGCGCCGATGACAATTTTTCCTCCGGCGGCGACGTCTTCGAGATCATCGAGCCGCTGACGCGCATGTCGATGCCCGATCTGCTCGATTTCACCCGCATGACCGGCGAGCTGGTGCGCCAGATCCGCGCCTGCCCCCAGCCCGTCATCGCCGCCATCGACGGCATTTGCGCCGGCGCGGGAGCAATCCTGGCAATGGCTGCGGATTTCCGCGTCGCAACACCGGAAGCAAAGACGGCGTTTCTTTTCAGCCGCGTCGGGCTGGCGGGAGCCGACATGGGCGCCTGCGGCATACTTCCCCGCATCATCGGCCAAGGCCGTGCCGGCGAGTTGCTCTTCACCGGCCGAGTGATGACCGCGGCCGAGGGCCATGCCTGGGGCTTCTACAACGCGCTGCACGAGCGCCCGTCGCTGCTTGCCGAGGCCCAGAAGTTCGCACGCACCATCGCCGATGGCCCGTGGTTTGCCCATGCGATGACGAAGAAGATGCTCGACCAGGAATGGGCGATGGGCATCGACCAGCTGATCGAATCGGAAGCCCAGGCCCAGGCGATCTGCATGGCGACCGGCGACTTCCGCCGCGCCTTCGAGGCCTTTGCCGCCAAGGCAAAGCCCGAGTTTAGGGGAAACTGAGTATGAGTTCCCATGCGAAGGCGCCGCATCGACCGACCCGCGACCATCTCGACTGGCCGTTTTTCGAGGAGGGCCATCGCGCTCTTGCGGCGGAGCTGGACGCGTTCGTAGCCGGCGGCGGCCTGGGCGAGATCGATCACTCAAATGTCGATGCCGCCTGCCGACAGCTAGTGAGCGCTCTCGGCGCCGCAGGCGTGCTTCGCCATTGCGTGCCGAAGGCGTTCGACGGCGCAAGCGACGAGATCGACAGCCGGGCGCTCTGCCTCATCCGCGAAACGCTTGCCTATACCGATGGCCTTGCCGACTTTGCCTTCGCCATGCAGGGGCTCGGCACCGGCGCGATCAGCCTTTCCGGCTCCGATTCGCTGAAGCAGACGGTTCTGCCCAAAGTCGCCCGCGGCGAATGGATTTCAGCCTTTGCGCTTTCCGAGCCCGATGCCGGATCCGATGTCGCGGCGATGGCTTGTGCTGCCCGGCGCGACGGCGACCACTTCGTGCTCGATGGCGAAAAGACCTGGATCTCGAACGGTGGCATCGCCGACGCCTACACGGTCTTTGCCCGCACCGGCGAAGCGCCCGGCACCCGCGGCATTTCCGCTTTCGTGGTCTTCGCCGACACCCCCGGCTTCACGATTACCGAGCGCATCGAGACGATTGCGCCACATCCGCTCGCCCGGCTTCGCTTCGACAATTGCCGTATCCCGGCGTCACAGCTTCTTGGAAGTCCGGGCGAAGGCTTCAAGATTGCCATGCGCACCCTCGACATCTTCCGCCCTTCCGTCGCCGCGGCCGCTATCGGCTTTGCCCGGAGAGCGCTCGACGAGGCTGTGTCGCATGCGAAAAGCCGCAAGATGTTCGGCGCGACGCTTGCCGATCTACCGACGGCACAAAGCACGCTCGGCGAAATGGCGACCGCAATCGACGCCGCCGCACTTCTGACCTGCCGCACCGCCTGGCAACGCGACGTGCAGAAGCGACCGACGACCCGCGAAGCCGCAATGGCCAAGATGACGGCAACCGAGAATGCGCAATGGGTGATCGACCAGGCGCTGCAGCTCTTCGGCGGCCGTGGCGTGCGCGTCGGCGAGATCACGGAGCGGCTCTATCGCGAGATCCGGGCGCTGCGCATCTACGAGGGCGCGACCGAGGTTCAAAAGCTCATCATCGGCCGCGAGCTGATGAAGGGCGTAGCAGGATAACGGAGGGTGTCGAGCATGCATGGCTCAAAGGCGTCATTCGACTGGCAGGATCCATTCAACCTGGATGCACAGTTGACGGAAGAAGAGCGCATGGTGCGCCACACCGCTGAGGGCTACGCCGAAGGCCGGCTTGCCCCCCGTGTGCAGGAGGCGTTCCGCCACGAAAAGACCGATCCGTCGATCTTTGCCGAGATGGGCGAACTCGGCCTGCTCGGCCCCATGGTCTCCGAAGACTATGGCGGGGCGGGACTGAACTATGTGTCCTACGGCCTGATCGCCCGCGAGATCGAACGCATCGACAGCGGCTACCGCTCGATGATGAGCGTCCAGTCTTCCCTGGTGATCGTGCCAATCTACACGTTCGGCAACGAAGACCAGAAGCGCAAATACCTGCCTGGACTGACTGCCGGAACGAAGATCGGCTGCTTCGGCCTCACCGAACCAGACCACGGCTCCGATCCGGGATCGATGATCACCCGCGCCGTCAGGGTCGATGGCGGCTATCTGCTTTCCGGTTCCAAGACCTGGATCTCCAATGCACCGATCGCCGACGTCTTCGTCGTCTGGGGAAAGACCGCTGATGGCGTCATCCGCGGCTTCATCCTCGAAAAGGGATGGAAGGGCCTGAGCGCACCGACGATCCATGGCAAGGTGGGCTTGAGGGCCTCGATCACCGGCCAGGTCGTCATGGACGAGGTCTTCGTGCCGGAAGAAAACATGCTGCCCGACGTGACCGGGCTCAAAGGTCCCTTCACTTGCCTCAATTCCGCGCGCTTCGGCATCGCCTGGGGTGCGCTCGGCGCGGCCGAATCCTGTTACGAGACGGCACGCCAATACGTCATCGACCGCAAGCAGTTCGGCCGGCCGCTCGCCGCCAACCAACTGATCCAGAAGAAGCTCGCGGACATGGCGACGGAAATTGCCCTTGGCCTGCAGGGGTGCCTGCGCCTCGGACGGATGAAGGACGAAGGCAACCCGCCGGTCGAGCTGACGTCGATCCTCAAGCGCAACTCCTGCGGCAAAGCGCTGGAAGTCGCCCGAACCGCGCGCGACATGCTCGGCGGCAACGGCATTTCGGACGAGTTTCCGGTGGCCCGCCACCTCGTCAATCTCGATGTGGTTAACACCTATGAGGGCACGCACGACATCCACGCGCTGATCCTTGGCCGCGCCATCACCGGCATCGCCGCCTTCGCCAATTGAGGTCGGCATCGATGTTCAGGACCAAGAGGCCGCTGCGGTTCGGAGACTGCGATCCCTCAGGGATCGCCTACTTCCCGTCCTATCTCAACATCCTCGTCGGGGTGACCGAGGACTTCTTCGCGTCGCTCGGCTTTCCCTGGAAGGCGATGAACGACGAGCGACGGATCGGCGTGCCGACCGTGCGCCTCGATCTCACCTTCGCGCGTCCGGGCTTTCAGGGCGACGCGCTCGATTTTACCCTCGTGGTCCGACGCATTGGCCGCTCGTCGCTCGACATGGAACATTCGGTTTCCGCCAGGGACACTGTGCTCTGGACGGCTAACCAGCGCGTCGTTGCCACCTCGCTCGACAATCACGCTTCTTTGGCATGGCCGGATGACATCCGCGCCGCACTGACACAACATCTGGAGACGACCAATGCACACCATCCTGCAACCTGAAGGTTGGGCAAAGCCCATCGGCTACGCCAATGGCGTCGCCGCCAAGGGCCGCACTGTTTTCGTCGGTGGCCAGATCGGCTGGAACGAACGCTCCGAGTTCGAGACCGACGATTTCGTCGAGCAGGTGCGCCAGACGCTGAAGAACGTGGTTGCGGTGCTCGCCGCTGGCGGCGCCGAACCGCAGCACATCACTTCGATGACGTGGTACTTCACCGACAAGCAGGAATATGTCGGTAACCTGCGCGGCATCGGCCAGGCCTACCGCGAAACCATCGGCCGGCATTTTCCGGCCATGGCGGCAATGCAGGTGGTCGCGCTGGTCGAAGACCGGGCCAAGATCGAGATCCAGGCCACCGCCGTCATCCCTGATTGAGGCTTGCCGACATGTCCGAGATCCGATTTTCGGTGAGTGTTTCCGCCCTTCTTGAAGGCAGCGTTCTCGTCGTCACCATAGACAACCCGCCCGTCAACGCCCTCTCTGCGCATGTCAGGTCCGGCCTTATGGCGGCGCTCGACCATGCTGCCGATCTTCCGACGATTGCCGGTCTCGTGATCACCGGTGCGGGCAGCACCTTCATTGGCGGGGCTGACATCAAGGAGTTCGGCAAGCCGCCGGTCGAACCGGCACTTCCCGAGGTGATCGAGCGCATCGAGAATTTCGACAAGCCGGTCGTCTCTGCCGTGAACGGCGCGGCACTTGGTGGCGGCTGCGAGGTGGCGCTCGCCTGCCACGGCCGCATCGCTAGCGAGAAGGCCTCGTTCGGACTGCCAGAAGTCAAGCTCGGCTTTGTCCCGGGCGCAGGTGGCACGCAACGTCTGCCACGGCTGATCGGCGTGCTTGCGGCCATCGACCTCATCGGCATGGGGCGCACCGTCAAGGCGGAAGAAGCAGAGGCGCTCGGGCTCGCCGACGGTATCGCCGCAGATCATCTCGCCGCAGCGCTCGCACTCGTGCGCGAATGCGCCAGGAATTCGCTCCGCCGAACTGGCTTGACCGACGTTCCGGCCACGGACGCCGCTGCCGTAAGCGCCGCGGAAGCGAAAATCCTCGCGAAAGCCCGCGGCCAATCGGCTCCAGTCGAGGCCGTTCGACTGGTCAGGGCCGCGGCTGAGCTGGACCTGGCGGAGGGACTGGCACAAGAACGCGCTACCTTCCTGCGCCTGCGCGATTCCGCCGAATCTGCTGCTCTTCTCCACGTGTTTTTCGCCGAGCGCGCCGCCGGCAAGGTCGAGGGACTCGACAAGGTTTCACCACGAAAGATCGAGACCGTCGCCGTGGTCGGCACCGGGCTGATGGGCGCAGGCATCGCGGTATCAGCCTTGACCGCCGGCTATCGCGTCATCGGCCTGGAACAGACGCAAGAAGCAGCCGACAATGGTCGCGCTCGCATTGCTGGAGTTCTCGACAAATCCGTCCAGTCGGGACGCCTGACGGCGAGCCGGCGCGATGACTGCCTCGCCCGGCTCCAGACGACCATCGAAGCGACAGAACTCGCCACCGCTGATCTCGTTATCGAAGCGGTGTTCGACGACCTCCAGGTCAAGACGGAATTGTTGCAGAGGCTCGATGGCATCGTTGCACCCGGTGCCATTCTCGCGACCAACACGAGCTATCTCGATCCCGATGCGATTGCAGCAGCGACGGCCAATCCGTCGCGGGTGGTGGGATTGCACTTCTTCTCGCCCGCCAACGTCATGCGCCTTGTCGAAGTCGTCGATTGCTCCAAGACAGCGCCTGACGTTCTGGCGACCGCACTTGCCTTCGCGAAGCGTCTCGGCAAGCTGCCCATCGTCTGCGGCGTCACCGAAGGCTTCATCGGCAACCGCATCTTTTCCGCCTATCGCCGTGAGGCGGAGTTCATGCTTGAGGATGGCGCCCTGCCGCAGGAAATCGATGCGGCGCTGGAGGCCTACGGCTTTCCGTTGGGGATCTTCGCCGTCAACGACATGGCCGGACTGGAGATCGCCTGGGCGCGTCGGAAGCGGCTGGCCGCGACCCGAGATCCGTCCGCACGGTATGTCGAAATCGCCGACAGGCTCTGCGAGGCGGGTCGTCTCGGTCGCAAGAGCGGCCGCGGCTGGTACACCTACCCCAATGGCGAGCGCTCCGTCGATCCGCAAGTGACCACGGTAATCGAAGCGGCGCGGGCCGCCAAGAACATCTCGCCGCGCCCTTTCACTGCGGAGGAGATCATGAGCCGGCTTCTCAAGGCGATGGACGATGAAGGGATGGCACTGCTGGCCGAAGGCATTGCCGCGCGTCCCGGCGACATCGACCTGGTGATGATCAACGGCTACGGCTTTCCGGCGCACAAGGGTGGGCCAATGTTCGCCGCGCAGCAAGACAAGGATCTGACACCATGAGCGAGGCCTATGTCATTGGTGGCGTCCGCACGCCAATCGGTCGCTACGGCGGCGCCTTGTCGGCGGCGCGGCCCGACGATCTTGCTGCTCACGCAATCCGCGAGGCGCTGGCACGCTTTCCGAGCGTGCCTGCCGAGAGGATTGATGAAGTCGTCCTCGGTTGTGCCAATCAGGCCGGCGAAGACAACCGCAATGTGGCCCGCATGGCCTCGTTGCTTGCGGGACTGCCGGACACGGTTCCCGGAACGACGATCAATCGGCTTTGTGGTTCCGGGCTGGACGCTGTCGGTTACGCCGCGCGCGCCATCCGCCTGGGCGAGGCGGAAATCGTGATTGCCGGCGGCGTCGAAAGCATGTCGCGCGCGCCCTTCGTTATGCCGAAGGCCGGAAGCGCCTTCCAGCGCAGCGCCGAGATATACGACACGACGATCGGTTGGCGATTCGTCAACCCGCTCATGGAAAAACGATACGGCATAGACTCGATGCCTGAGACGGCCGAAAACGTCGCCACGGAATTTTCTGTCTCGCGCGACGATCAGGATGGCTTTGCGCTCCGCAGTCAGGCGCGCGCCGCAGCTGCGCAGAAGAAGGGGCGTTTCGCGCGCGAGATTGCCCCTTACCCGATTAAGGGGCGCAAGGGTGAGACGACACTCGTCGAACAGGACGAGCACCCGCGCGAGACAACCATCGAGAAGCTTGCAAGCCTTCCGACGCCGTTCCGCGCTAACGGTACGGTCACGGCCGGGAATGCTTCGGGCGTCAACGACGGGGCGGCAGCGCTCATTCTTGCTTCCGGCTACGCCGTCGAGCGCTACGACCTCAGGCCGCTTGCGAAGGTCAGCGGTGTTGCAACGGCAGGCGTCGCACCGCGCATCATGGGGATCGGCCCCGTCTTTTCCACCCGCAAACTTCTCGACCGGCACCGCCTCGGCATCGGCGATATCGACATTTTCGAACTAAACGAGGCGTTTGCCGCGCAGTCGCTCGCTTGCATGCGGCAACTCGGCCTCGCCGACGATGCCGCTCGCGTCAATCCCAATGGCGGCGCCATCGCCCTGGGGCATCCGCTCGGCATGTCCGGCGCGCGCCTGGCTTTGACCGCTGCGCTGGAGCTTGAGCTTCGGGACGGCAGGCACGCGATAGCCACAATGTGCATCGGCGTCGGACAGGGCATATCGCTGCTGTTGACGCGCCCTTAGCGGCCGGAGTTCCATATCGCACTGGTGAGGCATCGCCTTCTCTTGGGGCGAGAGCGGCATCGAGTTGGCGTTTGCCTGCTCGAGCGGCGAACGGTCTACCGGGCGCCGCAGTAACTTGGGTATCAGTCGACCGCCCTCACGTTGGAACCTGAAATTGTCGCTAGGCGTCGACAGCGCCGCGCGTCCATTTAGACGCGCAAAGGTCGCTGTAACACTTTGAGTTGCAGCATAATTTTGTCCTTAAATCGATTCCGATTTAAGGAATTATGCAGCAATGCCGGTAGGTGCTCGTCACTCGCCCCGCATGTCATTTGCGCTTCTACACGGCAGGACGATCAGCCCCGATCTGACCGGCTAAGGAGACGCCGCAGGAGATTCCTCGTAACCAACTGGCCTTGTGACCTTGCCCCGTTGAAATAATCCATTTTGAAGTAAGCTCTGGCCCATTGAGAGGACCAGGGAATGAAGCGCAACCGTTTCACGGACGAACAGATTATCGGCATTCTGAAGGAGCAC
>NZ_MBST01000044.1:0-26670 GCF_001695865.1 Ensifer sp. LC384
GTGGTCATCGGCGTTGCCGGCGCCGGCCAGGAAATCTCCACCCGGCCGTTCCAGCTCGTCACCGGCCGCAGCTGGATGGGCACCGCCTTCGGCGGCGCCCGCGGTCGCACCGACGTGCCGAAGATCGTCGACTGGTACATGGAGGGCAAGATCGAGATCGATCCGATGATCACCCACACCATGGCCCTCGAAGACATCAACAGGGGCTTCGAGCTGATGCATTCCGGCGAGAGCATCCGCAGCGTGGTTCTCTACTAAGTTCGCAATTCGATTCAGGAAGGCGCCGGAATCGATTGTATTCCGGCGCTTTTTCGGCCCTTTTGAGAAACTGATTCAAGATGATCTATGTCGATGCCGATGCCTGCCCGGTAAAGGCGGAAGTGCTGAAGGTGGCCGAGCGCCACGGCTTCGAGGTGACGTTTGTCGCCAATTCGGGCTTGCGCCCATCACGCGACCCGATGGTGCACAACATCATCGTGTCGGCAAGCTTCGACGCCGCCGACGACTGGATCGCCGAACGCGCGCATGACGGCGATATCGTCGTCACCGCCGACGTGCCGCTTGCGGTTCGTTGCGTGGCTGCCGGCGCATTTGTCACCGGCCCGTCCGGTCGCGTCTTCGACAAGAGCAATATCGGCATGGCCTCTGCCATGCGCGACCTTGGCCAACATCTGCGCGAGACCGGCGAAAGCAAGGGCTACAATGCCGCCTTCACCCAGCGCGACCGCTCGACCTTCCTCGAGACACTTGACCGACTCGCGCGCCAGACGAAAAAGTGAGAGCGCAGCGCCGATTCGCAAGGGATAGCAAGGGCACTTCAATGACAGCGACGACAAGGCTCAGGCACTGGCCGTTCTACACCGCATCGCTGTGCGCCTTCACCAGCCTGCCGATCACGTGGTTCCTCGCTTGGAGTTACGTTCTCGAGGTCGCGGCAATCACCTTTTTCTGCGTCTACCTCATCATGAGCGGCCGCCGGCTGCGGATGATGACCGGAAAGCACCTGAAGACGCACGCGCGAAACACGGACGAACCGGAAGTGGTAATCTTTCTAGTCACCTTCGGCGCTGCCGCCACGGCGCTCGTTTCGCTGTTTTTTGCTCTCAACAGGCCAGGCAAGGGGCCGACGCTCGAATTGGGGCTGGCCTTTGCATCCGTTGTGCTCGGCTGGGCAACCATCCACGTGATGGCGGCCATGCACTATGCCCATGCCTATTGGGTGTCGGGTGGTGATGGGCAACCCCCTGCGCCGCAGCGCGGGCTCGATTTTCCAGAAACACCCGAGCCCGGCGGCTACGACTTCCTCTATTTTTCCTTCGTGATCGGCATGACCGCCCAGACATCGGACGTCGCCATCACCACCACGACGATGCGGCGTATCAACCTGATGCACGCCATCGTTTCCTTCTTCTTCAACACCGTGCTTGTCGCCGCTGCTGTCAACGCAGCCGTGCAACTCGCCGGCTGATCCCACGATACCCAAGGAGCATTTGATGAAAGTCCTCTCGCAGAACACCGCATTCGGCGGCATGCAGGGCGTCTTCACGCACGAGTCCGAGGCCTGCAAGGGCGAGATGACCTTCGCGGTCTTCGTCCCGCCGCAGGCGATCAAGGAGCCGCGGCCGGTACTCTGGTATCTCTCGGGCCTCACCTGCACCCATGCCAACGTGATGGAGAAGGGCGAATACCGCCGCATGGCCGCGGAACTGGGGCTCATCGTCGTCTGCCCCGACACCAGCCCGCGCGGGACGGAGGTTCCGGACGAACTCACCAACTGGCAGATGGGCAAGGGCGCGGGCTTCTACCTCGACGCCACACAGACCCCGTGGGCCGAGCACTATCAGATGTACAGCTACATCACCGAAGAGCTGCCGGCCTTCGTCAGCCAGCATTTCCGCATGGACATGAGCCGTCAGGGCATCTTCGGCCACTCGATGGGTGGTCATGGCGCAATGACCATCGCGCTGAAGAATCCGGACCGCTTCAGGAGCTGTTCGGCCTTTGCACCTATCGTCGAACCGTCGACAGCCGACTGGTCCATCGGCGCCTTCGAGAAATACCTCGGCGAGGACCGGGCTACGTGGCGGCAATATGATGCCTGCGCGCTCGTCAACGACGGCGCTCGGTTCCCTGAATTCCTCATCGACCAAGGCAAGGCGGACAGTTTCCTGGACAACGGGCTGCGGCCATGGCTTTTCGAGGAAGCGATCAAGGGAACCGGCATCGACCTGACGCTACGCATGCATGAACGCTATGATCACTCCTATTATTTCATCTCGACTTTCATGGACGATCATCTGAAGTGGCACGCCGAGCGGCTGGCATAGTCCCCAAACAGAGGTTGGAGCATCCGATGACCCACCTTCTCCTTGTCGGTGCCGGTGGCGCCATCGGTTCGATGGCTCGCTACCTCCTCGGTCTTTGGACACTTCGGCGATGGGGGCCAGGCTTTCCCTGGGGAACGCTCAGCGTCAACATAACCGGCTCGTTCCTGATCGGCTTGCTTGCCGAGCTGATCATGCGCAAGTTCGGAGCATCGGCCGAGATGCGACTGTTCCTGATCACCGGCGTGCTCGGCGGTTACACCACCTTCTCGGCCTTTTCGCTGGACGCGATCATGCTGCTCGAGCGCGGCGAAGTCGCGCTCGCGTTTGGCTACGTCGCCGCCAGCGTCCTGCTTTCGATCCTCGCGGTATTTGCCGGGCTGGCCCTGATGCGCACAATGGTCTAAAGGCTGCCTCTAAAGAACAGGAAGCAGGTTCGCTGAGATGGCAGGCATAGAACACAAGCAGGTGGACGGCGACGAGGCAGGCATGCGCCTCGATCGCTGGTTCAAGGTGCATTTCCCCGGACTGGGTTTCGGTCCGCTGCAGAAACTACTGCGCTCGGGCCAGATCCGTGTCGACGGCGGTCGCGTCAAATCCGACACGCGCCTGCAGCCGGGCCAGACGGTACGCATCCCTCCCCTTGGCGTCGATGCGAAAGAAACGAAGACAGGCCCGATCGCCGGGCGCGACCTTCGCCACTCGCCCGACGGGGAATTGCTATCGCGCATGGTGCTGCATGAGGACGCGAAGGTCATCGTGCTGAACAAGCCCGCTGGCCTCGCCGTGCAGGGCGGCTCCGGCGTCAACCGGCACATCGACAAGATGCTCGAGGCCTGGACCAACCAGCGCGGCGAAAAGCCCCGTCTGGTGCACCGCCTCGACCGTGACACTTCCGGTGTGCTTGTCATCGCCCGCACGCGTGGCGCCGCGCAGAAACTGACGGCTGCCTTCCGCGAACGGGACACCAAGAAGACCTATTGGGCGCTGGTGAAGGGCGTCCCGCGCAAGCGCGAAGACCGGATCTCGACCTGGCTCGTCAAGGAACAGACCCCGGACGGCGACCGCATGCGCATCGCCAAACATGGCGAAGACGGCGCTGACCACGCCATATCCTATTACCGCGTGCGCGAGCAGGCGGCACAGAACCTCGCCTGGCTGGAGATGGAGCCCTATACCGGCCGCACCCATCAGCTGCGCGTGCATGCCTTGCACATCGGCCATCCGATCCTCGGCGACCCCAAGTATTTCGACGCCGATATCAACTGGAGCTTGCCCGGCGGCATGCAGAACCGGCTGCATCTGCACGCGCGTCATATCGACATTCCGCATCCGGACGGCGGTCGCCTGCGGGTAACCGCGCCACTGCCGCCGCACATGGTTCAGAGCTGGAACCTGCTTGGCTTCGAAGAAAACGAGCCTGGCGAGGACGACTGATGAAACTGGCGCTTTTCGATTGCGACGGCACGCTGGTCGACAGCGGCGGCCTCATCCACGAAGTGATGGCACGGACCTTCGAAGCCTTTGAACTCGATCGACCCGAAATTTCCGCGACCAAGAGCATTATCGGTCTGACGCTCGATATCGCCATTGCCCGCCTGCTCGGAAACGAGCATGTCGACGACCAGGCGCTGGCGATGACGGCGCACTACAAGGCGATTTTTTCCGGCGTTCGTGCGGAAGCCGGCTTTCAGGAGCTGTTGTTTCCAGGCATCGCAGAGATGATGCAGGCGCTTTCCGGCCGCGACGAACTGGTGATCGGCGCGGTCACGGGCAAGTCTCGCCGCGGCCTGACCCATATTGCCGAGACCCACGGCTTCGACCGAATGTTCTTCGTTTCGCGCACCGCCGATGACTGCCCTTCAAAGCCACATCCGGCAATGGTGACGGAATGCTGCTCGGAGGCCGGGATCGATCCGAGCGACACTGTCGTCATCGGCGATGCGATTTATGATATGCAAATGGCGAAGGCCGCCGGCGCCGCCGCTATCGGTGTTGCGTGGGGTTATGCCCGTGTACCCGATCTCGTCGAGGCGGGTGCCGATTACATTGCACGGACGCCGGCCGACATCATTGAGTGGATGGAACACTATCATGCCTGATATTCGCGACGAACTCAGCGGTGCGTTGAGCCACGAGGACCCGGTCCGGCGCGCACAGATCCAGATGCTGAAACCGCTGCCCAAACGCTTCTACAAGGACGTCAGCATCGGCGGCTCGGAAAACGACGGCCACAGCGTCTTGCTCGACGGCCGGCCGGTCCGCACGCCGGCGAAGCATCCGCTTGCAGTCCCCACCCGCAAGCTTGCCGAGATGCTGGCAGCCGAATGGGACGCGCAGGTCGAAGTCATCGATCCCGCCAAGATGCCGGTCACCCGGATCGTCAATACGGCGCTCGACGGTGTAGCAAAGGACCAGCGCTCGGTTTTCGAGGACGTGCTGCGCTTTGCCGGAACCGATCTGCTCTGCTACCGCGCCGACAGCCCGGAAGGGCTCGTCGGACGGCAGAACGCCGTCTGGAACCCGGTGCTTGAATGGGCCGCGCAGTCGCTGGGCGCCCGTTTCATTCTTGCCGAAGGCGTCATCCACCAGGAACAACCGAGCGAGGCGATCACCGCCTATGCAGAGGGTTTACGCGCCTTTGCGACGCCGCTCGGCCTGACCTGCGTGCATACGATCACCACCTTGACCGGCTCGGCCCTGCTTGCGGTTGCGTTCGCGTCCGGCCGGCTGACGGCCGAACAGGCCTGGACCGCGGCCCATGTTGACGAAGATTGGCAGATCGAGCATTGGGGCACGGACGAGGAAGCGTTCAAGCGCCGCGAAGCCCGCTGGCAGGAAATGCTGGCGGCAGCAGCCGTTCTCGACGCGCTGCGATAGCGGCGCGCCGGAACACATTGCGAAAGATACTGCTCTACTGCATGTTTCCTTAAATCGTATCCGGTTTAAGGACAAAGACATGCAGCAATTCAAAGTGCTACAGCGACCTTTGCGCGTCTGATACGACGCGCGGCGCTGTAGCGAGAGATCTCTGACGTCGCGTTAAGCGGCGAGCTTTAATCCGGCAATACCGGCAACGATCAGGGTGATGCAGCCGAGGCGGACAAACGTGGCCGGTTCGGCAAAGAGAAAGATACCGAGAATGACGGTGCCGACGGTGCCGATGCCGGTCCAGACGGCATAGGCCGTGCCGAGCGGCAGGGTTCTGACCGCCAGACCCAGCAGCGCGATGCTGAGGACCATCGAACCGACGGTCAGGATCGTCGGCGTTACCCGCGTGAAACCGTCGGTATATTTGAGACCGATTGCCCAGCCGATTTCAAGGATGCCGGCAAGCAGGAGGATTAACCAGGCCATTTCAAACTCCTAGAGTATGGAGCGAGGCCGTCCCCGCGGATGTTCGGTATCGAAAGTCTCAAAACCGTGCAGCCGTCTGCAACGCGGCCTCTATCTCACGGTTCACTGACGGCAGCAAGATATGCCGGGGCAAATCAGCCCTGCGCGACTGGCAGGGCTTGAGCATTTCCAGGGAAAGTGCGAAGCGGTTTCCCGTCGGGAAATGCGAGGGAACAGAGAGTCAGCTTCGCTCTCGACGCAGCTTTGCCCACCATTCCAACCGCTTGCGGATCTCGCGCTCGAAGCCGCGTTCCGGTGGATCATAGAAAGTCTTGCGTCCCATTTTTTCGGGGAAATAGTCTTGCCCGGAGAACGCGTCGGGCTCGTCGTGGTCGTAGCGATAGCCGTCGCCGTAGCCCTCACCCTTCATCAACTTGGTCGGTGCGTTGAGGATATGTTTCGGAGGCAGAAGCGAACCGTTTTCCTTGGCGGCCCGCATCGCCGCCTTGTAGGCCGTATAGACACCATTCGACTTCGGCGCCGTCGCGAGATAGACGCAGGCCTGGGCGAGTGCCAGTTCGCCTTCCGGCGAGCCGAGATAATCGTATGCGTCCTTGGCGGCATTGCAGATCGCCAGCGCCTGAGGATCGGCAAGGCCGATATCCTCCACCGCCATGCGAACGAGCCGTCGCCCGAGATAGAGCGGATCCTCGCCGGCATCGAACATCCGGCAGAGATAGTACAGAGCAGCGTCCGGGTCGGAGCCACGCACCGATTTGTGCAGCGCCGAGATCAGGTTGTAGTGGCCGTCCTGGCCCTTATCGTAAACGGGCGCTCGTCGCTGCACGATCTTCTGCAGCGCGTCGACGTCGAAAATCTCGTCGGTCCGCGCGGCGCGCCAGACCTCCTCGGCCAGCGTCAGCGCCGCCCGACCGTCGCCATCGGCCATGCGGATCAGGCTTGCCCGGGCGTCCGCGTCGAGCGGAAGGGGCTTGCCGTCCGTTTCCTCCGCCCGCTTCAGCAATTCCTGCAGGCTCTCTTCTCCATGTGGCTTGAACGTCAGCACGCGGGCGCGGGACAAGAGAGCGGCGTTGAGCTCAAAGGACGGATTTTCCGTCGTCGCGCCGACCAGGATGACCGTGCCGTCTTCCATGACAGGCAGGAAGCTGTCCTGCTGGGCACGGTTGAAACGATGGATCTCATCGACAAAGAGCAGGGTCTGGCGGCCCGACATCCGCCGTGCGCGCGCCGATTCGAAAACCTTCTTGAGGTCGGCAACCCCGGAAAAGATCGCCGAGATCTGCTCGAAGGCCAGACCCGCCTCGCCCGACAACAGCCGGGCAACAGTCGTCTTGCCGGTGCCAGGCGGTCCCCAGAAGATCATCGATCCGAGCGAACCCGATGCGATCATGCGCGTCAACACGCCATCCTCGCCCGTCAGGTGTTCCTGACCGGTGACTTCGGACAGCGTGCGCGGACGTAGACGATCGGCAAGCGGCCTTGCCGAGGTCATTTCCGGCGGTTCCGAGGAGGAGAACAGATCGCTCATCGGAAGAACTGACGAATGATCTGGCCGTCACGCTCGATTTCGACGCGCCAGAAGGAAGCACCGTCCGCCATGACGGTCTCCAGCGTCTTCGAACTGTCAATCACAGCACCGTTGACGGAGCGGATGATATCCTTCGGCGCCAGACCGATGCGCGCGGCAGGCGAGCCGCGATTGATCTCGGTGACCACGACACCCTGCAACGAGGTCGACATGCGCAGTTCCTCCGCCAGCCGTGGAGAGAGATTTGCCACAACTGCACCCGCAAACGGATTGCGGCCCTCAATGAGCCGTTCATCGCGGGGTGACGTCTCCGGCGCCCGGTCCAGCTTCAGGCTGACCTCGTGCAGCTTGCCGTTTTCGGAAACCGTAACACGCGCCTCGTGGCCGATGCCGACGGTGGTCAGGCGATAGCCGAGTGCATCGGGATGTTCGACGGCGATGCCGTTGACGGCCGTGATCACCTGCCCCGGCTTTATGCCGGCCGTCGCCGCCGGCCCGCCATCCACGACGGCAGTGACGAGTGCGCCACGGGCGCGATCAAGGCCGAGCGCTTCGGCGACTTCCGATGTCACGGGCTCGAAGGACGCGCCGATGAACGGACGCACGAAGGAGCCATTGCCGCCCTCGGCGGATGCGACGAAGACTTTCACCAGATTAGCCGGGATGGCAAAGCCGACGCCGTTCGAGCCGCCGCCCTTGGAGAAGATCGCGGTGTTGATGCCAATCAGCGCACCGTTCATGTCGATCAGGCCGCCGCCGGAATTGCCGGGATTGATGGCGGCGTCCGTCTGGATGAAGAAGCCGAAATCGCCGGACGATACCTGATTGCGGGCAAGGGCCGAGACGATGCCGCTCGTCACCGTCTGGCCGACACCGAAGGGGTTGCCGATCGCCAGCACCAGGTCGCCGACCTCGACCGCATCGGAATCGCCGATCGGGATGATGTCGAACGGGCCATCGGACTGGATCTTCAGCACCGCAAGATCGAGGCGATCATCCTTCAGCACGATCTTGCAGGGATATTCGCGGCCGTCGGCAAGCGCGACCTTGATATCGTCGGCGCCCTCGATGACGTGGTTGTTGGTAACGACGATGCCGTTCTTGCCGACGATCACGCCGGATCCGAGCGACGACTGCTTCTCGCTGCGGTTCGGCATGCGCTGCCCGAAGAACTCCTCAAAGAACGGATCACCCGAGAAGATCGACCGGCGCTCGACCACCCGTTCGGCATAGACGTTGACGACGGCGTTCGCCGTCTGCTTGACCAGCGGGGAGAAGGAAAGCTGCATCTCCGTGCGCGATTGAGGCACGGCCTTTACATCCTGGGCCATTGCCGGACAGGACAGAGAGACAGCAAGAACGAGCGTCGCAAGCGCTCTTTGACCAAAGATCATATGAAGCATTCTCCTATTCGTCACCGCTACGTTCAGATAGGATTTCGCAGGAAAAAAGGCAAACGTCGCCGCGACATACGCAAAGTCCGCGCCATCACGCCCAACGCACGAAAACGTGGTTATCCACCTCTTTCTCAGTGATCGAAACTCTGGTCAGTTTGAGCAGACAAGACCCACACGTTCAAAGCGGAAAAGATCATGCCGACCTATCGTCCACCGAGAATCGCATCGTCCGAAATCAGCCCGGAGCGATGCTTTCTCTCGCGCCGCGCCTTTCTCGCAACGACGGCCGGCGGCCTGCTGGTTGCAGGCACTGGCGCCGGTGCTGCCCAGGCCACCGCCCTTGCGGCGCTCAAGGGCAACTACACAGTCGACGAGGATCTGACGCCGGAAGCCGACGTCACCGGCTACAACAATTTTTATGAATTCGGGACCGGCAAGGCCGATCCTGCCGCGAACTCGGAAGCCTTCAAACCGACGCCGTGGACCGTGAAGGTCGATGGTCTTGTCGCCAAGCCGAAGGAGTTCGGGCTGGAGGAGCTTCTGGCACTTCCGCTCGAAGAGCGCGTCTATCGAATGCGTTGCGTCGAAGCCTGGTCGATGGTCATTCCCTGGACCGGGTTTCCGCTTGCAGCCCTGCTCGACAAGGTCGAGCCGCTCGGCAATGCCAAATATGTCTCGTTCGAAACCGTCGTGCGTCCCGAGGAGATGCCGGGCCAATCCGGCTTGTTCCAGCCCCTTCCCTGGCCCTATCGCGAAGGCCTGCGCCTGGACGAGGCGCGTCATCCGCTCACCATTTTCGCGGTCGGCGTCTACGGCAAGACCTTACCCAACCAGAATGGTGCGCCGATCCGGCTCGTGGTTCCCTGGAAATACGGTTTCAAGGGCATCAAGTCGATCGTGCGCATCTCCCTGACGGAAACGCCGCCGCCCTCGACCTGGAACCTGTCGGCACCCAACGAATACGGTTTCTATGCCAACGTGAATCCGGCCGTCGACCATCCGCGCTGGAGCCAGGCAACCGAAAACAGGATCGGTGGCGGCGGCTTCTTCGGCGCCAATCGCCGCGACACCTTGCCCTTCAACGGCTATGCCGACGACGTCGCCGGGCTCTATGCCGGCATGGATTTAAGAGCGAACTTCTGAGGATGGCCAAATTGCCCGCCCTGCCGAAACGCTTTCATTCCGCGTCCGTCTGGGCACTTTACGGGCTCGGCCTCTGTCCGGCCCTTGCCGCCTTCTACCTCGGGGCGACGGGGCGTCTGCCGGGTAACCCCGTCAAGGAATTCGAACATCTGCTTGGCATCTGGGCGCTGCGGTTTCTGGTCGCCACGCTGGCGATCACACCGATCCGCGACATCATCGGCGTCAACTGGCTCCGCTATCGGCGCGCGCTCGGGCTTCTGGCGTTCTACTATGTGGTGATGCACTTCCTGGCCTATTTCCTGCTCGACCAGGTCCTGAACATCGCCGCGATCATCGCTGACATCGCCCGGCGCCCCTTCATCACCATCGGCATGGCCGGGCTGGTGATGCTCATTCCCCTGGCGTTGACCTCCAACAATTGGTCGATCCGCCGGCTCGGCAACCGGTGGAACCGGCTGCACAAGCTCGCTTACGTCATTGCCGCGGCGGGAGCGCTGCATTTCGCGATGTCGGTAAAGGTGGTTGGCCCGGAACAGACGACCTATCTCGCCTTGGTCACGTTGCTTCTATGCTGGCGTCTGGCGCGCA
Organism: Ensifer sp. LC384; assembly: GCF_001695865.1. Taxonomy (NCBI): domain Bacteria; kingdom Pseudomonadati; phylum Pseudomonadota; class Alphaproteobacteria; order Hyphomicrobiales; family Rhizobiaceae; genus Ensifer; species Ensifer sp. LC384. Next base: position 10,338 of record NZ_MBST01000044.1, read on the forward strand.
AGCCTTATCTGAAGCGCAAACGCCAGGCAGGCGCCCGGCCGATCCGAGCCCCTGAAACAGAAAAAGCGGCCGGGTGAGGAACACCCGGCCGCTTTCAATTCAACTTACCTGAAAAATCAGGCTGCTTCTGCAGCGTCAGCTTCAGCTGCGACGCGAGCGCGATCCTTCGCACCCTTTGCATCGGTGTCGCGGTCAACGAATTCGATGACAGCGAGAGCAGCGTTGTCGCCCTGGCGGAAGCCAGCCTTCATGATACGCAGGTAGCCGCCATTGCGGGTGGCGTAACGCGATGCGATCGTGTCGAACAGCTTCGAAACGACAGCGGCGTCGCGGATCTGCGAGATCGCCTGACGACGAGCATGCAGGTCGCCGCGCTTGCCGAGGGTGACGAGCTTTTCAACGATCGGGCGGATTTCCTTAGCCTTCGGCAGGGTCGTAACGATCTGCTCGTGCTCGATCAGCGAAGCTGCCATGTTGGCAAACATCGCCTTGCGGTGGCTGGCGGTTCTATTCAGCTTGCGGCCGGCTTTACCGTGGCGCATTGCTATTCTCCTTCACTTGCAGGCATCCGCCCGCAGTCTAACGGTTAGTATTGGTCTTCGTAACGCTTGGCGAGATCTTCGATGTTCTCAGGCGGCCAGGACGGCACTTCCATGCCGAGGTGCAGGCCCATGGAAGCGAGAACTTCCTTGATTTCGTTCAGCGACTTGCGACCAAAATTCGGCGTGCGGAGCATTTCTGCTTCGGTCTTCTGAATGAGGTCGCCAATGTAGACGATGTTGTCGTTCTTCAGGCAGTTGGCCGAACGGACGGAGAGTTCCAGTTCGTCGACCTTCTTGAGAAGCGCCGGGTTGAAGGCGAGCTCGGTGACTGCCTCTTCCTCTGCTTCCTTCTGCGGCTCGTCGAAGTTGACGAAAACCGACAGCTGGTCCTGAAGGATGCGGGCCGCGAACGCGATCGCATCTTCACCGGTGACGGAGCCGTCCGTCTCGATGGACATCGTCAGCTTGTCATAATCAAGAACCTGGCCTTCGCGGGTGTTTTCCACCTTGTACGAGACCTTCTTGACCGGCGAGTACAGGCTGTCGACCGGGATGAGGCCGATCGGCGCATCTTCCGAACGGTTGCGGTCAGCCGGAACATAGCCCTTGCCGTTGTTGACGGTGAACTCCATGCGGATTTCTGCACCCTCGTCGAGCGTGCAGATCACATGGTTCGGGTTGAGGATTTCGATATCGCCAACCGTCTGGATGTCACCGGCGGTTACAACGCCCGGACCCTGCTTGCGCACAACCATGCGCTTTGCGTCGTCGCCATCCATCTTGATGGCGATTTCCTTGATGTTGAGCACGATGTCCGTCACGTCTTCCCGGACGCCCGGGATAGAGGAGAACTCGTGCAGGACGCCGTCGATCTGCACCGCGGTGACAGCAGCACCGCGAAGCGACGACAACAGCACGCGGCGAAGCGCGTTGCCGAGCGTCAGACCAAAGCCGCGTTCAAGCGGTTCCGCCACCAACGTTGCCTTGGTGCGGCCCGAGGAGATGAACTCCACCTTGTTCGGCTTGATCAGTTCCTGCCAATTTTTCTGGATCATGTTTTGTGCCTTCCGTTCGTTGTCACCATCCAATCGTGACAACCGAGCCCCGAAGTCCGGGAGCGCGCCGAAGCGCCCTCACCGGCATTTTGAACGCAAATGATCAGACGCGGCGCTTCTTGCGCGGACGGCAACCGTTGTGCGGGATCGGGGTCACATCGCGGATCGAGGTGATCATGAAGCCCGCAGCCTGCAGCGCGCGAAGAGCGGATTCACGGCCGGAACCCGGACCGCAAACTTCGACTTCAAGCGACTTCATGCCGTGTTCCTGGGCCTTCTTGGCGCAGTCTTCAGCGGCGATCTGAGCGGCAAACGGGGTCGACTTACGCGAGCCCTTGAAACCCTTGGCACCGGCAGACGACCAGGCAATTGCATTGCCCTGTGCGTCGGTGATGGTGATCATGGTGTTGTTGAACGACGAATTGACGTGCGCGACGCCAGACGTGATGTTCTTGCGTTCGCGACGGCGAACGCGGGTGGCTTCCTTGGCCATAGGATCCCTTTCTTAGATCTCTGCACCGCCGTAATTCCAGCGGCTCCACCGGGAAAGGAATTTTCGTCCCCTGCCCTGCTTCTTCAGTTTCATCCAGGACCGGAGGAACCGGCCCTGCAGGCATTTCACGAAACCGATCCGGCTCCGCAACGGTCGGGCAACGCCCTTCCCAAACTGCAAAAGGAGGCCGGCGCGTGCGCCAGCCTCCCAATCTCCCTATTCGGGAAATTACTTCTTCTTACCGGCGATCGCCTTTGCCGGACCCTTGCGGGTGCGGGCATTGGTGTGGGTACGCTGACCGCGCACCGGCAGGCTGCGGCGATGACGCAGGCCGCGGTAGCAGCCCAGGTCCATCAGACGCTTGATGTTCATCGACGTGTCACGACGCAGGTCGCCTTCAACCTGGTAATCGCGGTCGATCGTTTCGCGGATCTGAAGAACTTCAGCGTCCGTCAACTGATGCACGCGGCGATCAGCCGGGATACCGACCTTCTCGACGATTTCCTGTGCGAATTTCGGTCCGATCCCGTGAATGTAGGTCAGCGCGATAACAACGCGCTTTGCCGTCGGGATGTTGACGCCAGCGATACGTGCCACGTCTATTCTCCTTGCGTTCCAGTTGCCATCCGGCAATAGGTGCTTCGTTACGCGACCTCAAGAGCCGCACGTTGATTGAGGTTCGAGACACGTCAAAAACGACCGTACCCGGACTTCGTTTCGTTGAAGACCGCGCCGATCGCTCCCATGTCGCGAGTTGGCGCTGTCTTTGGCGGAATCAGCCGGAAAAGTCAACTCCCCGGCGGTTCCTTTTCGGCAAAGACCCAGGGTCTAAGCCAGAATCTTCTCGATCTGTGCAGTCACGGCGTCTACATCGGCCATGCCGTCGACCGTCTTGAGCTCACCGGTGCCGGCGTAGTGCTCCGACAATGGTGCGGTCTTTTCCCGATATTCCGTCAGCCGACGCTTGAAGGCCTCCGGATTGTCGTCCGATCTGACCGAGCCGCCCGCAGCGATGGTTTCCGCTACGCGATTCTCCATGCGCTTTACAAGCGCAGTCTCGTCGACCTTCAGCTCGATTACGGCATCGAGCTTCAAGCCCTTGCCTTCGAGCATCTGGCCGAGAGCGACCGCCTGAGGAACCGTGCGCGGATATCCGTCGAGAATAAAGCCGTTGGCACAATCCGGGGCGTCGATCCGGTCCGACACGATCTCGTTGACGATCGCGTCAGAGACCAGCTGGCCGGCGTCCATGACAGCCTTGGCGCGCTTGCCGACGTCGGTCGCCTGGGCGACGGCTGCCCGCAGCATGTCACCTGTGGAAAGCTGCGGAATACCGTACCTCTCCGTCAGAAGCTTGGCTTGCGTCCCCTTGCCAGCTCCGGGCGGTCCCAAAAAAATCAGTCTCATCGTCCCCTCTTTCCTCCGCGCAGCTTCGACTTCTTGATCAGCCCCTCATACTGCTGAGCAATGAGGTGACCCTGGATCTGTGCTACCGTATCAAGGGTAACGCTGACAACAATCAAAAGCGACGTACCACCAAGGTAGAACGGCACGCCGGTCTGCGCGATGAGGATTTCAGGCAGGATGCAGACGAAAATCAGATAGATCGCGCCGAGCACGGTGATGCGCGTCAGAACGTAATCGATGTACTCGGCCGTCCGTTCGCCCGGACGGATGCCCGGAATGAAGCCGCCGTGCTTCTTCAGATTGTCGGCCGTGTCCTTCGGATTGAAGACGATGGCCGTGTAGAAGAAGGCGAAGAACGCGATCATGCCACCGTAGAGCACCATGTAGAGCGGCTGGCCGTGGCCGAGCGCACTAACGATCGATGTCGCCCAGCCGGGCAGCGTCGCGGTGTTCGCGAAGCCAGCGAGCGTGGCCGGCAGCAGCAGGAGCGACGACGCGAAGATCGCCGGGATGACGCCTGCGGTGTTGAGCTTCAGCGGCAGGTGCGACGTATCGCCCTGGAACATGCGGTTGCCGACCTGGCGCTTCGGATACTGGATCAGAAGACGGCGCTGCGCACGCTCGACGAAGACGATGAGCGCGATGACGGCAACGATCATGACGATGATCGCCAGGATCAGCGGGGTCGAAAGCGCGCCGGTGCGGCCAAGTTCCAGCGTTCCGGCAAGAGCCGTCGGCAGATGGGCGACGATGCCGGCGAAGATGATCAGCGAGATGCCGTTGCCGATACCGCGCGATGTGATCTGTTCACCGAGCCACATCAGGAACATCGTGCCGCCGAGCAGCGAGATGACCGTGGAAATGCGGAAGAACCAGCCCGGATCGTTCACGAGGCCGTTGCCGCTCTCAAGGCCGACCGCGATGCCATAGGCCTGCATGACGCCGAGAAGCACCGTGCCGTAGCGGGTGTACTGGTTGATGATCTTGCGACCCTGCTCGCCTTCCTTCTTCAGCTGTTCCAGCGCCGGAACGACGGAGGTCATCAGCTGAACGATGATCGAGGCAGAGATGTAGGGCATGATGCCGAGCGCGAAGATCGCCATGCGCTCCACTGCACCGCCCGAAAACATGTTGAAGAGGCCGAGAATGCCGCCGCTCTGGCCCTGGAAGGCCTGCGCAAACGCGTCCGGGTTCAGGCCGGGCAGCGGGATATAGGTGCCAAGACGGTAGACCAAAAGCGCACCAAGCGTGAACCACAGTCGTTTCTTCAGATCTTCCGCCTTGGCGAAAGTCGAGAAATTCAGGTTCGAGGCGAGCTGTTCCGCTGCAGAAGCCATGCAATTCTCCGCGTACCAAATCTCGGAATCAGCGGGAGTACCCTGTCCGTTCCGGAAGGACTAACTTTTCGTCTTGAAAACCGGACGCGAGGCGATTGTGACTGCAATCGGATGCCTCACCGTGGTTTCCGCTATGTCCGCCGAGGCGAGCGATTCGCCATCGCGGACGTGAGGCTCACATATGGGAGCAAAACCGCCCGGAGTGAAGCACCCCGGGCGGTTGATCAGTAATATTATTCTGCCGCAGCCGAAAGCAGCTTGACGGAGCCGCCAGCCTTTTCGATCTTTTCGATCGCCGGCTTGGAAGCGCCTGCAACTTCGAGCGAGATCTTCGCCTTCAGTTCGCCATCGGCCAGGACGCGAACGCCGTCCTTTTCGCGACGGATGACGCCAGCAGCCTTGAGAGCAGCTGCATCGACGGTCTTCGAAGCGTCAAGCTTCTTGGCGTCGATCGCCGTCTGGATGCGGCCGAGCGACACGACAACAAACTCCGAAGCGAAGATGTTGTTGAAGCCGCGCTTCGGCAGACGGCGGTAGATTGGCATCTGGCCGCCTTCGAAGCCGTTGATGGCAACGCCCGAACGAGCCTTCTGACCCTTCACACCGCGACCGGCAGTCTTGCCGGAGCCGGAGCCGATGCCGCGGCCAAGACGCTTGCGGTTCTTGGTCGAGCCTTCGTTGTCCTTGATTTCATTCAGTTTCATGAGCTTATCCCCCTCACTTCTCGTCGACGACGCGAACGAGGTGCTGGACCGACCGGATCATGCCGCGAACAGCTGGGGTGTCTTCCAGCGTGCGAACCCGGTGCATCTTGTTGAGGCCCAGGCCGATAAGCGTCTGACGCTGCACGGCCGGACGGCGAATGGGGCTACCGATCTGCTCGACGGTAACCGTCTTCGTGGCGAGTTCTTTCTTAGCCATCTGTCAGCTCCCTTATTCTTCGGAAGCAGCGCCGGAGGAAACACGGCGAGCCTGGAGCGTGGCGTACTTCATGCCGCGCTGAGCTGCGATGTCCTTCGGGTGCATCTGGTTCTTGAGGGCGTCGAACGTTGCGCGAACCATGTTGTACGGGTTCGACGAACCGGTCGACTTAGCGACGACGTCATGAACGCCGAGCGTTTCGAACACGGCGCGCATCGGGCCACCAGCGATGATACCGGTACCGGCCTTGGCCGAACGCAGCAGCACCTTGCCGGCGCCGTGACGGCCATGAACGTCGTGATGCAGGGTACGACCACCACGCAGCGGGACGAAGATCAGGTCGCGCTTGGCGGCTTCAGTTGCCTTGCGGATGGCTTCCGGCACTTCGCGCGCCTTGCCATGACCGAAGCCAACGCGGCCCTTCTGGTCGCCAACGACGACGAGAGCTGCGAAACCGAAACGACGACCGCCCTTCACCACCTTGGCGACGCGGTTAATTGCTACGAGCTTATCGACAAATTCGCTGTCGCGCTCTTCGCGGTTCTGGCGATCTTCGCGAGAACCCCTTCTTTCCTGTGCCATTGTCCTTTTCCTTTTTCTTTTCCGGGTGCAATCGGCAGATTGACAAAAGTCGCCCCCGTCACATGGATCGGAAGCGACCGGAAACTCATGAGGGTTCCAGGCGGGCGCAAGGCCCGCCTGGCAACCGATCAGAAGTTCAGACCACCTTCACGCGCAGCTTCGGCCAAAGCCTTGATGCGGCCGTGATAGATGAAGGCGCCACGATCAAAGACAACGTCCTTGACGCCAGCCTTTACGGCGCGCTCAGCGATGAGCTTGCCGACGGCAGCAGCAGCTGCCGCGTCAGCGCCCGTCTTCAAAGACGAACGCAGATCGGTGTCGAGCGTGGAGGCAGACGCAAGCGTCTTGCCGGCCACGTCGTCGATGACCTGTACGTAGATGTTCTTCGACGAGCGATGAACCGACAGGCGCGGACGGCCATTCGCGACCGCCTTGATTTGACGGCGCACGCGGTTGGCGCGACGCACAAGAGTATCTTTCCTGCTAGCCATTTCGCGTGATCCTTACTTCTTCTTGCCTTCTTTGCGGACAATCCGCTCTTCGGCATACTTGACGCCCTTGCCCTTGTAGGGCTCGGGGCCGCGGTATTCGCGGATTTCCGCTGCAACCTGGCCGACCTGCTGCTTGTTGATGCCGGAGACGATGATTTCCGTCGGCTTCGGCACAGCGATCGTGATGCCTTCCGGCGTCTGGTAGACCACGTCGTGGCTGAAACCAAGCGCCAGCTGCAGGTTCTTGCCCTGCAGCGAGGCACGGTAACCAACGCCGTTGATTTCGAGCTTGCGCTCGTAACCGTCCTTAACACCCTTCAGGATGTTCTCGATCATCGTGCGGGACATGCCCCACTTCGAACGAGCATCCTTGCTCTGGCTGAGCGGCTGTACAACAACCGCATTGTTTTCGAGCGCTACCGATACTTCGTCGTTTGCAACAAAGAACAGTTCGCCCTTCGGGCCCTTCGCCGTTACCTTCTGGCCATCAACGCTTGCCGTGACGCCTGCAGGAACTTGAACGGGCTTCTTACCGATACGAGACATTTTTATACCTGTCTGTTCGCTATGGAGATCATGTTACGTCTTAGAAGACGGAGCAAAGAATCTCGCCACCAACATTCTGTTCGCGTGCCTGATGATCGGCCATCACGCCCTTCGGAGTCGAAAGGATGGTGATGCCGAGGCCGTTCGCGACCTGCGGAATGGACTTAACCGAGACATAAACTCGGCGGCCCGGCTTGGAAACGCGTCCGATCTCACGGATTACGGAAGCGCCTTCGTAGTACTTCAGTTCGATGTTCAGCTCGGCCTTGCCGTTGCCAAATACGACTTCAGAGTATCCACGGATGTAGCCTTCAGCCTGAAGGACATCCAGAACACGTGCGCGGAGCTTCGAAGCCGGCGTGGAAACGCTCGACTTGCGGCGTGCCGCGCCGTTACGGATACGGGTGAGCATATCGCCCAGCGGATCAGTCATTGCCATGTGCCCGTCTCCTTACCAGCTCGACTTGACGATACCCGGCACGCGGCCGGAATTGCCCAGTTCGCGAAGCGCAATACGCGACATGCGAAGTTTACGATAATAGGCGCGCGGACGGCCCGTAACTTCACAACGGTTGCGGATGCGGGTCTTGGAGCCATCGCGCGGCAGTTCAGCCAGCTTGATGGTTGCCTTGAACCGCTCTTCGATCGGCAGAGACTGGTTCATGATGATTGCCTTCAGAGCGGCACGCTTAGTAGCTTGCCCGGCAACCAGTTTGCGGCGGCGCTTGTTCTTTTCAACTGCGCTCGTTTTCGCCATAACAGTTATCCTTCTTTACGCTTGTCGTTACGGATTACTGACGGAACGGGAAGTTGAACTCTGTGAGCAGAGCGCGTGCTTCGTCGTCGTTAGTAGCCGTCGTGCAAACGATGATGTCCATGCCCCACATCTGATCAACCTTGTCGTAGTTGATCTCAGGGAACACAATGTGCTCCTTGACGCCCATGGCGAAGTTGCCACGGCCATCGAAGGACTTCGGGTTGAGGCCACGGAAGTCGCGAACGCGCGGAAGAGCGATGTTCACGAGACGATCCAGGAACTCATACATCCGAACGCCGCGCAGGGTAACCTTGGCACCAATCGGCATGCCTTCGCGCAGCTTGAAGCCGGCGATGGAGTTGCGAGCGCGGGTGATTACCGGCTTCTGACCAGCAATCGCAGCGAGGTCGGCAGCTGCGACGGTCGGCTTCTTGGAGTCGCCGGTGGATTCGCCAACACCCATGTTGATGACGATCTTGTCGAGGCGCGGGATCTGCATTTCGTTGGCGTAGGAGAACTTCTCCTGCATAGCCGCACGAATGCGCTCGACATATTCCTTCTTGAGCCGGGGCTCATAAGCGGACTTAGCCATCGATCACTACTCCCGAACGCTTGGCCACGCGGACCTTCTTGTCACCGTCGATCTTGAAGCCGACGCGGGTCGGCTTGCCGTCCTTCGGATCGGCAATCGCGATGTTCGAAAGATGGATCGAGGCTTCCTTGTTGATGATGCCGGCTTCCTGGCTCTGGGTCTGGCGCTGGTGACGCTTCACCATGTTCACGCCACGCACTACAGCCCGATCTTCCTTCGGCATAACCTGTACGACTTCGCCGGTACGACCCTTGTCCTTACCGGTGAGAACGACGACCTTGTCGCCTTTACGAATCTTTTGCATCTCTCAACGCTCCCTTAGAGTACTTCCGGAGCCAGCGAGATGATCTTCATGTGGTTCTTGGCGCGAAGTTCGCGCGGAACCGGTCCGAAGATACGGGTGCCGATCGGCTCTTTCTTGTTATCGATAAGAACGGCTGCGTTTGTGTCAAAACGAATGACGCTGCCATCCGCACGGCGGATGTCTTTCGCGGTGCGAACGACAACAGCCTTCATGACATCACCCTTCTTCACGCGGCCGCGCGGAATGGCTTCCTTGATCGAAACGACGATGATGTCGCCGATCGACGCGTACTTACGCTTGGAGCCGCCCAGCACCTTGATGCACATGACACGACGTGCGCCGGAATTATCCGCCACGTCGAGGTTTGTTTGCATCTGAATCATGTCAGGTCGCCTTCTTGTTGTTACCGGGCCGGTTGGGTCTAGACCCCCTCGCCCGGCTTATTGTGCTTATCTCAAAGCAAAAGAACGCCCGGACTAGAGCGTTCCTTTACTTCAATTGCGTGCTTCATACAGATATTTGCCCAAGACGCAAGGGTCTCGCGGTCAAATCCCGCAGAAATCAAGCCTGGGCGGCAACCACCGTCCAGCGCTTATCCTTGGAGATCGGCGCGCATTCCTCGATGGAAACAACGTCACCAACCTTGTACTGGTTGTTTTCGTCGTGCGCCTTGTACTTCTTCGAACGGCGAACGGTCTTCTGGAGAATCGGGTGCGCAAAGCGGCGCTCGACCCTGACGACGACGGTCTTGTCGTTCTTGTCGCTGACGACTGTGCCCTGCAGAATGCGTTTCGGCATATTTTGTGGTCCTTAGGCCTTGGCTTCTGCCGCCTTCTGGCGGGCAATTGTTTTGACGCGTGCGATGTCCTTGCGGACTTCGTCGATACGCGACGACTTTTCGAGCTGGCCAGTTGCCTTCTGGAAACGCAGATTGAACTGCTCTTTCTTCAGCTTGGCAAGCTCTTCGTTGAGTTGATCGGCGCTCAGAGCGCGAACATCTGCGGCTTTCATGAGATTCACTCCTTACTCTGCGATACGCTGCACGAAGCGCGTCTTGACAGAGAGCTTGGCAGCACCAAGACGAAGTGCCTCACGGGCGAGTTCTTCGCTGACACCATCGATCTCGAACATCATACGACCAGGCTTGACCTTGCATGCCCAGTATTCGACCGAGCCCTTACCCTTACCCATGCGGACTTCGGTAGGCTTGGCGGTGACCGGAACGTCAGGGAACACACGGATCCAGACGCGACCGGCACGCTTCATATGGCGGGTGATCGCGCGGCGGGCCGCTTCGATCTCGCGCGCATTGACGCGGTTTGGTTCTTGAGCCTTCAGGCCGAATTCACCAAAGGCCAGATCAGATCCGCCCTTGGCTACGCCCTTGATGCGGCCCTTGAATTGCTTGCGATACTTCGTACGCTTTGGCTGCAACATTTTTTTAATTCTCCGATATTGGCTGCCAGACGCGTGTTACGCGTTTTCGCGACGACGGTCTCTGCTGCTACCGCCCTGACTGTCACTCTCGATCGCGCGACGCTCGGAAGCCATCGGATCGTGCTCAAGGATTTCGCCCTTGAAGATCCAGACTTTGATGCCGCAGATACCGAAAGCGGTTTCAGCTTCAGACGTGCCGTAGTCGATGTCCGCACGCAGGGTGTGCAGCGGAACGCGACCTTCGCGGTACCATTCGGTACGAGCGATTTCGGCACCGCCGAGACGACCGGCGCAGGTGATCTTGATGCCTTCGGCGCCAAGACGCATGGCCGACTGAACAGCGCGCTTCATCGCACGGCGGAAAGCCACGCGGCGCTCGAGCTGCTGGGCGATCGACTGGGCAACGAGCGTTGCGTCAACTTCCGGCTTGCGCACTTCAACGATGTTGAGGTGTGTTTCGGAGTTGGTCATCTCGGAAAGCTTCTTGCGGAGCTTTTCGATGTCTGCGCCCTTCTTGCCGATGATCAGGCCCGGACGAGCCGAGTGGATCGTGACGCGGCACTTCTTGTGCGGACGCTCGATCACGACCTTGGCAATGCCAGCGGCCTTGAGCTCTTCCATCAGGTAAGCACGGATCTTCAGGTCTTCATGAAGAAGCTGACCGTATTCCGCGTTATCAGCGAACCAACGGCTATCCCAGGTCCGGTTGATGCCGAGACGGAAACCGATCGGATTAATCTTCTGGCCCATTATGCAGCCTCCCCTTTGGCTTCCACTTCACGAACGACGATCGTCAAGTGAGAGAACGGCTTTTCAACACGCGATGCACGGCCGCGACCACGAGCGTGGAAGCGCTTCATCACAATCGACTTGCCAACATACGCCTCAGCGACGATGAGCGAATCAACGTCGAGGTCGTGGTTGTTCTCAGCGTTTGCGATCGCGGATTCAAGCGTCTTCTTGACCGTCTCGGAGATCCGCTTGCGCGAGAACTCGAGTTCGGCCAGAGCGCGCTCGACCTTCTTGCCGCGGATCATCGCGGCAACCAGGTTGAGCTTCTGGGGGCTGACGCGGATCGTGCGCGCAATTGCCTGCGCTTCATTATCCTTCAGCCGGCGTTCGGCTTTTGCCTTGCCCATTGTTACTTCCTCTTTGCCTTCTTGTCCGCGCCATGACCGTAATAGGTCCGGGTCGGAGAGAATTCACCGAACTTGTGTCCGACCATTTCTTCGGTCACCGAAACGGGAACATGCTTGTTGCCGTTGTAGACGCCGAAGGTGAGACCCACGAACTGCGGAAGGATCGTGGAGCGACGGCTCCACATCTTGATCACTTCGTTACGACCGCCGTCACGAACCTTCTCAGCCTTCTTGAGAAGATAGCCGTCAACAAACGGACCTTTCCATACTGAACGAGCCACTTGAGACTTCCTCTCTTACTTCTTGCGCTGGTGACGCGACCGCATGATGAACTTGTCGGTCGACTTGTTGGAGCGCGTCCGCTTGCCCTTCGTCGGCTTGCCCCAAGGGGTAACCGGGTGGCGACCACCGGACGTACGGCCTTCACCACCGCCGTGCGGGTGGTCAACCGGGTTCATGACGACGCCGCGAACGTGCGGCTTCTTACCGCGCCAGCGCGAACGACCAGCCTTACCGTCATTGATGTTGCCGTGATCGGGGTTCGATACAGCACCGATGGATGCAAGGCAAGAGCCGTGCACCAGGCGCTGTTCACCCGAGTTCAGGCGAAGGATTGCCATGCCCTGGTCACGACCAACGAGCTGGGCGTAAGTACCGGCAGAGCGAGCGAGCTGACCACCCTTGCCTGGCTTCATTTCCACGTTGTGGATGATGGAGCCGACCGGGATGAACTGCAGCGGCATAGTGTTGCCGGGCTTGACGTCGACCGCTGCCTTCTCCGAAGCGATGACCTTGTCGCCGGCAGCGAGGCGCTGCGGAGCGAGGATGTAGGCCTGTTCGCCATCGGCGTAGGTTACCAGCGCGATGAACGCGGTGCGGTTCGGGTCATATTCCAGACGCTCAACGGTGCCTTCAACGTCGAACTTGCGACGCTTGAAGTCGACCAGACGGTAGGTCCGCTTGTGACCGCCGCCCTGGAAGCGAACGGTGATACGGCCGAGGTTGTTGCGACCGCCCTTGGAGTGCAGACCTTCGGTCAGCGCCTTTACCGGCTTGCCCTTGTAGAGGCCGGACCGGTCAACGATGACCAGCTGGCGCTGGCTCGGGGTCGTCGGATTGAAACTTTTCAATGCCATTTTATTGTTCCCTTTTGGGTTTTTACCCTAATGGGCCTATCCGTTAGAGACCGGTGGAGACGTCGATGGACTGACCGTCGGCGAGCGTGATGATCGCCTTCTTCACGTCCTTCTGCTTCCCGGTAAAGCCGCGGAAGCGCTTGGTCTTGCCCTTGCGGACGAGCGTGTTCACGGCCGTAACCTTGACGCCGAACAGAGCTTCGACAGCAGCCTTGATTTCAGGCTTCGAAGCGCCCTTGGCGACGTTGAAGACGATCTGGTTCTGTTCGGAAACCAGCGTCGACTTTTCAGTGATCGAGGGGGACACGATCACGTCGTAGTGGCGAAGATCCGTCATTTGAACCGCTCCTCCAGAGCTTCCACGGCAGCCTTGGAAAGCACGAGCTTGCCACGGCGCAGAATGTCGTAAACGTTGATGCCCTGAACCGGCAGAACGTCCACATTCGGGATGTTCTGGGCGGCGAGCTTGAAGTTGTTCTCGATTTCGGCGCCGCCGATGATCAGAGCATTGGTCAGACCGAGCGAGGCGAACACACCTGCGAGGGTCTTGGTCTTTGCTTCTGCGGCAACGAGGTCATCGAGAACGATGATGTTTTCGGCCTTCAGCTTGGCAGACAGAGCGTGGCGAAGGCCGAGTGCACGAACCTTCTTCGGCAGGTCATGGGCGTGGCTGCGAACAACCGGGCCATGAGCCTTACCACCACCACGGAACTGCGGAGCGCGAGCGGAGTGGTGGCGGGCGCGGCCCGTACCCTTCTGCTTGTACATCTTGGCGCCGGTGCGCGAAACTTCCGCGCGGCCCTTGGCCTTGTGTGTGCCCTGCTGCTTCTTAGCGAGCTGCCAGCGAACAACGCGGGCAATGATGTCTTCACGGGGTTCGAGACCGAAAATGGCGTCCGAAAGGGAAACCTTTCCCGCGTCCTTGCCCTCGAGGGTTTTGACGGTGAGATCCATTATTCGGCTCCCTTACTTCGATGCTTCGGCGCGCACGGCCGCGGGGCGCGGTGCGCCTTCCGGGGTGCCCGACTTGATGGCGTCACGAACGACGATCCAGGCACCCTTGGAGCCGGGGACAGCGCCCTTGACCAGGATCAGACCGCGGTCTTCGTCGGTCGATACGACTTCGAGGTTCTGCGTGGTGACGCGCGTCTGGCCCATGTGACCAGCCATGCGCTTGCCCTTCCAGACGCGACCCGGATCCTGGTTGGAGCCGGTCGAACCATGCGAACGGTGCGATACGGAAACGCCGTGCGTTGCACGCAGACCGCCGAAGTTGTGGCGCTTGATCGCGCCGGCAAAGCCCTTACCGATCGTGGTACCGGTGACGTCGACGAGCTGGCCCGCAACGAAATGGTTGGCGGTCAGTTCGGAGCCGATGTCGATCAGATTGTCCGCGGAAACGCGGAATTCGACGAGCTTCGCCTTCGGTTCGACGTTGGCGGCAGCAAAGTGGCCGCGCATCGCCTTCGGCGTGTTCTTGACCTTGGCAGTGCCGGCGCCCAACTGGACAGCGGTATAGCCGTTCTTGTCGTCCGTGCGCTGGGCTACCACCTGGCAGTTTTCCAGCCGCAGTACTGTTACCGGGATATGCTCGCCGGCGTCGTTGTAGACGCGCGTCATTCCCACTTTCTGTGCAATCACACCTGAACGCATCGGTTCATTCCTCTTGAGAGTTAACGTCGGGGCAAGCCCCTCCGCATCTCTTGTTTAAGGTCTCCCTCTGCTCCTTGCGGAGCGTCGGGTCGCCCGTTTCTGGAAGCCGTTGGACCGAAGCCCACGTACCTTCCTTGTTATTAAAGCTTAATTTCCACGTCGACGCCGGCAGCGAGGTCGAGCTTCATCAGCGCGTCAACGGTCTGCGGGGTCGGATCTACGATATCGAGAAGGCGCTTGTGGGTACGCATTTCGAACTGCTCGCGGCTCTTCTTGTCGACGTGCGGCGAACGGTTGACCGTAAATTTTTCAATGCGCGTCGGCAGCGGTACTGGACCGCGCACGCTGGCACCGGTGCGCTTGGCCGTCGAGACGATTTCGCGCGTCGAGGCATCGAGGATCCGGTGATCAAACGCCTTGAGGCGGATGCGGATGTTCTGGCCGTTCATACGACTTATCCTTGTTCATGTTGGTTGCGGCTTCCGTGGAGAAACACGCATTGAACTTCGTTTGATGTTCGGCCAGTCCGCTAATTTTTCAAAGATCGGAGGGACAAGGTTTCCCCTGCCCCTTCCTATTTGAGCGGCCGTGGCCGGCCTGTACTTTCGCGATCGCACTATGCCGACGCACCGTGCAAATCACGCTTGGGCGCCATTTGCACTATTTCGGCGTCGTCGGCAAGCCGTGCGACCAACTAAATCATGCTGGGCGGCTATGTCCGAGGCGCATAACAATGCGCCTCGTCTCATGCCGCCCGTACGCCGATTACTCGACGATCGAAGCGACGATGCCGGCGCCGACGGTACGGCCGCCTTCGCGGATAGCGAAGCGCAGCTTTTCTTCCATCGCGATCGGAACGATCAGCTCAACGGCAACGGTGACGTTGTCGCCAGGCATAACCATTTCCGTGCCTTCCGGAAGGGTCACGATGCCCGTCACGTCCGTCGTGCGGAAGTAGAACTGCGGACGGTAGTTCGTGAAGAACGGCGTATGACGGCCGCCTTCTTCCTTCGTCAGGATGTAGGCTTCGGCCATGAACTTCTTGTGCGGCTTGACCGAACCCGGCTTGCACAGGATCTGGCCACGCTCAACGCCGTCACGGTTAACACCACGGATCAGCGCGCCGATGTTGTCGCCGGCCTGGCCCTGGTCGAGCAGCTTGCGGAACATTTCAACGCCGGTAACCGTCGTCTTCGACGTGTCGCGGATGCCGACGATTTCGACTTCTTCGCCGACCTTGACAATGCCGCGCTCAACGCGACCGGTCACAACCGTACCACGGCCCGAGATCGAGAACACGTCTTCGATCGGCATCAGGAACGGCTGGTCGATCGGACGCTCAGGCGTCGGGATGTAGGCGTCAACCGCAGCCATCAGCTCGCGGATCGCGTCTTCGCCGATCTTCTTGTCCGAATCTTCAAGCGCAGCGAGCGCCGAACCCTTGATGATCGGAATGTCGTCGCCCGGGAATTCGTAGGACGACAGCAGTTCGCGAACTTCAAGCTCGACGAGCTCGAGAAGTTCGGCGTCGTCAACCTGGTCGACCTTGTTGAGGAACACGACGATCGCCGGAACGCCAACCTGGCGAGCAAGCAGGATGTGCTCGCGGGTCTGCGGCATCGGGCCGTCAGCAGCCGAGCAAACCAGGATCGCGCCGTCCATCTGCGCCGCACCGGTGATCATGTTCTTGACGTAGTCGGCGTGGCCGGGGCAGTCGACGTGGGCGTAGTGGCGGGCCGGCGTCTCATACTCAACGTGAGCCGTCGAAATCGTGATACCACGGGCCTTTTCTTCCGGAGCAGCGTCGATCTGGTCGTACGCCTTGAACTCGCCGAAGTACTTCGTGATCGCTGCCGTCAGCGACGTCTTGCCATGGTCAACGTGGCCAATCGTGCCAATGTTAACGTGCGGCTTGTTGCGCTCAAATTTGCTCTTTGCCAT
>NZ_MBST01000045.1:0-303972 GCF_001695865.1 Ensifer sp. LC384
GATCCACAACGGCATCGAATATGCCGACATGCAGATGATCGCCGAGATCTACGGCATCCTGCGCGACGGCCTGAAGATGACGGCGGGCGAGATCGGCGAGGTGTTCGGCGCCTGGAACAAGGGCCGCCTCAACTCCTACCTGATCGAGATCACCGAGAAGGTGCTGAAGGCAGCCGACCCGCTGACCGGCAAGCCGATCGTCGACCTGATCCTCGACAAGGCCGGCCAGAAGGGCACCGGCAAGTGGTCGGTGATCGAAGCGCAGAACATGGGCGTTCCGGCAACCGCGATCGAAGCGGCCGTTGCCGCCCGCAGCATCTCGTCGGCGAAGGACGAGCGCGAAGCCGCCGAGAAGATCCTTGGCCTGCCCGATGTCGGCGCGTTCACGGTCGCCGACAGGGCCGCCTTCATCAGGGACCTGGAAAACGCGCTGCTGGCCGCCAAGATCGGCGCCTATGCGCAGGGCTTCGCCGTCATGTCCGCCGCCTCGAAGGAATTCGACTGGTCGCTGCCGATGCCGACGATTGCCAAGATCTGGCGCGCCGGCTGCATCATCCGCTCGCAGTTCCTGGATGAAATCACCACCGCCTTCACCAAGGCGCCCGATGCCGCCAACCTGATCGTCACGCCGACCTTTGCCGCCATGGTCAAGGAAACCGATGGGGCACTGCGCCGCGTCGTTTCGGCCGCAGCCCTTGGCGGCCTGCCGGCACCGGCGCTGGCCTCGGCGCTCGGCTATTTCGACAGCTACCGCCGCGGTCGCGGCACGGCCAATGTCATCCAGGCGCAGCGCGACTTCTTCGGCGCCCACGGCTTCGACCGCGTCGATGGCGCCGACAGCCACCATGGCCCGTGGGGCAGCGGCCTCAACGCCTGAGCGAGCAAAGATCGGAAATTCGAACGGGGCGGCTTAGGTCGCCCCTTTTCGTTTGGGGTATATGCTGTCGCTTCGGCACCGGAGGGACGTGCAGGGCCATTACAGCGCCGCGCGTCAAATATGACGCGCTAAGGACGCTGTAACAGCCTAAACTTGCTGCATAATTTTCTCCTTAATCGATTCCGATTTAAGGAATTATGCAGTAATCCTCGGCCGGCATTGTCTCGAAATGCACGTCATAGTATTTCAGGTCCGGCGACGGCAACCGGCACGAGGAGCATATCGATGGCCATAGTGATCCTGTTTCATTCCATCTACGGGCTGCGCGCGCTGGAGCGCGACGCTGCGGCGCGATTGCGGACAGCGGGCCACGATGTGATCACGCCAGATCTCTACGAGGGCCAGGTTGCCGGCTCGGTCGACGATGGCTTTGCACTGAAGGATAAGATCGGCTGGCGGACGCTGTGCGAACGGGCGGAAGCGGCGGTGGCCGGCCAGCCGGCGTCAGCAGTGCTCGGCGGATTTTCCTTCGGCGCGGCGATAGCCTCACACCTTTGGGCGAAGCGGCCGGAAACATCCGGCGTTCTGCTGCTGCACAGCATCGTCGAAATCCCCGGCAATGCCCGCGACGGGGTTCCGGTGCAACTGCATCTGGCTGATCCGGATATCTACGAGCCGGCGGAGGATGTTGCGGCATGGCGGGCGGTGGCCGACCGGTCGACGATCGCGCTTGAAGCCTTCACCTATCCTGGCGTCGGGCACCTCTATACGGATGCTTCCCTGCCGGATTACGATGCCGAGGCGGCAAGCCTCACCTGGAGCCGTGTGGAGCGTTTCCTCGACGCCCTTTAGGCGCAACTTCGTCGCTCGCCGGAGCGCGGGGAAGCGCCCCTCTGCGAAGCCATAGCGATCCCGCCGACGAGCCCGAATGCCGGTGGGGGCTCTACTTGGGGCGACGTTTCTCGTACCGAACGTCGCCGTTTGCCATCGTGTCGACGTGGATCCAGCCGTGCTTGCGATAGAAGCCGTTGGCGCGGATGCCGTCGCGTCCGTCGGTTTCGAGCCAGATCGTCTCATGACTGCGGAAGAGGGCGGTTTCCGCCTCTTGCAGCAGCAACCTTCCAAGCCCGAGCCCTTCGAAATCAGGGTTGACGAAGAGGGCGAAGACGCAGCCGTCTTCGTCGTCGATCGACGAGAATGCGGCGGGGGTACCGTCGACCTCGGCGATCCAGACGCCGACGTCGGCCGCCAGCATCTCGACCAGTGTTGCAGGTGTGATGCCCATCTCCGACAGTTGTTCGCGCGACAGGTGGTTTTGAACAACGCTGGTGCGGATGTCGAAAATCGCCTCGACGTCTTCGGCTCTGGCTTTTCTGACGACGATGTTCATCACGGACCCCCTGCTGCGCGCACGGGTGTCGTCTAGCGCGCTGATATCGATGCGTCCACAGGTTGCTGCTGGGGCAACAAACTGATTTGCGATGGTGCCGTAAGCACCACAAGCCGGCATCGCGCGACCAACCGCTAACGCTTGATCGACACCTGTACGGCGGACTGAAACTCAGGCTGGCTGAGGCTCTGCAGCGTCTCGGATGGCTGGCCGTCGATATGGCCGATCACCGCCTTGGCGAGTTCGCGCCCGGCAACCCGGATGTCCTCGTACATGGTCACCACCTCTGGACGAAGCCACCGCAGGAAATCGCTCGGCACCTTGGAGACCATGTCGGCATCCTTGCCAAGCGTCTTGTTGGCGGCCTCCAGCCCGGCAATCAGCGCGATCGCGCCCGAGCCGCTGCCCGATACGATGCCATCTGGCGGATCGTCCGAGCGCATCAGCGTTTCGAAGGCGTCGCGGATCTCGACCAGCGTGTGATCGATGTTGATATGATGGAAACTGACTGCATCCGCCTGGAAGTCGCGAAGCCCGCGCTCGAAGCCGGCGCGCATGTGGGAGTAGAAGGTCAAATGCGGCGGTGGTTCCAGCAGCACCAGGCGCTTGCGGCCGCGCTCCACCAGTTCGCGCACAGCCTCATAGGCAAAACGCTCGTTGTCGAAGTCGTGATAGGGGTGGACGACACCCATTTCGGTGCGGCCATGGGTGACGAAGGGCAGGCCGCGCTCCGTCAGGAGCGCCACGCGCGGGTCGTGCGGTTCCGTGCGCGAGATGATCACGCCGTCGGCGGCACCGGTATCGAGGATATAGCGGATCGGCGCCAGGGCATCCTTGGTGGCGCTATAGGGGGTGACGACCAGGTGATAGGGCGTGCCGGCGAGAACCTCGGTAATGCCGACGACCATCGGGCTGGTGATGCCCATGATCTCTTCATCGAGCGTCAGCACCAGGCTGATGACGTTGGTCTTGCCCGTTCTCAGGCGCACGCCGGCGCGGTTCGGCTGGTAGCCGATCTGCTTGGCGACGAGGCGCACGCGCTCCTTGGTTTCGGCGCCGATATCGGGCGCATCCTTCAAGGCACGGGAAACGGTGGTGATGCCGAGCCCGGTCATGAAGGCGATCGTCTTCAGCGTCGGCCTGCCGCCATCCGGCGGCGGCGTCAGCGGTCTGTTTTTCGTCTTGCTGTCCATCGCCTTACCCGCCCGCCCTTGCCATTGCCGCCAGCCGTCCCATTTAGCGTCACTTCACCGCCTTATATACGAAATGTGACGGGGAGCTATCCCGCTATGGGCCCGCGGCGCCAATACAAATCTGTAACGATACAGTAGCGCTGTCGAGCGTTTTTGTTGCTGCGCTGCGGCGAATGAAACACTCTGGTTGAGTGCTCCGCCTAGCGGCTAGCATTTTGCGCTTGCGAGAGAGCACATGCAGCAAAATGGCCGTTCATCTCTGCAATAACCTTCAAAATCAGCGAGATAGAGACCTGAAGTATCTCATTTTCATGGGTCTATCGTGAAGATCTCGCTCCTCTTCGATGTCTTCTTATGCATTCCTGGGTTGTAACAAATGTTTCTATTTAAATTCATTGGGGTGGGAGTTGCGGACCGGGATCGTTTCCTCTAAGTTTTTTACGGTAACGTTACAGTGAGGGAGGAGACTCATGAATTTACGTTCTTTCGCAGCCGCATTGGCGGTGACGGTTGCGCTGCCGCTTGGTGCAGCAAGTGCGGCCGATCTTGAAGTAACCCATTGGTGGACATCGGGCGGCGAGGCGGCTGCTGTCGCCGAGCTGGCCAAGGCATTCGACGCAACCGGAAACCATTGGGTTGACGGTGCGATTGCCGGCTCCGGCGGTACGGCTCGCCCGATCATGGTCAGCCGCATCACCGGTGGCGATCCGATGGCAGCCACGCAGTTCAACCACGGTCGCCAGGCTGAGGAGCTTGTCGAGGCCGGGCTGATGCGTGACCTGACCGATATCGCCACCAAGGAGAAGTGGACGGAAATCATCAAGCCGGCAAGCCTGCTCGATTCCTGCACCATCGACGGCAAGATCTACTGCGCGCCGGTCAACATCCATTCCTGGCAATGGCTCTGGCTGTCGAACGCCGCCTTCAAACAGGCGGGCGTCGACGTGCCGAAGAACTGGGATGAGTTCGTCGCTGCGGCCCCGGCACTCGAAAAGGCCGGCATCGTGCCGCTCGCCGTCGGCGGGCAGCCGTGGCAGGCAGCCGGCGCTTTCGACGTCCTGATGGTGGCGATTGCCGGCAAGGACACCTTCCAGAAGGTCTTTGGCGACAAGGACGAGGAGGCAGCCGCCGGACCGGAGATCGCCAAGGTCTTCAAGGCTGCCGACGATGCGCGCCGCATGTCCAAGGGCACCAATGTCCAGGATTGGAACCAGGCGACGAACATGGTTATCACCGGCAAGGCCGGCGGCCAGATCATGGGCGACTGGGCGCAGGGCGAGTTCCAGCTCGCCGGCCAGAAGGCCGGAACCGACTACACCTGCCTGCCGGGTCTCGGCGTCAACGAGGTGATCTCGACCGGCGGCGACGCCTTCTACTTCCCGCTGCTGAAGGACGAGGAAAAGTCCAAGGCGCAGGAAGTGCTGGCGTCGACTCTCTTGAATCCGGCGACGCAGGTCGCATTCAACTTGAAGAAGGGTTCGCTGCCGGTGCGTGGGGACGTCGATCTCGCCGCCGCGAACGACTGCATGAAGAAGGGCCTGGATATTCTTGCCAAGGGCAACGTGATCCAGGGCACCGACCAGCTTCTGTCGGCCGATAGCCAGAAACAGAAGGAGGACCTCTTCTCCGAGTTCTTCGCGAACCCCTCCATGACGCCGGAAGATGCGCAGAAGCGCTTTGCCGACATCATCGCCTCGGCGGATTGATTGAGCCTTCCTTGTTCCGTCGGTCCCGCCAAGGGGCGGGGCCGGCCAAGGCTCCCTTGCGGCACGAAACGCTCGTGCCGGAGCGACGCGGCTTCGCCTGGCGGGGCGCGCATCTGGGGAGTGGCTTCAACGTGGCGAGGTGGTTCATCGAGGAGCGGCACATTCGCCGTCGTCGATGCTGCCCGCCATCTGAAATCCAATGCAGTTCCGGAGGAACGAAACATGGCGGGTCACACACGCGGTTCGGGTCGGCCGAACCAGTGGCTGCGGAACCTGAATGCGAAGCTGGCTTCTATCCCGATGATCCTGACGGCCGTGGTCATCTTTCTCGGCGGCACGGTCTGGACGGTGGTCTATTCCTTCACCAATTCCAAGCTGCTGCCGCGGCTTTCCTTCGTCGGCCTTGACCAGTACGAGCGGCTGTGGGCGGCGCCACGATGGCTGATCTCAGTCCAGAACCTGGTGATCTACGGCTTTTTCTCGCTGATCTTCAGTCTCGTGATCGGCTTTCTGCTGGCGGCGCTGATGGATCAGAAGATCCGCTTCGAAAACACCTTCCGCACGATCATGCTCTATCCCTTCGCGCTGTCCTTCATCGTGACGGGTCTCGTGTGGCAATGGCTGCTCAATCCGGAATACGGCATCCAGTCGGTGGTGCGCTCGCTCGGCTGGACGAGCTTTGCCTTCGACCCGCTCTACAACTCCAACATCGTCATCTACGGCATCCTGATTGCGGCCCTCTGGCAGGGAACCGGCCTTGTGATGTGCCTGATGCTCGCGGGCTTGCGCGGTATCGACGAGGATATCTGGAAGGCTGCCCGCGTCGACGGCATCCCGATGTGGAAGACCTATCTGCTGGTAATCATTCCGATGATGCGTGGCGTCTTCATCACCACGCTGGTGATCATCGCAAGCGGCATCGTCAAGGTGTACGACCTTGTGGTGGCGCAGACGAGCGGCGGCCCGGGCATCGCCTCGGAAGTGCCGGCCAAATATGTTTACGACTACATGTTCCAGGCACAGAATCTCGGCCAGGGCTTCGCGGCCTCGACCATGATGCTCGTGACCGTTGCCATCATCATCGTGCCCTGGGCCTATCTCGAATTTGGGGGAGGGCGCAAGCGTGCCTGAGATCGTCGCTTTCAACGCTATTGCCGCGGGCATCGAACCGGAGGCCGAAAAGGACCCGGTTGCCCTATCGGGGCCCTGGGGACGCAAACCGCGCCGGGCGCTCTCGCCGCGCAACATCATTATCTACGGCACGCTGATCGTCGTGGCGCTCTACTATCTGCTGCCGCTCTACGTGATGGTCATGACGTCGCTGAAGGGCATGCCGGAAATCCGGCTCGGCAACATCTTTGCGCCGCCGCTCGAAATCACCTTCGAGCCCTGGGCCAAGGCCTGGTCGAGCGCCTGCACCGGCCTCAATTGCGACGGGCTTTCGCGCGGTTTCTGGAACTCGGTGCGCATCACCGTCCCTTCGACGATCGTGTCGATCGCGATTGCTTCGGTGAATGGCTATGCGCTGGCAAACTGGCGCTTCAAGGGCGCCGATCTGTTCTTCACCATCCTGATCGTCGGCGCCTTCATTCCCTATCAGGTAATGATCTATCCGATCGTCATCGTGCTCAGGGAGCTTGGCGTCTATGGCTCGCTGACCGGCCTGATCATCGTGCACACCATCTTCGGCATGCCGATCCTGACGCTTCTGTTCCGCAACTATTTCGCCGGTCTTCCGGAGGAATTGTTCAAGGCGGCGCGTGTCGACGGCGCGGGCTTCTGGACCATCTATTTCCGCATCATGCTGCCGATGTCGATGCCGATCTTCGTCGTGGCGATGATCCTGCAGGTCACCGGCATCTGGAACGACTTCCTGTTCGGCGTGGTGTTCACCCGGCCGGAATACTACCCGATGACCGTCCAGCTCAACAACATCGTCAATTCGGTGCAGGGCGTGAAGGAATACAACGTCAACATGGCGGCCACCATCCTCACCGGTGCCGTTCCGCTCATCGTCTACTTCGTCTCCGGGCGGCTATTTGTCCGCGGCATCGCCGCCGGCGCAGTGAAAGGGTAAGGGCATGGAAAACGTCAGCGTATCGGTCAAGGATCTGTCGTTGAGCTTCGGTGCCGTCACGGTGCTGGACACGCTCAACCTCGACATCAAGGACGGAGAATTCCTGGTTCTACTCGGCTCGTCCGGCTGCGGCAAGTCGACCTTGCTCAACTGCATCGCTGGCCTCCTGGATGTCAGCGAGGGCCAGATCTTCATCAAGAACAAGAATGTCACCTGGGAGGAGCCGAAGGACCGCGGCATCGGCATGGTGTTCCAGTCCTACGCGCTCTATCCGCAGATGTCGGTGGAGAAGAACCTGTCCTTCGGCCTGAAGGTCGCCAAGGTGGAAAAGGCCGAGATCGACAAGCGCGTCAGCCGTGCCGCCGAAATATTGCAGATCCAGCCGCTGCTGAAGCGCAAGCCGGCCGAACTTTCCGGTGGCCAGCGCCAGCGCGTGGCGATCGGCCGGGCGCTGGTGCGCGATGTCGACGTGTTCCTGTTCGACGAGCCGCTGTCGAATCTCGACGCCAAGCTGCGCTCGGAACTGCGCGTCGAGATCAAGCGGCTGCATCAATCGCTGAAGAACACGATGATCTACGTCACCCACGACCAGATCGAGGCGCTGACGCTCGCCGATCGCATCGCGGTGATGAAGAGCGGCGTCATCCAGCAGCTTGCCGACCCGATGACGATCTACAACGCGCCGGAAAACCTGTTCGTCGCCGGCTTCATCGGTTCGCCGTCGATGAATTTCTTCCGTGGCGAGCTGCAGTTGAGGGATGAGCGGGCCTTCGTGCATGCCAATGGTGTCGATTTCGACGTGTCCGCCTATCCGTCGCGCGGACCTTTCCGGGACGGGCAGAAGGTCGTCCTGGGTGTCAGGCCGGAGCATGTGCGTGTCGACGAGGCGCTGAGCCGCCAGCCGTCGCACCAGGCGGTCGTCGATATCGAGGAACCGATGGGCGCCGACAACCTGCTTTGGCTGAAGCTAGCCGGCCAGTCGATGTCCGTGCGCATCGCCGGCCAGCGCCGCTACAAGCCGGGCACGGCGGTCACGCTCTCCTTCGACATGGCGGTCGCCTCGATCTTCGACGCGGTCAGCGAAAACCGTCTGTGAGCAACGAGGGAACGCGCCGGCTTCCATCATCCGGCGCGTTTCGACACACTGGCATGCCGGCACTGTCGCCGGCGATCAACGGAATATGGAAATGCTCTCTGAGGATCTGAACCGAACCGCTGTCCATCTCAACCTGGCGGGCGAATGGCAGCTCGCCTCCGGCGATCGAAACCACGCGACCACCATGGTCTTGCCGGGCGACGTGCACACGGCGCTGCAGAAGGCCGGCGTCATCGACGATCCCTATGCCGGCCGCAACGAGGACGACGTGCAGTGGGTGGCCCACAAGGACTGGGTGATCGAGCGCACGGTGTCGATCGATGCCGGTGATCTCGGCGGCTACTGGTATCTCGACCTCGAATGCATCGACACCGTCGCCTCGGTCTTCGTCAACGACCGCCCCGTGCTTGAGGCCGACAACTGCTTCCGCCGCCATCGCCCCGACGTTTCCCGCGCGCTGGTTGCCGGTGAGAACCGTATTCGCATCGTGCTGCCGTCCGCGATAACAGAGGGCGCGCGCCGGCAGGCGGCGCAACCCTTCTACGTGCCCTACCATCCGGGCAATTCGCCGATCGCCAACGGCAACATGCTGCGCAAGCCGCAGTGCCATTTCGGCTGGGACTGGAACATCGCCATCGCGCCGCTCGGCGTCTACGGCACACTCGCCCTGCGTCGGCTAGAGATCGCCCGCATCGAGCATGTGACGACACGGCAGGTCTGGCTCGACGACGGCTCGGTCGACCTGCAGGTAACTGTCACCCTCTTTGCCGACGGCCCCGGCATCGTCCCGGTTCATTTTTCGCTCGACGGTCAGAGGGAGCGGCTCGATTGCGCCGTCGGTGCCGGCGAGACCCGCATCACCCATGTCTTTACCGTCAGCGACCCGAAACGCTGGTGGCCGGCCGGTAGCGGCGAACAGAACCTTTCGATGCTGACGGTGGAAGTGCCGCAGGAGCAGGTGAGCCGCCAGATCGGTTTCCGCACAATCGAGCTTCTGACCGATAGGGACGAGGCGGGCAGCCGCTTTGCCTTTCGCGTCAACGGCCGCGAGATCTTCTGCCGGGGGGCCAACTGGATCCCGGCCGATGCGCTGATGTCGCGCGTGACGCAGGAGGGCGTAGAGGATCTGCTCACCTCGGCGGTCGACGCCAACATGAACATGATCCGCGTCTGGGGCGGCGGGTTCTACGAGCCGGACTGGTTCTACGATCTCTGCGACCGGCTGGGCCTGATGGTCTGGCAGGACTTCATGTTCGCCTGCAACCTCTACCCCTCGACGCCCGATTTTCTCGACAATGTCGCAGCCGAGGTCGACTATCAGGTCAAACGTCTGTCGTCCCACCCGTCGATCGCGCTCTGGTGTGGCGACAACGAGCTGGTCGGCGCGCTCACCTGGTTCGACGAGCCGCGCAAGGACCGCGACCGTTATCTCGTTTCCTACGACCGGCTGAACCGCACGGTGGAGGTGGCACTGAAGGCGGCCTTGCCGGAGGCGCTGTGGTGGCCGTCGAGCCCGGCGTCGGGCTATCTCGATTTTGGCGATGCCTGGCATTCGGACGGTTCCGGCGACATGCACTACTGGTCGGTGTGGCACGAGAACAAATCCTTCGACAATTACCGCGCCGTGCGCCCGCGCTTCTGCTCGGAGTTCGGTTTCCAGTCCTATACCTCGATGCCGGTGATCCGGCAGTTCGCGGCGGAGAAGGACCTCAACATCGCCGCGCCCGTGATCGAGAGCCACCAGAAGAATGTCGGCGGCAACGAGCGCATCGCCGGCACGATGTTTCGCTATTTCCGCTTCCCCAAGGATTTCCCGAGTTTCGTCTATCTCAGCCAGGTCCAGCAGGGCCTGGCGATCCGCACCGCTGTCGACTATTGGCGCTCGCTGAAGCCCCATTGCATGGGCACGCTCTACTGGCAGCTCAACGACACCTGGCCGGTCGCCTCCTGGTCGAGCCTCGATTACGGCGGCAGCTGGAAGGCGATGCACTACATGGTGCGGCGCTTCTTCCAGCCTGTTTCCGTCGCGGCGATCCCATCCGCCGACGGCAAGGAAATTGCCTTTTCGATGGTCAATGACACGGCCGCGCCGGTGACGGTGGAGCTGCAGGCCTTCGTCGTCACGCTCGATGGCGTGCGCACGCCGTTGATGGCGGCAGCCGGAACCTGCCCGCCGGACCGGGCGGCAACGCTGGTGAGCATCGCGGCGCGCGACATTCCCGCAAACGCGCTGTTGTTCTGGTCCTTCGAGGCGTCGAACGGCATGCGCGGCGCGGGGCATCACGTGCCCGGCACCTACAAGGCGCTCGACCTTCAGCCCTCCGGGCTTTCGCTTGAGGTCCTGCCGGTCGGCGACGGCAGCTACGATGTTTCGGTCACGGCGAGCGGCCTGGCGCTGCACGTGATGATCGAGGCCGATGTCGCCGGGCGCTACTCCGACAATGCCTTCGATCTCACCGCCGGCGAAACGAAGGTCATTCGCTTCACGCCGAAAACACCGCTTGCCGGAGGCACATTGCCGCGCTTTGCCGCCTTCGATCTCGAATCCTGCCAGGGAAAGGGGTGACCCACCATGAAACGCAGCCACGTCAACGACATCATCGCCCGCAGCGATGCCTTCATGAAGAGCTTCGGCTTCGTGCTTCCGCCCTTTGCCTATTGGTCGCCTGAAGAAATGAAGTCACGCGTCGCTTCCGATTGCCCGACGATCTATGATGCCCGTC
The DNA here is from genome assembly GCF_001695865.1 of Ensifer sp. LC384. Classification (NCBI taxonomy): domain Bacteria; kingdom Pseudomonadati; phylum Pseudomonadota; class Alphaproteobacteria; order Hyphomicrobiales; family Rhizobiaceae; genus Ensifer; species Ensifer sp. LC384. Next base: position 11,063 of record NZ_MBST01000045.1, read on the forward strand.
TCGGCTGGGACATCACCGATTACGGCAAGGGTCGTTTCGACGAATTCGGTCTCGTGCTCTTCACGCTGCGCAACGGCGATGCTTCCAATCTGAAGACGGGGCAGGGCATGGTCTATGCCGAGAAGCTGATGATTACCCGTAACGGCCAAGTCAATCCGCTGCATCGCCACGCTGTCAAGACCGAGGACATCATCAACCGCGGCGGCGGAACGCTGGTCCTGCAGATGTACAATTCGCGCTCCGACGGCACCGTCGACGAGGAAAGCGGTGTCGAGGTGGCGACCGATGCGCGGCTGAGAAGGCTGAGGGCCGGCGATCTGCTGAAGCTCTTGCCCGGCGAAAGCGTGACGTTGCTGCCCGGCAACTGGCACGCTTTCTGGGCAGAAGACGGCGACGTGTTGATGGGCGAGGTTTCGACCGTCAACGACGACCTGACCGACAACTACTTCCGCGAACCCGTCGGTCGCTTCTCGGCGATCGAGGAGGATGCAGCACCCGTCCATCTGCTGGTGTCGGACTACGACGGCTGGCTCAGGGCCGGATGACAACAAACGCGGGCGGTTCTTGTTCCGCCCTTACCGTTCAGACCGATCACGATGATTTCCCAAGGAGGATTTTCGATGAAAGACGTCAGTTTCCAGCTCTATAGCGCCCGCAACTTCCCGCCCTTCGCCGATGTGCTGAAGGCGCTCGGCGAGGCCGGTTACAGCCAGGTCGAAGGCTATGGCGCGCTCTATGCAGCGCTCAGCGATGCGGAGATCGCCAGCTTCAAGCATGGCCTCGACGAGAATGGCCTGGCGATGCCGACAGCGCATTTCGGCCTTGATATGCTCGAGAGCGATCCGGCGCGGGTGCTGGAAATCGCCAAGGCGCTCGGCATCCGGGCGATCTATTGCCCCTATCTCCTGCCGGAGCATCGCCCGACCGACGCTGCCGGCTGGCGCGCTTTCGGAGAGCGACTGCAGGCGGCCGGCAAGCCTTATCGCGATGCCGGCCTGATCTTCGGCTGGCACAACCACGATTTCGAATTCTTCGCCCTGCCGGATGGAAGCATTCCGCAGGACCTGATCTTTGGGGGCGGGCCGGACCTTTCCTGGGAAGCCGATATCGCCTGGATCATCCGCGGCGGCGCCGACCCGATCGCCTGGATCAGGAAATACGCCGACCGGATCACCGCCGTGCACGTGAAGGACATTGCGCCGACTGGCGAGAAGAAGGACGAGGACGGCTGGGCCGATGTCGGCGAAGGCACGGTCGACTGGAAGGGCCTGTTCCAGGCGCTCTCGGGCACCAAGGCTCGCTACTTCATCGCCGAACACGACAATCCGAGCGATTTCCAGCGCTTTGCCAAGCGCTCGCTCGCCTCCATCCAATCCTACTGAAAAACAGGTAGATCCATGACCAAGGAACTTGGCGTCGGCATCATCGGATGCGGCAACATCTCCACCACCTATTTCAAGCTTGCTCCCCTTTTCAGGGGCATCAAGGTCATTGCCTGCGCGGACATCAATCCGGCGGCGGCTGAAGCGCGCGCGACTGAGTATGGCGTCGAAGCCCAGAGCATCGAGGCGCTTCTGGCCAATCCGGATGTCGACATCGTCGTCAACCTGACCATCCCTGATGCGCATTTCCCGGTATCAAAGAGCATTCTCGAGGCCGGCAAACACGTCTACTCGGAAAAGCCGCTGGTGCTGTCGCTCGCCCAGGGCGAGGAGCTGCGCGCTATCGCCAAGGCCAAGGGGCTGACGGTCGGTTGCGCCCCCGATACATTCCTTGGCGGTGCGCACCAGCTTGCCCGCAGCTACATCGACGCCGGCAAGATCGGCCGCGTCACGTCGGGCACCTGCCATGTGCTCAGCCCGGGCATGGAGATGTGGCATCCGAACCCGGATTTCTTCTTCCTGCCGGGCGGCGGTCCGATCCTCGATCTCGGGCCTTACTACATTGCCAACCTGATCAACCTCATCGGCCCGGTGAAGCGCGTCGCGGCGCTGTCGTCCATGGCCAACCCCACGCGCACGATCACCAGCGAGCCGCGCAACGGCGAGGTCATTCCGGTGAAGACGCCGACCAACATCCATGCGCTGCTGGAGTTCCAGAACGGCGCGACGATCACGCTGTCGGCGAGCTGGGATGTCTGGTCGCATCGCCACGCCAACATGGAGCTTTACGGTACGGAAGGCTCGATCTTCGTGCCCGATCCCAACTTCTTCGGCGGCAAGGTGGAAGCAAGCGGCCGCGACAAGGATATCCAGCCGCTCGAAATGTGGGATCATCCTTTTGCCGTCGAAAACCAGGAACACCCGCAGGGCCCGATGGCGAACTACCGCACTGCCGGCCTTGCCGACATGGCGATCGCCATTCTCGAAGGCCGCGATGCCCGCTGCTCGCTCGACCGGGCGCTGCACGGCGTCGACGTGATGGTATCGATCCTGAAGTCGGGCGAGGAAGGGCGGTTCATCGAACTGTCGACCACCTGCACCCAGCCGGCCGCGCTCGGGATCGAGGAGGCGCGGGCGCTGCTCATCGAGCCGCTGGAAGAAATATCGGGAAATCGTGCCGCTGCTGCTTCATAGCCGCGCCGGACCAGTTTAGACGTTTGTGAACAGGGGTTTCCGCAGCCGCGGAAACCTTTCTCATTTGCAGGATGGCGGACACTTGTCGCCATCGGGACCTGCTCGCGGAGGAATTGCGATGACCTGGCAGCCGGCGGAAAACCGCTACGACACCATGAAGTACAACCGCGTCGGACGGTCCGGCCTGAAGCTGCCGGCGATCTCGCTCGGGCTATGGCACAATTTCGGCGGCGACACGCCGCATGATCGCAAGATCGACATGTGCCGCACCGCCTTCGATCTCGGCATCACCCATTTCGACCTCGCCAACAATTATGGCCCGCCTCCGGGATCCGCCGAAACCGCCTTCGGCGAGATCATGCGCACGGACTTCGCGCATCTGCGCGGCGAGCTGATCATCTCGTCCAAGGCCGGCTACGACATGTGGCCGGGTCCCTATGGCGAGTGGGGCAGCCGCAAGTATCTGATCGCGTCCTGCGACCAGAGCCTGAAGCGCATGGGCCTCGACTATGTCGATATCTTCTACTCGCACCGCTTCGATCCGGATACGCCACTGGAGGAAACCTGCGGCGCCCTCGACCATATCGTGCGGTCCGGCCGGGCGCTTTATGTCGGCATCTCCTCCTACAACTCGCAGCGCACCCGCGAGGCGGCCGCGATCCTGAAGGACCTTGGCACGCCCTGCCTGATCCACCAGCCGAGCTATTCCATGCTCAATCGCTGGATCGAGGACGACGGCCTCGTCCACACGCTCGAAGATCTCGGCATCGGCTCGATCGTCTTCTCGCCGCTCGCCCAGGGCATGCTGACGACGAAGTATCTCGGCGGCATTCCGCAGGATAGCCGCGCGGCGCAGAACCACTTCCTCAAGAAGGATTTCATCCGTCCTGAGATCATCGACAACATCCGCAAGCTGAACGGTATTGCCGAAAAGCGCGGCCAGACGCTGGCGCAGATGGCGCTCGCCTGGGTGCTGCGCGGCGGGCGCATCACCTCGGCGCTGATCGGCGCCAGCCGCTCCGAGCAGATCGTCGATTGCGTCAAGGCGCTAGACAATGACTCGTTCACGGCGGAGGAACTGGCCGAGATCGACCTTTATGCGCGCGAGGCCGACGTCAATCTCTGGGCCTCTTCGGCCGAGCGCTGAGTTTGGCTGAAAACATTGATTTGCCTTGATTTTAGGCAAAGAACACAGCTTTCCGGCGCATTAGACAAAAGTCGAATAGGCGCCGGAAGGCGCCTTCTGGACATGGACCAGCGAGCGTGTAAGGTGCGCTCCTGCCGATGGTTTACGGGGCTGCTTTGCTGCTCTCGCCACGGTGGAAAGAGGAGGAGAGGGACCAATCGACTGTCCGTTGCGGCAGCGGGTCTCATTGGACGCGGCGCAGCGTCTGCTGCGCCGGAGTCTGCCCCGGCGGAATAGGGAGGAACCATGGATCGCCGTTCATTCATCAAAAACGCAAGCCTCGGTGGTCTGGCTGCGGCCGGCGCATCCGCGCTTGCCTCGCCGGCCATTGCGCAGGCAAACCCGAAAATCAACTGGCGCCTCGCCTCGTCGTTCCCGAAGTCGCTCGACACGATCTACGGCGGCGGCGAAGTGCTGGCCAAACACGTCTCCGAAGCGACCGACGGCAATTTCCAGATCCAGGTCTTCGCTGCCGGTGAAATCGTGCCCGGCCTGCAGGCCGCTGACGCGGCTGCGGCCGGTACGGTCGAAGCCTGCCACACGGTCGCCTACTACTACTGGGGCAAGGACCCGACCTGGGCGCTCGGCGCTGCCGTTCCCTTCGCGCTCAATGCGCGCGGCATGAACGCCTGGCACTATCATGGCGGCGGCATCGATCTCTTCAACGAATTCCTCGGAACCCAGGGCCTCGTCGGCTTCCCCAACGGCAACACCGGCGTGCAGATGGGCGGTTGGTTCCGCAAGGAGATCAAGACGGTTGCCGACATGCAGGGCCTGAAGATGCGCATCGGCGGCTTCGCCGGCAAGGTGGTCGAAAAGCTGGGCGTCGTGCCGCAGCAGATCGCCGGCGGCGATATCTATCCGGCGCTGGAAAAGGGCACGATCGACGCTGCCGAGTGGGTCGGACCCTATGACGACGAGAAGCTCGGCTTCTACAAGGTCGCGCCGTACTACTACTATCCCGGCTGGTGGGAAGGTGGCCCGACGGTCCATGCCATGTTCAACAAGGCGGCCTTCGACGGCCTGCCGAAGAACTACCAGTCGCTGCTGCGCACCGCCTGCCAGGCGACCGACGCGAACATGCTGCAGAAGTACGACTACCTGAACCCGTCGGCGATCAAGCGGCTTGTCGCCTCCGGTGCGAAGCTCAGCCCGTTCAGCGCGGAAATCCTTTCGGCCTGCTTCGACAAGGCGAACGAAGTCTACGGCGAAATGGAAGACTCGAACCCGAACTTCAAAAAGATCTGGGACTCGATCAAGGCTTTCCGGGGCGAGTACTACCTGAACGCCCAGATCGCCGAATACAACTACGACACCTTCATGATGATCCAGCAGCGGGGCGGCAAGCTCTAAGCTTGCACCCGCCAAGGGTGCTTTCCATCCCTGATGGAAAGCGGCACCAACTGAAATGAAAGCCGCTCGCAACCTCGGTTGCGGGCGGCTTTTTGCTTCCTGCTACCGGCGGGATACGGTCTCTTGTTTTCGTGGTAGGGTTGCTGCCTCAACGCTCGAGCAGGAGGATGCCATGGCGAGCGAAAGCCAATCGATCGTGCTCGGGCCGGATGGCGGCCGGCGCTACGACATGGGCGCGATACAGGCCGTCTTCAAAGCCGACGGCCCGGAAACCCAAGGCCGGTTCTCAATCTCCGAATGGTGGGTCGAGGCGCGGCATGAAGGGCCGGGGGCGCACAAGCACGACGACAATGACGAGATCTTCTACGTGATCGAGGGGGCCGCCAGCATCCTGGTCGGCGACGCCTGGCACCAGATGGCGAAGGGATCGATCTGCGTCATCCCGCGCGGAACCATGCACGACTTCCGTAACGCGAGCACGTCCCGCATGGGCCTGCTCAACGTTTTCGTGGGGGGCCCATTTGAGGAAATGATGCCTGCCATCGTCGACTGGTATTGCGACAATCCGGCCAAGCGGCTGGACTGATGCGGGTTGCCCTGTCTACTGAATGTCTCCTTAAATCGTCGCCGATTTAGGGACAAAACATGCAGCCATTCAATGGTCGCTGTCGGTCGGGTGGGGCCGGAAAGAAAGACGGGCGGCCCTTTGTGAGGCCGCCCGATGCTGGTGTCACTTGAACGATGGTGGCTGACTGAGATCGTTCGCAGGCGGCGTTTGCGTGCCGCCATTTGGGTCCGCGGGCTTCTGGTCGAGCGGACTGCCGCCCGGAAGCTGGAGGCCGCCGGGAAGGCCCAGGCCGCCGCCATTGTCGGGCAGGGTGAGCCCGCCGCCGCCGGCCCCGAAGCCGGGCACCTCGATCTTGATCGTGTTCGGATCGATGACCTCGCCGCTTCCCTTGTAGTGCATGACCATCTGCGGGAACATGATCGTCAGCGCCACCATCAGGAGCTGGATGCCGACAAAGGGCACGGCGCCCCAGTAGATCTGGCCGGTGGTCACCGGTTGGATCTTCTTGCCGGTGATCTTGTCCAGATAGGGCACCCTGGCTGCGACCGAGCGCAGATAGAAGAGCGCGAAGCCGAAGGGCGGGTGCATGAAGCTCGTCTGCATGTTGATGCCGAGCAGCACGCCGAACCAGATGAGGTCGATGCCGAGCTTGTCGGCGGCCGGCGCCAAGAGCGGCACGATGATGAAGGCGAGCTCGAAGAAATCCAGGAAGAAGGCCAGGAAGAAGACGAGGACGTTGACGGTGATGAGGAAGCCGGTCTCGCCGCCCGGCATCGCCGTCAGCAGGTGTTCGACCCATATGTGGCCGTTGACCCCGTAGAAGGTGAGCGAGAAGACGCGCGCACCGATCAGGATGAACAGCACGAAAGCTGAAAGCCGGGTGGTCGCCGTCAGCGCGCCGCGTACGACATCCATGGTGAGGCGACCCTTGGCCGCGGCCATGATCAGTGCTCCGACAGCGCCCATGGCGCCGCCTTCCGTCGGCGTGGCAATGCCGAGGAAGATGGTGCCGAGTACGAGGAAGATCAGGGCCAGCGGCGGGATCAGCACGATGATGACCTGCTGGGCCAGCCGCGACATCGCGTTGATCTTGAACCCGCGATCGAGCAGCGCGACGACATAGATGAAGGCCACACCCACTGTTCCGCCGAGGATGTCGGCGTTCTCGCCCTGGGTCGGAGAGAGATAGACATGGGCGGCATAGGCGATGCCCGCCGCGACGGCGAGGGCAATGAACAGCGAGGTCACACCCGAGCCGAGCGTGCGCGCCTCCAGCGGCAGGGCCGGCATGGAGTCCCGCTTGAGGACCGTCATGATCAGGATATAGATCATGTAGAGGCCGGTCAGCACCAGGCCGGGGATGAGAGCGCCGGCATACATGTCGCCGACCGAGCGGCCGAGCTGGTCGGCAAGAACGATCAGCACCAGCGACGGCGGAATGATCTGGGCGAGCGTGCCGGATGCGGCGATGACGCCCGAGGCGACCTTCCGGTCGTAGCCGTAGCGCAGCATGATCGGTAGCGAGATCAGGCCCATGGCGATGACCGAAGCGGCGACGACGCCGGTGGTGGCTGCAAGCAGCGCACCGACGAAGATGACCGCATAGGCGAGACCGCCGCGGATCGGGCCGAAGAGCTGGCCGATCGTGTCGAGCAGGTCTTCCGCCATGCCCGATTTTTCGAGCACGATTCCCATGAAGGTGAAGAAGGGGATGGCAAGCAATGTGTCGTTCGACATCACCCCCCAGAACCGGTCGGGAAGTGCATTGAGCAATGGCCAGGACAGATTGATCGAATCCGACAGCGGAGCCAGTTCCACGCCGATGATGAAGAACAGGAGGCCGTTGGCAGCGAGCGAGAAGGCGACGGGATAGCCCAAGAGCAGGAACACGATCAGCGAGACGAACATGATCGGTGCCAGGTTTTCAGCAATGAATTCGATCATGGACGGGCCTCCGGGGACACGACGTCATCAAGCGGCGCATGGGTCGGCACGTAAGGTGTCGGGTCCTCCATGTTGCCGGTCATGATCGCGATTTTCTTGATGATCTCCGACACGCCCTGGAAAGCGAGCAGCAGGAAGCCGAAGAGCAGGATGGCCTTTGCCGGCCAGATGATCAGGCCGCCGGCGCTGGAAGAGACTTCGCCCGAGGCGTAGGACATCGTCACATAGGGGACGAGGTAATAGAGCATCAGCAGGACGAAGGGCATCAGGAAGAGGAGGTGCCCGAGAAGATCGATCCAGTGCTGTACGCGGCGCGAGAACTGGCCGTAGACCACGTCGATGCGGATATGTTCGTTCTGGCTGAGCGTATAGGCGGCCGCGAACATGAAGGCGGCCCCGAACAGATACCACTGCGCCTCGAGCCAGGCGTTCGACGACATGTTGAACATTTTCCGGATGACGGCATTACCGGCGCTGACAAGCACAGCGATCAGAATGAGCCAGGACACCGATTTGCCGATGAACTCGGTAATCGTGTCTATGAGTCGGCTGAAGCCGAGTAACGCTTTCATCGATTTCCTCCCCGCAGTGGCTGTTTTGGTTTTTGTGCCAAGCACAGGCAGAGTGCCGATTTCAAGCCCGCGTTCAAGTCCGAGGCCCGGTTTTCCCTGTTAGTTCCGCGACCCCAGACTAAAGTCGAATAGAGCTGTCTGGCGATTGCCCAAACATTGGGCACAACAGGGCATCGCCCAGTATCGCCAATCGGTTTCACTTGCAGACGCAAAGGGCGGTGACGGCGATACTGCGGGAATCACGCATGCGGCGGCGGCTGTCGGCCCATCGACTGCAACGTTGCAGTCTTGAAAAAGGCGATGGTTTGGGGCTGGATGCGGCCGACAAACGGAGGAGCCCTCGGTATGACCGCCCTGATTCGCAACCCGATCCTGCCGGGCTTCAACCCTGACCCGTCCATCTGCCGGGTCGGCGACGACTACTACATCGCCACGTCCACATTCGAGTGGTACCCGGGCGTGCAGATTCACCATTCGCGCGACCTGGTGAACTGGCGGCTGGTGCGCCGGCCGCTGGAGCGGGCAAGCCAGCTCGACATGCGCGGCAACCCCGACAGCTGCGGCGTCTGGGCGCCGTGCCTGTCCTATGACGACGGCCTGTTCTTTCTTGTCTATACCGACGTCAAGCGCTTCGACGGCAACTTCAAGGACGCGCACAACTACATCGTCACGGCAGAGGCGGTCGAGGCGGTCTGGTCCGATCCGGTCTATGTCAATTCCTCGGGCTTCGACCCGTCGCTGTTCCATGACGACGACGGTCGCAAGTGGTTCCTCAACATGCAGTGGAACCATCGCAGCGAGAGTTTTGGCGGCTCGCCGAAGCACCCGGCCTTTGACGGCATCCTTCTGCAGGAATGGGACGAGCGCACGCGCAAGCTCACCGGACCGGTGAAGAACATCTTTGCCGGCTCGCCGCTCGGCCTGGTCGAAGGACCGCACCTCTTCAAGCGCAATGGCTGGTACTACCTGACGACGGCGGAAGGCGGCACCGGATACGATCATGCCGTGACCATGGCACGGTCGCGCACGATCGACGGTCCATACGAGATGCATCCGGATACCTACCTGATCACGTCCAAGGATCAACCGGATGCGCCGTTGCAGCGGGCGGGTCACGGGCAATATGTCGAGACCCCGGACGGGCAGGCCTATCACACGCATCTCTGCGGCCGGCCGCTGCGACCTCAGCGTCGCTGCACGCTTGGCCGCGAGACGGCACTGCAGAAGTGCGTCTGGCGCGACGACGGCTGGCTCTATCTCGAAAACGGTGGGCCGGTTCCCGCGATCACGGTTGCAGCCCCGGGCCCGGTCGAGGCCGTGGCGGTGCGGCGGGTGGTCGAGACCGACTTCGATGAAAGGGCGTTGCCCGGCGAGTTCCAGTGGCTGCGCACGCCGCTGCCGGAGCGGATCTTTTCGCTGGAAAGGCGGGCAGGGCATCTGAGGCTCTTTGGCCGCGAAAGCATCGGCAGCTGGTTCGAGCAGGCGCTCGTCGCTCGCCGGCAGGAACATCATTCTTTCCGTGCTGAAACCACCGTCGAATTCGCGCCTGAGACCTATCAGCAGGTGGCCGGGCTGACGCACTATTACAACCGCCACAAGTTCCATGCGCTGGGCGTGACCTGGCACGAGACGCTTGGGCGGGCGCTGACGATCCTGTCCTGCCCGGGCGACTTCCCGCATGGCCGGCTGCAATTTCCTGTCGGAAGCGGCGTCGCCGTGCCGGACGGGCCGATCGGGCTTGCCATGGAGGTCCGCGACAATGATCTGCAGTTTTTCTGGCGACCGGCCGGCGTGGGCGACTGGCAGGCGATCGGCCCGGTTCTCGACGCCGGTGTGGTGTCGGACGAGGGCGGCCGCGGCGAACACGGATCCTTCACCGGCGCCTTCGCCGGCATGTTCGCCTTCGACACATCAGGCTCGGGACAGGCGGCCGACTTCGACCTATTCCGTTACGTCAGCCTTTCGAAGTGAGAACGTCATTTTGTAAGGAGACGCTTATAAGTATGGAATATCATTACGCATTTGTAATGTAGCGTTTCATTTTCGGTTCAGGAAGTCGGGCCTATTTTCGGGGTGCAAATAACGAAAGGATACCCCGATGAAACGCCTCCTGACCGCTCTGGTCGCCAGCTCCTTCCTGATCACGCCGGTAGCGGCCTTTGCCCAGCCGGCAGGTTCCTTCGAGGTAGCGCAGAACCATGACCGCTATCAGCGCCGGCCGGTCGATCGTCACATGGACCGGAACGGGGAGCGGCACGGCAACAAGCACGTGACCATCGAAAAGCGCGTCATCGTCAAGAAGAAGGAACGCTGGACCCGCGGCCATCGCCTCAGCCCCGCCGAGCGCCGCCACATGGCGCAGGTGCGCGATTATCGCCGCTACAAGCTGCGCCAGCCGCCGCGCGGCCAGCAGTGGGTTCGCGTCGACAACGACTTTCTGCTGATCAGCCTAGCGACCGGCGTCATCGTCGGCCTGGTGTCCGCGCACTAAAACACGACTGGGGCAGCCTTTCGGGCTGCCCCTTCGGCGTTCCTTACACTGTCGTTCGGCGCATCGGCGAGACGTCCGCGCCTTCGGTTCGATCCCGCTCGCCGAAAAGCAGTCGCTCCAGCGGACCGACCGGCATGAGAACTTCTTCCACCTCATCCTGTCCGTCGAAGAACGGGTCGAACATCGGCACCGGCCTGCCGGCCGCGTTAAGGCCCATGCAGGTGAAGCGCGGCCGACGCGGCCCTTGTCCCGCCGCCGCCATCAGGCCGCCCGCTGCGACCAGCTCGCGAAGGGATCCGGCAGGTCCCGCCAGCGGTCCGGCCGGAAGCTGGTGTCATCGATTAGGCAGGCGTCGAGTTCGGCCGTCAGCAGGGCTTGATCCATCGGGTCGGCGCCGATGAAGACGATCTCCTGGCGGCGGTCGCCCCAGACGGGATCGATATAGGGACCGACGGCCTTCAGGAAGCCCGGGTCGCGTGGCCATTGTTCCCTAGGCACGGCCGCCCACCACAGGCCCATCTTCGAGGTTCTGACCAACGGCCCGGCCTGGCTCAACTCGCCGACATGATAGGGCCGCGTCGCCAGCCAGAAAAAGCCCTTGGCGCGCACCACGCCCTGCCAGGAGCGATTGAGAAACGCCTGGAACCGGGTGGGGTCGAACGGCCGGCGGGCCTCATAGACGAAGGAGCGGATGCCGTATTCCTCGGTTTCCGGAATATGATCCTTGAAGCCATGCAGCTCCTTGTACCAGAGCGGGTGCTGCTCGGCCCTGGCAAGGTCGAAACGGCCGGTGCCGAGCACCTCGCGCAGTTCGACCTGGCCGAAATCCGCCTCGATCAGCCGCGCGTCCGGGTTCAGTCCGACGATGATCTTCAGCGCCGCATCGCGCTGCTCGGGCGTCGCCGTGCCGATCTTGTTGAGCACGACGACATCGGCAAACTCGATCTGCTCGACCAAGAGGTCGACCAATGTGCGCGTATCGCCTTCGCCTGCCGTCTCGCCGCGATCGGCAAGGAAATCGAGCGAGGAATAGTCCGCGAGCAGATTGGCGGCGTCGACCACCGTAACCATGGTGTCGAGCCGGGCGACATCGGCAAGGCTCTCGCCATTCTCATCGCGAAAATCGAAGGTGGTGGCAACGGGCAGGGGCTCGGAAATGCCGCTCGATTCGATCAAGAGATAGTCGAACCGGTTCTGTTCGGCGAGGTCACGGACTTCGCGCAAGAGATCGTCGCGCAGCGTGCAACAGATGCAGCCATTGGTCATTTCGACAAGCTGCTCTTCGGTGCGCGACAGGTTGGCGCCGCTGTCGCGGATCAGCGCGGCATCGATATTGATCTCGCTCATGTCGTTGACGATGACGGCAACGCGCAGGCCGTCGCGATTGGTCAGCACATGGTTGAGCAGCGTCGTCTTGCCAGCGCCGAGGAAGCCGGACAGCACGGTAACGGGAAGCTTTTCCATCATTGTTTCCTGCATGTTATACCATTACATTTTCGTCGAATTTAAAAGGCGAGCGCGAACGCCCGCCTGGACAATCCCTTAGCTGGGGGGGCCGGCGTTTCAATTGGCCCCGAGGCTCTGGCATCTCGCGCCGTTTCTGCCTCGACCGGTCTCAGTCATCGGTTTGCCTCCTCCTCTAGTCGCTCCCGGATCAGGTCTCCCGCTTCGTCATCCTCCCGCTTGACCTCTCCTCCCGTCATCCTCGGGCTTGACCCGAGGATCCAACTGTGAGGCGCCGTACGAGGAGGCATGCTGGATGCTCGGGTCAAGCCCGAGCATGACCGAGCGAGGGGGAGCACGGCCGCCCACCCTAGCCGCATTGGGAGGACGGCCTTGCCGCCTTGGGAGGACGGATCAGCTTGCCGAGGCGAGGCAGGTCTTGAGCGATGTGCCGATGTTTTCCATCAGCTGGAAGTAGAGGTCCGGGCCTGCGTCGAGTGTCGCCGCTTCCGGATCGAGCGTGCCGGATTTCGCCGGCGTGCCTTCGATCACCACATTGATCAGCTTCGGTTCGAACTGCGGTTCGGCAAAGACGCAGGTTGCGCCCAGTTCCTTGATCTTGGCGTGAATCTGCGAGAGCCGCTCGGCGCCAGGCAAAACCTCCGGGCTGACCGTGATCGAGCCGGCAACCCGCACCTGGTAGCGGTGCTCGAAGTACTGGTAGGCATCGTGGAAGACGATGAACGGCTTGTCCTTCACCGGCGCGAGGGTGGTCGTCAGGCTCTTGTCGAGCGCGTCGAGGCGCTGGTTGAACTTGTCGAGGTTCGCCTTGTAGGCGGCGGCATTGTCCGGGTCGGCCTTGGTGAGCGTCTTTTCAATCTCGGCTGCCATCGCCTTGGCGTTCTGCGGATCGAGCCACATGTGCATGTCGAAGCCGTCGTGATCATGATCGTGCCCCTCGTGCGCGTGATCATCGGCGGTAGCGGCTTCGGGTGCTGCGGCATGGTCGTGTTCTGCTTCGCCCTCCGTGTGCTTGTGCCCTTCTTCCCCGTGACCAGCGTCGGTATGGGCTTCGCCTTCATGGCCTTCGTCGCCATCATCATGCGCCTCGAAGGCGCCGCCTTCGCGGAATTTCAGCTTCTCAAGTCCAGGCGCCTCGCCGAGCTCCACCACCTTGGCGCCGCCGCTGAGCGCATCGAGCGGCTTGTCCAGAAAAGCTTCGAGCCCGGGGCCGACCCAGAAGACCACCTTGGCCGCCTGAAGTGCTGCGGCATTGGAGGGTTTCATGTTGTAGGTATGCGGGGAGGCGGCACCCTCGACGATCAGCGACGGCTCGCCGACGCCCTGCATGATCGAAGCGACGAGCGAGTGGACAGGCTTGATCGAAGCCACGACATTGGGACCAGCCGCCGCAACGGGCGAAGACAAGAGGATAGTGGAGGCAAAGAGCAGGGCGGAAGTCAATTTCATCGGTTTCTCCGGGCTTGAATGTCACGCAATCCCCTGAACCGAATGTGTTTTTCGGCCAGGGACAGGCGCAGTTCGGACATCTAAAACGCCGAGCGCACGTCCGGTTGAACGTGTGGACGTTTTAATGTAATGTTATTACATCAATTGCGTTATGCTATAACGTGTGCGATAGCCAGTGGCAACCGCCAATCCGGAATTTTTTGATGTTGAATTTCCGATCCCCAGAAACGACACCGCTGGTCCGGCTGAACGATGCCGGCGTCAGCCGCAACGGCCGCTGGCTGGTGCGCGGCGTCGAATTTTCGATCAGCCCCGGTGAGATCGTCACCCTGATTGGCCCCAACGGCTCGGGCAAATCGACGACGGCCAAGACCGCGATCGGCGTGCTGAAGGCCGACGAGGGCTATGTTGAGCGCAAACCAGGCCTGAAGGTCGGCTACGTCCCGCAGAAGCTGTCGGTCGACTGGACGCTGCCCTTGACGGTCGAGCGGCTGATGACGCTGACCGGACCTCTGAAGGGCCGGGAGATCGAGGAGGCGTTGTCGGCGACCGGGGTTTTGCATCTCGCCAAAGCCGAGGTGCAGCACCTGTCGGGCGGCGAATTCCAGCGGGCTCTCTTGGCGCGGGCGATCGCCCGCAAGCCGGACCTGCTGGTGCTCGACGAGCCGGTGCAGGGCGTCGACTTCAGCGGCGAGATCGCGCTCTACGAACTGATCAAGCAGATCCGTAATCGCACCGGCTGCGGCATTCTGCTGATCTCGCACGATCTGCATATCGTCATGGCGGAGACCGACACGGTTGTCTGCCTCAATGGCCATGTCTGCTGCCGCGGCACGCCGCAGGCGGTCAGCCAGAGCCCGGAGTACCAGAAGCTTTTCGGCCGCCGCGCCGCCGGCGCGCTTGCGGTCTACAGCCACAATCACGACCACACCCACCTGCCTGACGGTCGCGTGCTGCATGCGGACGGCTCGATCACCGAGCATTGCTACCCCGGCGACGGCCATCACCACGACGAGGACGACAACGTGCACGACCATGGCGAGGATTGCGGCTGCGGCCACCATACCCGCCTGCATGGCTTTGAACTGAAGGAGAAGCGCGATGCTTGACGATTTCTTCGTCCGGGCGCTGATCGCCGGCATCGGTATCGCCGTCATGGCCGGGCCGCTCGGCTGCTTCGTGATCTGGCGGCGCATGGCCTATTTCGGCGATACCATGGCGCATTCGGCGCTGCTCGGCGTCGCCCTGTCCTTGCTTCTCGACCTCAACCTGATGGTGGCGGTGTTCATCGTTGCGGCTGCCGTGTCGGTATTGCTGCTCTTTCTGCAGCGGCGCGGGGCGCTGTCGACCGATGCGCTGCTCGGCATCCTGTCGCATTCGGCGCTGTCGATCGGCCTCGTCATCGTCGCCTTCATGACCTGGGTGCGCATCGATCTCGTCGGCTTTCTCTTCGGCGACATTCTTGCGGTGTCGGAGGCCGACATCGACATCATCTGGGGTGGCGGCATCCTTGTGATCTTCGCCATCGTCTATCTCTGGCGGCCGCTGCTTGCGTCCACGGTCAATCCGGAGCTCGCCGAGGCCGAGGGCATGAGGCCGGAGCGGGCGCGGCTGTTGTTCATGCTCTTGATGGCGCTGGTGATCGCCATCGCCATGAAGATCGTCGGCATCCTGCTGATCACCTCGCTGTTGATCATCCCGGCGGCCACGGCCCGGCGCTTTGCGACATCCCCCGAGGTGATGGCGGTTCTGGCCTCGGTGATCGGCGCGTTTGCCGTGACCGGTGGACTTTTCGGCTCGCTGCACTGGGATACGCCATCGGGACCGTCTATCGTGGTTGCCGCACTTGCGCTTTTCGTCCTGAGTCTGCTGCCGATCGGGCGGCGCCGGTTGGAGACAGCGTCTCATTCCACGCCTGGAGGGCATCACTGATGGCGACCCCGCAACTGACCAAGAACCAGACGATGGTGATGGATGCGCTCAGCCATTCCGAAGGCCCGATGAGCGCCTACACCATTCTCGACAAGCTGCGCGATCAGGGTTTTCGCGCGCCGCTGCAGGTCTATCGCGCGCTCGACAAGCTGCTCGAATACGGCCTCGTGCACCGGCTCGAAAGCCTCAACGCCTTCGTCGCCTGCACGTGCCCGCACGAGCATGAGCAAGACCACGGGGTAACAGCCTTCACGATCTGCGAAGGTTGCGGGCAGGTGACCGAATTCCACGACACTGCGATCGAGCAGCGGTTGTCGGCGCTGACGCGCGCCCAGAACTTCAAGACGGAAAAGACCACCATCGAGATCCGCGGCCATTGCCAGAGCTGCGCCTGACAGGCCGCTGATGCGGAGCAGAGGGGCTTGGCGTGCACGAGAGCATGCGCGCAGGCCGGCTTTGGATATTCCCTTAAACAGCGTCACATCTGACGCGCGGCGCGTTCAGTCGAGCTTCGTCAGCTGCATCGCATAACGCTGCCAGTTCTTGACGTAGTGGCTGGCCGAGCGTTTCAAGCCTTCGACCGCGGCATCGTCCAGCACGCGGATCGCCTTGGCGGGCGCACCGACGATCAGCGAATTATCGGGGAATTCCTTGCCCTCGGTCACCAGCGCGTTGGCGCCGACCAGGCAGTTGCGGCCGATCTTCGCGCCGTTCAGCACCGTTGCGCCCATGCCGATCAGCGAGTTGTCGCCGATGGTGCAGCCATGGATAATCGCGCCGTGGCCGATGGTGCAGCCTTCTCCAATGGTCACGGGAAAGCCGGGGTCGACGTGGATCACGGTGTTTTCCTGAATGTTGGTGCGGGCGCCGAGCCGGATCGGCTCGTTGTCGCCGCGCAGCGTCGCGCCAAACCAGATGCCGACATCCTCGCCGATCTCGACCTGGCCGATGACGTTGGCGTCTGGCGCCACCCAGTAGCTGCCCTCGGGCGGGGTTTGTGGGCGCAGTGGTCCAAGGGCGTAGAGCGGCATCGAGCGATCCTTGTGGCCAGAGCATTTCCAGGAAAAGTGCGTAGCGGTTTTCCGCGGGGAAATGCGTCAAGGGCGGTTAGAGCATTTCCAGGAAAAGTGCGTAGCGGTTTTCCGTAGGAAATGGATCGAAACAAGCGAAAGGGCGCTTCCATGACACCGTCTAGAACGAAAGCGGAAGCGCTCCGATTTTAGAGAACAGTGACGGCAAGGGCTGCGACACCGTCGACGCCGCAGGTTACCGTGTCGCCGCGAACCACAGGGCCGACGCCCGAAGGGGTCCCGGTCATGATGATATCACCGGGGGCGAGGGTAAACAGCCGCGAAAGCTCCGAGATGACTTCGGGTATCTTCCAGATCATCTGGTCGAGATCGCCGTGCTGGCGCAGCTCGCCATTGACCTTCAGCCAGATATTGCCGTTGACGGGGTGGCCGATCGCTTCGACCGGCACGATTTCGGAAACGGGGGCCGAATGCTCGAAGGCCTTGGCGGCCGCCCACGGCTTGCCGGCCTTCTTGGCTTCGGCCTGCAGGTCGCGGCGGGTGAAGTCGATGCCGACGGCATAGCCATAGACGCAATCGAGCGCCTGTTCGACCGGGATGTCGGCGCCGCCGCGCTTCAAGGCGACAACCAGCTCGACCTCGTGATGCACATCCGTCGTGCGCGGCGGGTAGGGGAAGGCCCTGTCGGCCACCAGCAGATTATCCGGGTTCTTCTGGAAGAAGAACGGCGGCTCGCGGTCCGGGTCGTGACCCATCTCGATGGCGTGGGCCGCATAGTTGCGGCCCACGCAATAAACCCGGCGCACCGGAAAACCCACGAGGCTGCCGGCGATCGGCAGCAGGACGGGTGGCGAAAGTGGAATGATTGTTTGCATGATGGTCCGGCTGTTTCGAATCCCAGCCGGACGTTAACACCCTGTTCGGGTGCTGCAAGGGTTTATCTCAGGCGCAGCAGGCGTAGGCCTGCAACTGGTCGCGCGTGAGAAACCGGCCGTCGGACCGAGAGTTCAGTTCCGGATGGCTGTATTCTAGGCTTGGTACTTGAAGTTCCAGGGCTTGTCGCACGGTCATGATGCCGACATCGCGACGGTCGCCGTCGCGCTTCACACTGACTTCAACGATGCGATAGAGATTCTGCTCGCTCATGATATCTCTCCCGTTTTCGTTGTCCCTTGTCCGGGACATTATGCTTTTCCCTTAATGGAATTGAGGCGCTTCGAAATTGGTTTTTATGAGGCACCTCACGATATAGCGGAGAGAAATGAACGCTTCACGACAGAAATCGGGCCATTTCCGGGAAATTTGCGAGCGATTTGAAGATGGTGCACCTAAACGGCGCGCTACCTCAATCACCGAACCCCATGTGCAGGCTCTGTCCGGGCGCGCGGTCGCGCCGCCACAAGTCATTTCTCTCAAAAGGCGCCAGACGCCAATCGAAACAACATCCAGCGTGCTCTTCGCATGCTGGCGGCAAGAGGCGAGTGCAGAGGCACCCGGCCCGGGCGGCAAACCCTCTCAGTGGGCTTTCAGTTCGGCTTCGCGTGCGGCAGAGATAAACAGCGATCGCGCTTCTTCGACCGTGCGGCGGCCGTCGATCGCAGCGCGGCAGGCGCTGCGGGCGGCGACATAACTCGGTCCGCGGCGCGGCCACTGGTCGGCAAGGCAGGCGAGCGCGTCTGAAGGGCCTTTGACGGTGCGAACGTCTCCGGTCACGAGATCGAGTTCGATCGGCTGGTTCCAGATGATTTGATGCATGCGTCTCCTCCTCGAGATCATCTCAATGAATGTCGGCATTGCGACCGCTTGCGACAGGGCTCCTCCCACGCGGCAAGCGGTCAATCGTGCTAATGTAACGCAGGATAACGCTTTTGTAAGCAGCTTTTGAGGGTGTGCTTTGCTGCGGCGCAACCTCTAGCTCCTGACTCTAGGAAGAGGTCGATGTCTCCGCCGGCAGGCGTGAGGCGAACCAGCGGCCAACGACGAGCAGCAACTGCTCATTTGTCGTGCCTGCCAGATATTCGTCGATCAGCATGCGCGCATGCCGGCGGGCGTGCTCGCTGTCGCGCGGCCAGTGATGTTCGGCGCAGATATTGTCGAAAACGCGCTGCAGCGTGTCGATGTCCGGCTGCGACAGCGCAATACATTGTGTCGAGCGCAAAGGGTTCACGTCTGTCTCCCCCGGCACCCAAGTCCCGGTGCCCGACGAACTATGCCACAACGCCCTATAATTGAACCCCTGGGGAATGAGGGGTTCCCGGAGCAGGTCGGAAGCGGAAAGCGCCGGCGTTGGCCCGCCGGGTCACCCGGGACCGCGACGTCTTTGGTGTCTCAGGCCGGTCCGACGCCTGCCACCTTGGTCTGGCGTCCGCCTTCCTCGATCCTGACATAGTCGGGTCCGATCTGCGCGAACTGGTCGCAGCGCCTGCCACCATCCTCGAATGTGATGCAGACCTCGTCGCCTGCGATCGTGTAGGTTCCGCCGTCGCGCACTTCGTAGTCGCGGTAGCCATAGCGGCCGTCGGCAAAGTAGGAGGAGACGACGCCATTGATCGTGTAGCGCAGCGACTTGCCGACGATGAGGGCCTGAAGATCGGCTCCGGAGAGCGTCGGCACGGAGGGGGGCTTCGGCTTTGCAATCTCCTGGTCCTCGAGCGCCATCGACTGGCAACCCGCGAGCTGGAGAGTGAGGAGTGCCACGATCGCACGTTTCATACCGTCTTCCCTTGTTCCTGCCTTCTGTATCGATACAGGGACGCTGGCCTAATCGCCCGTGACGCTGCCTGTCAACCCGGTGATATTTGCATAGGTCGGTTTGCGCCGCCCGGCTACGCGTGAATTCGTTTCTGTGCCGCACGTCGAGCGGTGTCAGCCGCCTTGCGGCGTCGCTTCAATAGTGCGGAGTTCGCAAGCGCCGGGTGGCCAGTCCGGCCATCTCGTGCTATGGGGCTGCGGGCGGCGCCCGACCCGACACCAATTGGGTGCATTCGTTTCAATGCCGTCCTCCTGGATTGCTACAAAATCGGCCGCTCTGCACCTATCTGACAGGGACGGCAGCACGAAGGTCGAACTCGCGCGCTCGCCGCGCACCGATCGGTTATGAGAGACTTGCCTGATATGGCCGAAATTTTGCGCAACAGCCGCTATTTCAAAAGCCCGGTCTTTGCCGTGGCGCCTATGATCGATTGGACCGATCGGCACTACCGCTTTTTCGCGCGCCGGCTTACGCGGCATGCGCTGCTCTATACCGAGATGATCGTTGCCGATGCGATCCTGCGCGGTGATCGCGGCAAGCTGCTTGGCCATGACGTCTCGGAGCATCCGCTGGCGCTGCAGCTTGGCGGCAACGATCCGCGCAAGATGGCGGAAGCCGCGCGCATTGCCGAAGAGTGCGGCTATGACGAGATCAATATGAATGTCGGCTGCCCGTCGGACCGGGTGCAATCCGGCACGTTCGGCGCCTGCCTGATGCAGGAGCCCGGCGTGGTGGCGGAATGCGTGGCGGCGATGAAGGCAGCGGTCAAGATTCCGGTGACGGTAAAATGCCGCATCGGCGTCGACGAGCAGGATCCGGAAGTGGCGCTGCGGGATCTGGTGTCGCGCGTGACCGACGCCGGCACGGACGCCGTCTGGGTGCATGCCCGCAAGGCCTGGCTGCAGGGGCTGTCGCCAAAGGAAAACCGCGACATCCCGCCGCTCGACTACGACCTCGTGCATCGTTTGAAGGCGGAAAATCCCAATCTTTTCATCGGCCTCAACGGCGGACTTCAGACTTTGAGTCAGTCTCTTGCGGAGCTGAAACACCTCGACGGCGTGATGCTCGGCCGCGCCGCCTATCATGACAGTGCCATGCTGTCGGCGGTCGATGGCGTCTTCGCCCATCCGCTGACCGATGCACCGGCACTCGTCCGCGACGGCGCCGATTTTTCAGAGCGCGGCCACCGGCTCGACCTCGCCTTCTGGGCAGAACTGCGCGACGCGATGGCCGATTATGCTGCCGGCCATATTGCCGCCGGCGGGCGGCTGGCCCATGTCACGCGGCATATGGTCGGGCTGTTCCAGGGCTGGCCGGGTGCGCGGCGCTATCGCCAGATCCTGTCGTCCGACGCCACTCGGCCAGGCGCGGGGCCGGAGGTCATTCACGCGGCCTTCGACGCCGTGTTCGAGGCGGCCGCGGCAAAGCAGGCGGCTGAGTAGGTCCGAGTTCGTCTCAGAAACAGTCGCTGTTCCCCCACCATCCCGTGCCTGTCACAGGGGCAGTGGCGGTGCGTGTGAAGGACGGGAAGCTCCGACGGGGCATCTTCGCTGTCATCCTCGGCCTTGAGCCGAGGATCCATGCCCGGCCGGCAGATCCGGTGCAGGCCAAAGGGTCTCATTGGCGCTGTAGGTGGCCCGGCCAGCGTGCTGGAGCACGTCCGACGCGAACCAACGGCACAAACGAAAACGGCGCCCCCTGGGGAGCGCCGCTTCCAAAAAGTTCAGTCGGACGATCCGGCTTACGAAGCCTGGATGTTGACGGCCTTCGGGCCCTTGCCCATGCGGTCAGCTTCGGTGTCGAACGTGACAACCTGGCCGTCCTTCAGCGTAGCAAGGCCAGCGGCCTGTACAGCGGAGATGTGGACGAAAACGTCCTTAGCGCCGCCGTCCGGCGTGATGAAACCAAAACCCTTGTCCTGGTTGAAGAATTTTACGGTGCCCTTAGTGGCCATGGAAGAAGTCCTTTTCCTTCAGTCTTAAAGCTATACCCGCGCCCCCGGGGGGATGTGGGTGTGTCGTCTTCCGCATACAAGCGGATAGGCGTCGAGTAGTCACGATAACGGGGAAAGAACGTCCATTTGCCGCTTCCGGCCGGCCCGGCAAGCCGGGCACAAAAGAGAAAGTCCAGTCTCCGGGATTGAAAACGCCCGAACGGTAGCAGCAGTGACAGTATTTGCACAAAAACGCAAGAGCCATTCGCGCGGCTTATTTCGGGAAAATGTGGCGCCAACCACAGCATTCTCAGGGGTTTTAGACTTCGGTCCGCGTCGAGGGCTGCCGCTCGGCAAAGCGGACCGCGGAGCCGGCCCGACCGCAAGTCGGTTTTCGGGGGCGGGCCAGAGTGCGTTGCCCTGCATTGTCGAAAACGCCCATCGGCGATCGCCGCTCGGGCCGCGACACGAATTCACCACCATCGACCCCGCATGGAAAAATCGGGGACGGCCCGGTTCTGACCACAATTTCGTCCCGGCCACGGCCGAACGTGCGCGCCGCTTCGGGCGGGCGTTGACACAGCGAACCCGGCAGCGTGCGGTGCTGATCGCCATCACATCGCATCAGCACTTGAACAAGTTTGGGATAACGCGCAGGCTTTACCGGTGATTGGTTCCGGTCTTCGGATGCGTGCGTTAGGTCAGGCGGAGAAATCGGAATGCGAGACGAACAGGGGGCAGCGTGATCGATCCCTACGAGATGCTTGGCGTGGACCGCGACGCGAACGACCAGGCTATCCGCACGGCCTATCGCAAGGCAGCCAAGGCGGCTCATCCCGACTCGGGCGGCGATGCCGAGCAGTTTGCCCGGCTGCAGGCGGTCTATGATCTCCTGAAGGACCCGGTGCGCCGCAAGGTCTTTGACGACACCGGCTACGACCCGCAGCTCGCCGAGCCGCGCGACCTCAAGGGCCTGATGATGCTGGAGACGCTGGTCAACGACTTCATCCTCGACGAGCGCGAACCCGGCAGCTTCGACCCCGTTGCCGCCATGCGCCGCAAGCTTTCCGACGATATCGTCAAAAGCCGCTTCCACATCCTCGAGCTGGAGCGTCACCGCGCCCGCGTGCGCAAACACCTCGACCGCCTCGGCCGCCGGCCGGAGACCGACGTGCTTGGCTCGATGCTGCGCGCCCGCTCACGCTCGATCGCCGAAGCGATCAAGACGACCGAAGAGCAGATCAAGACCATCGAACAGGCCTATGAAATGCTGGAGGGCTATTCCTACGAGTTGGAGGCGCTGGAGGCAAAGGCGCACGCGGCGGAGTAGGGCAGCTCGCATCTTGCGGCAGGAGAGGCGCTACAGCGCCGCGCGTCTTTTAAGACGCGCCAAGGTCGCTGTAACATTTTGAATTGCTGCATGTTTTTCGCCTTAAATCGAATACGATTTAAGGAAACATGCAGTAGGTTCAGAGCGCAAGGAATGGTCTGCGGCGACGATGGCGGATCGGAGGCGGGCGCGGGTCAGGATCGGCACGATTGTCGCCACGTGTTGCATTCCAAGCCGTGTCAGGTTTAGCTTATATGGCCGCACCGGGACTTGGGGGGAATGCAGATGACCCGTCGCAGGAAACTTCATGCATTGCTGAGCGTTCTGGCGGCCGTGCTGGTTGCCTATCTGCTGGTCAGCTACTTCCTGCTGCCGGAACTCTGGATTTTTCGCGACCGGAGCCGGGTCGACGATGTCAGCTCCATGGTCACCACCACCGAGCAGGATATCCCCGGCGACCCGATCAATGTCGGGCTCGTCGGCTCCAGGGAGCAGATAATCCGCGCCTTCGCCGCGGCCGGCTGGGATCCGGCCGACAAGATCACGCTGCGCTCCTCGGTCGATATCGGCTTGAGCGTGGTGCTCGATCGGCCGGATCTTGATGCGCCGGTCAGCCCTTTGTTCTTCGAGGGCCGGAAACAGGATCTGGCGTTCGAAAAGCCTGTCGGTAACAGCGCCGACGAGCGCAACCACGTGCGCTTCTGGCTGAGCAAACAAACCGGTGCGGATGGCAGGCCGCTCTGGCTCGCTTCGGCAAGTTTCGACCGCGGCGTCGGCTTCAGTCACGACACCGGGCAGATCACCCACCATATCGGCCCGGATCTGGACGCCGAGAGAAACCTGGTGATCGCCGACCTGCAAAAGGCCGGGCAGGTCTCGTCGACCTATGACATCCCCGGTATCGGTGCCACCAAGACCGGCCGCAACGGCGGCGGCGATCCCTATTATACCGATGGCAAGGCGCTGGTTGGCGTGCTGAAGTAAGCGACAACCGCCACCGGCGTTCAAAGTGCGGCGCTACAGCGCCGCGCGTCTATTTAGACGCGCAAAGGTCGCTGTAACACTTTGAGTTGCTGCATGATTTTGCCCTTAAATCGATTCCGATTTAAGGAATTATGCCGGAGGTGGCAGAACGATAACGCAACCTTCGAAGGCGGCGCCGCGATCCTTGGCATTCATCGGTCATGTCGGTTGTTGCCGTTACCGTTGCCTGCGGCAACGATTGCCTTTGCCCGCCGGGAACGTCAAAGTTCCCTTTCCAGCTGCCGAGAAGACTTGCAGAACGCGCAGAATGCAGCGGGGGGATGGGAGCGGTATCCATGAGCGCGATCCTGATTGCCGTTGCCGCCTTTCTCTGCCTGAGCGTGGCGGCGCTCGGTATGATGCATCTCTATCCAAAGCTGCCGGCCCGCCATCGCGACGAGGATACCAACACCGTCGTGCGGCTCGTCGCCAATATCTTCGTGGTCATGGCGTCGCTGGTCTTCGGCCTGATGATCAATTCGGCCAAGAACACATTCGAGGGCATCGACGACAACGTGCATTCCTTCGCCATCAACCTGATCCTGCTCGACCGCACCCTCAGGACCTACGGCCTCGCCGGCAACGATGCTCGGCAATATCTGATCGCCTATGTCGAAGGCGCGATCGCCAACCCCGAGCGCGTCAACGACGCACTGCACGAGGCGCGTAATGCCGGTCAGCAACGGCTTGACACCATCGGCAACAGCCTGGCGGCCATCCAGCCCGCCGACAGCTTGCATGAATCCATGCTGGCGGACGCGCGCCAGCATTACAACCGCATCGTCGAACAGCGCTGGACGATCGTCGAGCAATCGGAGGGCGCGATCCCGATGCCTGTCATCGGCATGCTGATCGCCTGGATGGCACTGATCTTCGCCAGCTTCGGCTACCGCGCCCCGCAAAATGCCGTGGTCGTTTCCATGTTCGTGGTTTCAGCGATGTTCATCGCCGCCTCTGTCTATGTCGTGCTCGACATGGACATTCCGTTCACCGGCGCGATCCAGATTTCCGATGCGCCGCTGCATCGGGCGCTGGCGGAGATGAAGGTGTAGCGCACAGCGGCGATGGGCGCGGATGTGCACCGCTTCCGGAGGTGAAGCTTGTGCGATGCCGAGCAATTTGGCCTGCGGTCGGCGGTCTATGATGTCCTAGGTCCCGGTGCGCCGGAAGGTCTTTGACGACACCGGCTGCGACCCGCAGCTCGCCGAACCACGCGACCTCAAGGGCCTGATGATGCTGGAGGCGCTGGTCAACGGCTTCATCCCTAGCGAGTACGAACCCGGCAGCTTCGATCCCGTTGCCACCATGCGCCGCAAGCTCTCCGACGATATCGTCAAGAGCCGGTTCCACATCCTCGAGCTGGAACGCCACCGCGTCCGGGTGCGCAAACACCTCGACCGCCTCGACCGCCTCGGCCGCCGACCGGAGACCGACGTGCTTGGCTCGATGCTGCGCGCTCGCTCACGCTCGATCGCCGAGGCGATCAAGCCACCGAGGAGCAGATCAAGGCAATCGAACAGGCGTATGAAATGCTGGAGGGCTATTCCTACGAGCTGGAGGTGCTCGAGGCGAAAGGGCACGCGGCGGAGTAGGCGGCGCGCAACACTAGTACCGATGAGGCCACCCTCCGGCGCATGCTCCACCCTCATCCCCGTATCGGTCACTGGCCTTCAGCCGACACGCGTCGGCACCACGATAGAGTTTGGTCCAGCCTGCCGCCGTCTTGGCATCGTGTCCGGAGCGGAGGCCTCTGCGCGCCGCAGACGTGGCGCTACTGGAATTTTGCTACAAGCGCAGAATGAGGGAAGGAGGTCGCTGAGGGGGTGGGGCGGACGAAGTATCCTTGACACACGGACGAACTGGCGCGCCGCGCTACCCGTGTGCACAAACACTTCGATCCGCTGGCCGGAAACAGAGATCCTCGGCCGCACGATACGCGTTCGCACGCAGTCGATCGCTCAGGGATCAAGAATGTTGAGGAGCAGATCAGAAGCAAGAGCAGGCCTATGAGGTTGCGGAGAAATGCCTCTCTGAGTTGTGTAAGTGCTGGAGGTAAAGGCTTACGTGGCGGAGTTGGACGGGCGTTGCTCGCAGCATGTCCAGAGGCCTGCTTCGTGAACGTGGTACTTTGGCGAAACCTTAGTGTTGGTATGATCTTGCATATGCCCTTGCTCTCATTGAGCTTATTGTGGATCTGCCGATTGCAAGCTGTGAATTTAGCGACCTCAACTCTTGTTTGTTTTTGTTTCGATGGTAGCTTGTTGCCACTCTTAGCTGAGTGTGGTTGCGAGACACTCTATGCCGGGCGATTGGCCAGGCTGTACTCGATTGAACGATTTTGGGCGCCGACTTCGAATCATTTTGTCGGCCCCGGTCGTTGCCTCGGAGCCGACAAAATGATTCGAAGTCGGACGCTTAAGTAAGAGAATTGGAATGGATCATCCCCTGCGCAGCAAGAAACTAAAGCCGCTGCGCGGGCGGGTGATCTCCCTATTTCAGAGTGGGTTTCTTATCCAACGAACGAGCAACATAGTCTTCGTTTGTGGCGGAAACAGTCCAGACAATATGCGTCGAAAATTTCAGGACATCTTTAGCAGTCTTTTGCCTGACTTTGAGTTCTTCGAACCTGAATTTGCGATGCGCAATTACTTCGGCCTGGGGGACGAGCGACCTTTCGATATATCGGAGTTTGAAGAGCTTATCGGTGAACTATCTCATTCAATTGTTCTCTTCCCTGAGGCGCCGGGTTCATTCGCTGAGGCAGGATATTTTGGGGCAATAGATAGTTTAGCAAAAAAAACGATTCTAGCGATCGACTTGAATAGACAAAAGAATGATAGTTTCATATCGCTTGGCCCAGCAAAGAAGATTGCCGACATTTCTTTCTTTCAGCCAAATATACAACTTAATTACAATGAGCCTGACTTTTCTTTGATCTCGCAGAGAATTTTGGAGCGAAGACCCCTGAAAAAATCCAAGGGGGCATTCGTTATTAAGCCATTTAACCAGACATCAACGTTTGAATTGTTCGCGCTTATTCACCAGATTGTCTCGCTTCTGCGGATCGCTACGGCAGCCGATGTCGAGTTCTTCGTCAACTCGGTCTACAAAAGCCACATCAATCCATCAAAGGTGAAGAAAGTGATCTCAATGCTTGTGGGATCTAGGAGATTGATGGAAGTTGGTGGCTTTGATCATCTACGTGCGTGCGAGGACCGTGCATCGTTCTTATCCGTGCGAGAGGGCTTCCAAACCTCGCATGATGTCCTCTCAGTTGATATCGCCACCGCAATGCTGGAAGCGGATGCAGATTTCCTTGCTGTTTTGGGGGCATAACTGATGCTAGTGGAATTGCTCGTTAGAGCCTCAAAGATTAGCGAAGCTAAACTGACCAGCTTGGCGGCTACTGCGAGCAACAGGTACAAAGTGTACGAGATCCCAAAGCGGTCGGGCGGGAAAAGAACGATCGAACATCCAAGCAAGGAACTAAAAGCCATTCAGCGGTGGATTGCAAAGGCTGTATTTGCTCGCTTCCCAATCCATTCTGGAGCCACTGCATATCGCCAGGGGTTTGGAATTCGCGAGAACGCTGAGAGGCACAGACAAAGCAAGTTTACAAATCGCTACGATTTCTCCAATTTCTTTCCATCGTTTACGCAAGCTGAGGTGCAGAATTTCTTACGTTCGCGATCGGCGGCGGTCGGTTTGGTGCTTACAGAGAAAGATATTGGGTTCGTTGGTAATATTGTTTGCCGCAACGGGCGATTGACGATCGGATCGCCAACTTCACCCATCATCACCAATACGATGATGTTCGATTTTGACGTCACCCTCGACAATTTTTGTGCTGAACGTGGTCTGATCTTTACAAGGTATGCGGATGATATGTTTGTGTCATCCAATAAGGAGGGGCAACTTTTTTCTGTAGAAGATGGAATACATCTTGCGATGAATAGTATTCCTAATCTTAATCTTGAGGTTAATCACAAAAAAACAGCCCTTCTTTCCAAGAAGTATCTGCGCCGTGTGACTGGTGTTGTGATAACTTCGGATCATCGATTGTCAATTGGACGGCACCGAAAACGCGAAATTAAGGCGCTAATTCATAAATGGCGGACCGGCACTCTAGAGGTTGAGAAATTGCATTACATGCGTGGACTGGTGGCCTTCGCTAGAGATGTCGAACCGAACTTTGAGCAGCGACTAAGGTTGAAGTACGGAGACCAAGCAATCGATGAGATAGTTCACTCTTCTGATCTTAGTATTGTGTTTGATAAGAATACTTGAATCTGCTTCAGTAGTCTAATTCATATTCATTGTCGCTATTGTTTCCTGAATAACGCTATGGATTAATATTTCCATATTTAGCGTCAGGATCTCGCGTGTCGCTGGCGGTGACGGGGCCTTTTATTTCTGACGTCCTGCGAGTTTGAGGTGTGTTGCACGACGCCTGGATAAACTGGGATCAGTTTGACCGCATCAGGATCGCGAAAGTTACCTTCCCGGTCGGCCCGTCTTGCCCTTGGTCCGCCCCTTCTGCCGCTTCTCGTCGACCGGTTCCTCGTAAGAGCCGACGCCTGGTTTGGCGCGGATGAGGGGCTTGTCGGGTACCTTGCCGATCACCGGCTTTTCGGTGCGGCCGACGGTCATTTCGTCGAGGCTGTTCTTGCGGAAGAGGCTTTGGCCCTCGGCATCCCTGCGGCCGGCCGGGGTTGCAACGTCGCGGCCCATTTCGTCAAGTGACGGTTTCTGGAACAAAGATTTTTCGTCGGCGGTGATGGATCCTCGGGTCGAGCCCGAGGATGACGGAGAAGCGGACGCCTGACCGTTCTTGGATACCGCTTCTTTCTTCCGTCCGGTTCCGCCCTCAATCGCCTTTGCCTCTTCCCTTGCCATCGGGTCGTCCATGGCGGCGAGTTCGGCGGCCTTCAGGCGCTTGATTTCGTCGCGCAGGCGGGCGGCCTTTTCGAAGTCGAGGTCGGCGGCGGCGTCGCGCATCTGCTTTTCCAGCGCATTGAGGTGCGCCTGCAGGTTGTTGCCGACGAGGTGGCCGCCGTCGGCAAAACCCTTGCCGGCGACGCCGGAGATGTCGGCGCGCACGTGGTCCTTCTCGTAGACCGAGTCGAGGATGTCGGAGATCTTTGCCTTCACCGATTCCGGGGTGATGCCGTTGGCCTCGTTAAAGGCCATCTGCTTTTCGCGGCGGCGGCTGGTCTCGTCCATGGCGCGCTGCATCGAGCCGGTGATCTGGTCGGCATAGAGGATGACCTTGCCGTCGACGTTGCGCGCGGCGCGGCCGATGGTCTGCACCAACGAGGTTTCCGAACGCAAAAAGCCTTCCTTGTCGGCGTCGAGAATGGCGACGAAGCCGCATTCGGGAATGTCGAGACCTTCGCGCAGGAGGTTGATGCCGACGAGCACGTCGAAAGCACCCAAACGAAGATCGCGGATGATCTCGATGCGCTCCAACGTGTCGATGTCGGAGTGCATGTAGCGCACGCGAATGCCCTGTTCGTGCAGGTATTCGGTCAGATCCTCGGCCATGCGCTTGGTGAGTACCGTTACCAGCGTGCGGTAGCCGGCAGCGGCCGTCTCGCGGATTTCGCCCAAGACGTCGTCGACCTGAGTCTTTGCCGAGCGCACTTCCACCGGCGGGTCGATCAGGCCGGTCGGGCGGATGACCTGTTCGGCAAAGACGCCGCCGGACTGCTCCAGTTCCCAGCCGCCGGGGGTTGCCGAAACGGCGATCGTGTCCGGGCGCATGGCGTCCCATTCCTCGAAGCGCAGCGGCCGGTTGTCCATGCACGAGGGCAGGCGGAAGCCGTATTCGGCCAGCGTCGCCTTGCGGCGGAAGTCGCCGCGATACATGCCGCCGATCTGGCTGACGGAGACGTGGCTTTCGTCGATGAACAGCAGCGCGTTGTCGGGGATGTATTCGAACAGCGTCGGCGGCGGCTCACCGGGATTGCGGCCGGTGAGGTAGCGCGAATAGTTCTCGATGCCGGCGCAGGAGCCGGTGGCCTCCAGCATCTCGATATCATAGCGGGTGCGCTGCTCCAGCCGCTGGGCTTCGAGCAGGCGTCCGCCCTTTTCCAGCTCGGCCAGCCGGTGCTTCAGTTCTTCCTTGATCGCCTTGATGGCGCCGTTCAGCGTCGGGCGCGGGGTGACATAGTGCGAGTTGGCGTAGATTTTCACCGACTTCAGGTCGCCGGTCTTCTGGCCGGTCAAGGGATCGAACTCGGTGATAGCGTCGATCTCATCGCCGAACATGGAGATGCGCCAGGCGGCATCCTCCAGGTGGGCCGGGAAAATCTCGATGGTATCGCCGCGCACGCGAAACGAGCCGCGCTGGAAATCCATGTCGCGGCGCTTGTATTGCTGTGCCACCAGATCGGCCAGCAGCTGGCGCTGGTCGAGCGTGTCGCCGACATTCATCTGGAAGGTCATGGCGGTATAGGTCTCGACCGAGCCGATACCGTAGATGCAGGAGACCGAGGCGACGATGATGCAGTCGTCGCGCTCGAGCAGCGAGCGCGTGGCCGAGTGGCGCATGCGGTCGATCTGCTCGTTGATCGACGATTCCTTCTCGATGAAGGTATCGGAGCGCGGCACGTAGGCTTCCGGCTGGTAGTAGTCGTAATAAGAGACGAAGTACTCGACCGCGTTGTCGGGGAA
The DNA here is from genome assembly GCF_001695865.1 of Ensifer sp. LC384. Lineage (NCBI taxonomy): Bacteria > Pseudomonadati > Pseudomonadota > Alphaproteobacteria > Hyphomicrobiales > Rhizobiaceae > Ensifer > Ensifer sp. LC384. The sequence continues at coordinate 41,342 of NZ_MBST01000045.1, forward strand.
GAAGTTCTTGAACTCGGAATAGAGCTGGGCGGCCAGCGTCTTGTTGGGCGCGAGGATGACGGCGGGGCGCTGCGTCGCCTCGATCACCTTGGCCATGGTGAAGGTCTTGCCGGAGCCGGTGACGCCGAGCAGCACCTGGCTGCGCTCGCCGGAGGACAGGCCCTCGACGAGATCGGCGATCGCCGTCGGCTGGTCGCCGGCGGGCTCGTAGTCGGAGACCATGCGGATCTCGATGCCGCCTTCGGATTTCGGCGGCCGGGCAGGGCGGTGCGGCGTCCAGAGCTTGCCGTCCTTGAACAGCGGATTGCCGCTCTCGATCAGCGCCGACAGCGCCTCCACCGTGGCGGTGACGCCCGAAGTGGACAGCTTGTCGGCATCCTCCAGCGACACGTCGAGGCCAGCGACCGGGTTGAGGCCGGCCGCGGCGCGCGTCTTCGGGTCGGTCGTGCCGCCCATCGAGGTGCCCCGAGCAGATTTGGAAGCCGCGATCTCCACCTTCTTGCGGTGCTTGCCGGCCTTGGAGGCAACCTCGCGCTGGCTCTCGAAGGCAGAGGCCTCGGCATCCGCTTCAAGCTGTTTCACCCAATCGGAGACATTGCCTGACAGCGGCGTTCCGGACAGCGGCGCCTGCGGGGCTTCCTCGAAGCCGCCGGGCACTGTGCTTTTGCTGGGGGGATTTTTTGCAGACTTCTTCGGATCCTTGGCCATGGCGGGAATATGGACAGAGTCATTGCGAAAATAAAGAGGGAATGAGTACAAAAGGGAAACGAAATGTCCGGATTTTCGCCGGTGGCGAGGGCCGGCTTATTGCATTTTGGTTGGCCAATGGCGCGCGGTCGCCGATGGGACCGATTTGTCCGTCGTTTTCACATCTAAGGGTGGCGTTGATTGGCCACTGCGAGTTCCGGTTGCTAGCCGCTTACCTCGAATGGGCGAGCAGACACCCGGCCGAACAGCATGATAATAGTAATAATAATAGAGGTTTGGAGGGGACCATGTCGTGTTTGCGTGGTGCCGCCCTTATCGCTTTTCGTGCCATGCTCCTTTGCCCTGCCTCGAGCTTTGCGGCCGAACCTGTCGGCCAGGCAGTCTCGATCAGGACCGAGGTGTCCGGCGCGCGCGGTCCGCTGGCGGTCAGGGACCCGGTCTACCGGGACGAACGGATCCGGACGTCAAAGTCCGGCCTCGGCCAGTTCGTCTTTCAGGACGGCACCAAGCTCGCCGTCGGCTGGGGCTCGTCGGTTGTGATCGATCAATTCGTCTACGACGGCAGCAAGTCGGTGAAAAAGCTGACGATCATGGCCGCCAAGGGCACTTTTCGCTGGGTCAGCGGCAAATCGAACCATTCCGCCTATGAAATCGTCACGCCCGCCGGCACGATCGGCGTGCGCGGTACGGCCTTCGATTTCTATGTCGGCCGCGACGGCACGACTGCGGTCGTGCTGCTCAACGGCGCGGCCAGCTTCTGCGGTGCCGGCGGTTGCCGGCAGTTGACGCGGCGCTGCGACTGTGTCGTTGCCACACCCGGCGGCGGGGTCAGCCAAGCGGCGCGCGTCAGCCAGCGCACGCTGCGCAGCCTTGGCAATAGCCAGGCCCTGCCTTTCCTTTCCGGCGGTCAGAGGCTTTCCGGCACGATAAGCGCGGTCGGCGCTGGCTGCGGGCTGCAGGCCGCGGTTCGCGACGATCTAGAGCGTCCGCCGGCGCGGATCGTGCCGGAGCAGGCGCCGATCGTGCGCGAGGAGCCCAAGCCGGAAAAACCCCGACCGGAAAAGCCGCATCATGAGAAACCCCACCATGACAAACCGGATCGCGACAAACCCGACCACGACAAGCCGGATCGGGACAAGGAGCACGAGCATCACGACAGGGACCATGAGGACCGCGACGATGATCATGACGCCTCCGGCGGCGACAACGGGTACGGTGGCGGCGATGACGATGGCAGGAACGGTGGAGACCGCGCCGATCGCAACGGAAACAACGATCGCCATGGTGGACGTGACCGCGATCGAAGCGATCACGACAACGACGACGATTGATCGCTATTCGGCGATGCGGCTGGCCTGATCGGCGGGGATATCGATGAAATGTTCGGAGCGGCGGGTGATCCTGCCATAGAACGGCACGAGGCCGGGCGTGATCGCCGCCGCCTTGAGCTTTGCCGCATTGGCAAGGCTGCGGCTGGTCGAGGCGCGTGCACGCAGGTTTTCGACCAGTCTCGAATGCAGCCGCTGCAGTTCGCCGAAGTCGGGCGAAGAGGCGACGCCTTCGTCGCCGACGACGGCAAAGAGCCGGGTTCGTGTCGTCTTTCCCTTCAGCCCCAGGGCGCCTGCTTCCAGCAGCGCGCAACCGGGCAGGGCCTGCGCCGTCGCCTCTGACACGAGAACGTCGAAGCTCACCTCCTTGCAAGCTGCCTCAATGCGGGCGGCGATGTTGACGGTATCGCCGACAGCCGAATAGTTGAAGCGCGTCTCGGCACCCATATTGCCGACGCAAGCGATCCCCGTATGAATCCCGATGCCGATGCCGATATCCTGCGCCGCACCGAATCCGAAGGCATCGTCGGCATTGAGCCGCGCCAGGGTCTCGCGCATGCCGAGCGCTGCCCGCAGCGCCTTTCGCGGATGGTTGGCGACGTCGACCGGCGCGTTCCAGAAGGCCATGATCGAATCGCCGATGAACTTGTCGAGGGTGCCCTCGTTGGCAATGACGTGCCGGCTCAGGGCGTCGAGCAGCGTGTTGAGAAAGGCAACGACATCGGTCGGCGCCATGCGCTCGCTGATCTCGGTGAAGTTGCGCACGTCGACGAACATGACGGTGAGTTCGCGATCGTCGCCGCCGAGCCTCAGGGCGTTGCGGTTGTGCTCGATGCGGTAGAGCAGAGAAGGCGAGAGGTAGCGGCCGAAGGCCTGGCGGACCTCGCGGCGCTCGCGGTCGGTGACCAGGAAGCGGAAGGCGGTCGCGGAGAAGTGGGTGATCGACGCCGCAAGGATCGGTGCCAGCGGGTCGAAGAGCAGGCCCGCATAGGAGAACGCGACCCAGGAGGCGACCAGCCCCAGCGCCGTGATCGCCAGACCGCAGGCGAGCGCCATTACCGGGCTGACGAAGGTCGTCAGCAGCACGAGCAGGCAGCCGGCAATCGCGATCGCCAGGATTTCCAGGCCATTTGCCCAGTCCGGGCGCGAGAGGTAGCGGCCGGAGAGGATCTGCTCGACGATCTGGGCGTGCAGCGAGACGCCGGGCACGTTCTGGCCGAGCGCCGTCGTGCGCACGTCCTGCAGGCCGGCGGCAGAGGTGCCGATGAACACGATGCTGCCCGCGATCGCCGCACTGACATCGGGGGATATGTCATCGTCTTCGAGAATGCGCCGGGCGGAGACATAGCGCTCGGTCGTATCGGGACTGACATAGAGCCAGAGTTCGCCGGAGGCGGTCAGCGGCACGACGAAATCGCCGATCTTGGCGGCTGTCAGCGTATCCGGCAGATCGGGCGCACCGGCAAGGACATAGGTCGAAGCGCCTTGCGCCACGCGCAGTGCCTCCATTGCGAGGCTGGGGTAGAGTTGCTGACCGTCGCTCAGAAACAGGGGTGCCGCGCGTACGACAGCCGAGGAACCGCCGGGGTTGAGACTGATATGGCCGAGGCCGGCGGCATTGCTCTCCAGTTGCGGCCGCAGCGGCGTGGCCGCCCGGATGCGCGGCGGCGCACCGATCGGGCTTTCGCCGGTGAACGCGAATCCGGCCTTGACCGGTGGTAGGTAGCTTCCGTCGTTGGTCAGCCCAAAGCCGAGGACGACGGGCTTTTCCACGATCGACGTGGCAAAGACCTCGTCATTGTCGGGCAGGCGCTCGAGCAGCGACTGGTCGAGTTCGGGGACGTCGCGCAATACGCTGCGCGGCGACAGCCGGTCCGGTTCGGCAAACAGGATGTCGAAAGCGATCGCCGAGGCGCCCATCTCCGCGAGCCTGTCGGTGAGCTTTGCCAGTCGGTCTCGCGGCCAGGGCCATTGTCCGAAGGCGCGCAGCGAGGCCTCGTCGATATCGACGACCTTGACCGGCATCGCCTCGTAGGCGCGTGGCGACAGCCGTTGATATTCATCGAAGGTGACGTCGCGCGCCTGCCTCAGAAGCTGCGGGTCGCTGGCGCGCAGCAACGTGAGGACCAAAACGATAGCCAGACCGATCACGACACCAAGCGGTTGCGCACGTGTCATGGCGCCTCACGGAACGGCAGGCAGGCCCGCCTTGCGCAGACCGTCGGTGAAATGCGTGTAATCGGCGGGATCGACGTAGGCCGTGAAGATCTGCCAGTAGCGTGGAAGATCCAGCGGGGCGTTGGCGACTGCTTCGTCGATGAGCTTGCCGGCATCCGCCGTGCGTCCAAGCTGGCCGAGACAGGCGAGCACCACCACCAGATTGAAATAGGTGCGCCGCAATAGCAGCCCGCGTTCGGCATGGTGCTGCGCCTCCTCGTAATTGCCGAGATGATAGTGGGCAAGCGCGAGCCGATTGAGGAAGAGATAGGTCAGCGGATCGTGCGGGCTCAACCGCAAGGCCTTGTGCAATGGATCGAGCGCCTCGGCGAAGCGGCCGATGAATATGCGGGCCCAGCCGAGTGCCATATAGGCCAGTGCGAGATTGGGGTTGATGTCGATTGCCTGCTGCGCTTCGGCAACAGCGGCATGCGGGCGGTGGGCCGCAAAATTGGCAAGGCACATGACGTAATGCGAGTAAGGATCCCGGTCTTCGAGCGCGATGGCGCGCTCGGCTGCGACGAGCAGTTCGGTGCTGTCGCGGTCGATATCGTCGCTGAAACCGAAGAAACATCGGGCGTACAGCGAACGCGCGAGCATCATGTGGGCGCGGCCGAAGTCCGGATCGAGCGCGATGGCGCGGCGATGCCAGTCGATCGCCTCGGAAAAATGCGCGGCCGTGTCCTGGGCATTGTGCAGCAGCGTGCCGCGCATATGGCATTCGTAGGCGTCGAGGTTTTCGGTGCCGCGCAACAGCGCGCGGCGGTTTTCACCGATGAGGATTTCCGGTTCGATGGCGGCGACCACGTGCTGGGTGAGTTCGTCCTGGATGGCGAAGATGTCAGCCACCTCGCGATCGAAGCGCTGCGCCCAGAGATGCACGCCGGTCTCGGCCTCGATCAGCTGCCCGGTGACACGCACGCGGCTTCCCGACCGGCGCACACTGCCCTCGACGATATAGCGCACGCCGAGATCACGGCCGATCTGCTTCACGTCCATTGCATGCCCCTTGTAGGCGAAGGATGAGTTGCGGGCGATGACGAAGAACCAGCGACAGAGCGAGAGCCCGGTGATGATGTCCTCGGTCAGCCCGTCGGCAAAGTAGTCCTGGCCCGGATCGTCCGACATGTTGACGAACGGGAGGACGGCGATCGACGGCTTGTTCGGCAGACGGAGCGGCATGCCGGGCAGATCGGGTACCGTCGGATCTTCGCGCCAGTCGACGCTGTGCACCAGCACCGGCCGCGGCATGTTTTTGAGCGTCTGCTCGCCGAGCTTGACCATGGGGAAGTCGAGCTTGCCTTCGATCTGGTCATGCAGGGTTCCGGAAATGCAGACGCCGGCCGGTCGTGCCACCTGCTGCAGCCGTGCCGCGACGTTGACGCCGTCGCCCAAAAGGTTCGTGCCCTCGACCACGACGTCACCGAGATTGATGCCGATGCGGAACTCCATGCGTTTCTCCGGCGCCAGATCGGCATTGCGACGTTGCAGAGCGCGCTGGATGGCAACGGCGGCGCGTACCCCCTGGACGGCGCTGTGGAATTCGGCGACGACGCTGTCGCCGGCAGTGCTGAAAATGCGGCCGCCATGCTCGGCGACGAGGTCGCCGATCGTGGCGCAATAGGTGCCGAGCGTCGCAAGCGTACCTTCCTCGTCGGTCGCGACGAGGCGACTATAGCCAGCGACATCGGCGGCGAGGATGACTGCGAGCTTCCGTTCCAAGGGGGCAAGTCCCTCCTGTGGCGTACAGCTAGAGGAAATTAAGGGTAGCGTAATTTAGTAATATCTAGAAGGGTGAAAAGCGCGGCGATCGTGTGTCGGCATCGATTGATGCGCTGATTTTGAGACCATTTGCGGGCCAAGCGCCCTTTCGTCCGTGGATTGCGCGCTTGAGACGACGAAGAGTCTGCGTTGTGGGTTCTTCAAACGCCGTTTTCACCGAGCGGCGTAACGTGCGAGATATGTCGACGGCGGGTGACTGACACTGGTCGCGAAGCTCAAAACCAGCGTGAGGAAAAACATCTTGATCATCGCCTGCCTGCACACGGCCGATAGCAACGTCGCCGTTTTCGAATCTGCCGCGCGCGAGCTCGGCCTTGCAACGGAGGTGCTCCGCCACGCCGTGCGGCCGGACCTGCTCGAGGCTGCGGAACGGGCAGGCGGGCTCACGGACGCCACAGCCCGCGAGACGGGCGCAGCGCTGACGGCACTGGCGGCCCGGGCCGATGCTGTACTCCTTACCTGTTCGACGCTTGGGCCGAGCATGGCGAATGTTCGTGAGGCGCCGGTGCCGGTGTTGCGGACCGATGCGGCGCTTGCCGAAATGGCAACGGCAGTCGGGGGCAGGGTGGTGGCGCTTTGCGCCGTCGAAACGACCGTGGCGCCGACCACCGCGCTTTTTGCCGAGGCCGCGAAGCGACGGGGTGTTGCGCTTGAGGTGCGCCTCGTCGCCGGCGCCTGGGCCTTGTTTAGAGCGGGTGACCGCGATGGCTATCTCGCCGCAATCGCCGGTGCTGCCGACGCCGCCTATGGTGATGGCGCGGCAATCGTTGCCCTTGCTCAAGCCTCCATGGCCGGTGCGGCGGACCTCGTGCGTGGAGGACCGCGCCCATTGACGAGCCCGACGGCCGGTTTGAGTGCGGCGCTGGCGCGGATCGCGCAGATGGCCGCGCCGGCTGCGCGGTGATTAGGCGTTTGGTAGTCGATTCAGGTGTTTAGGAGGAAAGTCTAAATGTCGGAATCCGGTTGCCGACATCGCGGATTAGCGTTGACAGGGTCGAGTCGATGCGGGGAGGATCGTTCGCCTGATGCATGTCGCCCAAAAGTGCGCAGCGGTTTTGTGATCACGACATAAGACCGCGTGTGGATGGCGAAGAGATTGGGATAAGCGATTGTCTTTATGTAGAAAACTCCAGTCGTGCATTGTCCGCACATCTTACCTGACGGTCCTATCGCAGGACTGTATCGACGGAGCCGCTGCCGCCGGTAGGATGCCGCCATGAACGCCTTGATTCGACTGACCCGTGAAGATGACACACCCGTGCTGCCCGATATCGAAAGATCGTCGGGAGAGGCTTTTCGCAGCGTTTCCGACCTGGCCTGGATTGCCGACGACGACGTGCAATCGGTCGATGCGCATCTGGATTTCGTTCGCTCCGGCCTCTCCTGGGTGACCGTCGATAATCGCGACCATCCGCTTGGATTTCTCTGCGCCGAGATTAGCGATGGCGCGCTGCACATCTGGCAACTGGCGGTACTGCACGAGCGGCAAGGCCATGGGCTTGGACGTGGCTTGATCGCCGCCGCCATCGCCCATGCGCGCGACCGCTCGCTTGGCGAGGTAACGCTGACCACCTTCCGCGACCTCGCATGGAACGAGCGCTTCTATCGCAAGCTCGGGTTCCGGACGCTCGACGAAGAAGGGCTCGACGCGCGGCTGGCGCAGATCCTGGCGAAAGAGGCGACCTACGGCCTGCCGACCGATCGACGTTGCGCGATGCGCCTATCGCTCGACGACAGGCGGTCAAACGCCCCCACGATCCCCTAGGTAGCAAACTGCAAATCCGTTTCCTTCGCCGGCTAACGTCTGACGGCGACGACCTGACCGCGGTTGAACTGCGAAACCGTAACGCGGCCCGACTGGTTGCCGCCCATCACCTTCGCCGTCGATTTCGACAGGGCGGAGATGATGCCGACGTGATAGCTGCGGCCGGTGCGCACGACGATGATATCGCCGGGGCGCGCGTAGGATAGCTTGACCGGGGCACCGAAGCGCAGCCAGGAGCGGGCGATACCGAAACTCTGTGGCGGGGTTCGACCGGCCTTGCGGGCAACCAGGCCCATGAAGTGCCCGCACCAGGGGGTGCGGGCCGGATTGATGCCGAGTGCGGCGCGCAGTCGCCTGTTGTTCTTGACCTCGTGCAGGCCTTTGTATTGCTGGGCCTGGGCCAACATGCCCGCCGTGGCCACATCCGGTATCAAAAGAGCGGCATAGGCAGCCGCGAGAAACGCCAGGACCTTCATGGTCAGGTCTCCTTGCCAAGTTGTTTGGTGCGTGCATCCCGGATGAGCCTGGCGATCGCCGGCACTGCCCCCGGTTTTTCATCTGCATCGGTCATTGTGTTCGGGGATATCGGCGGTTCGCGCCTGCGCGTTGCACCTTGAACGCAGCATCAGCGCGCCGGCGAACCGCGCTGAAACGCGGAGCCAACTTCACGGCAATTGCCGTCGGAGTGTGGTATTCCCCTGCCTGTCCCGTCGGACAGTGCGCGGACTTTGCCTATGGGCTGGAGCAAAATTGTGGCAAAGCGCGCAAAAGGCGAATTTTCGTGCGCAACCTAACCCATTTGGATTATATATCGCCGATTTTCGTGGGTTTGGTGCACTATTTTTGTGTCCCGCCTGGCTGCTGGCTTCGGTGCAACGATCCATTGATCGCATGTTCGAGCCCTAATTAAGGCAGCAATTTTCAACTGTGGCCGAATACGGTAGAACGGGCAAAGCCATGGAAAGGAACAGGATTTGACGCAGGCGGCCGAAGCCGGGGCCGGCTGGCGGCGCTGATTGCCGAGGGCGCAAGGCAAGGCGCATGGGCGATCGATGATCCACGGATGCTGGCGACCTTCCTCTTTAACGGCGAGCATGGCGTCGCCGACGGCAAGGACCGCACTTGCACTGGTCGAGGGGCTGCAACGGTCCGATTCCAGACTGCTTGGGATTGGGGAATGATCGCCTATACGCCGCGTGTCGACGCAAAACAAAGTCTTTAAAAGAGTTTATCGAAGCTCCTTGAGAGAGTCATTCAGGTTTCGCACGCCGCCGATTGCGCTCCTCGACTGATGTTCACGCTTGTCAGAGCGCGTGCGGCAAGATCATCCTGCCGGAGCGATTCGCGCCTTCGAGGATACTCATGCCGTTTACCATCAACCCGACCTATCTCTGGCCGATCCTGCTGCTCCTGATCTCCAACGTCTTCATGACATTTGCCTGGTATGGGCACCTGAAGTACACCTCGTCGCCGCTTTACATGGCGATCGTCGCGAGCTGGGGCATCGCCTTCTTCGAATATTGCCTGGCCGTGCCGGCAAACCGCATCGGTCACGAGGTCTATTCGGCAGCGCAACTGAAGACGATGCAGGAGGTGATCACGCTGTTGGTGTTCGCGGCGTTTTCAGTCTTCTGGCTGAAGGAGTCGATCGGCTGGAACCACCTCGTCGGCTTCTCCCTGATCGCGATCGGTGCCTCGTTCATCTTCAAGGGATGAGCCGGGCAGCAGTGGGGCGAAACGACTGGATTTCGAGATGATTGCTCGCCGAGTTCGATGCCACCGCAGAAGCGGGTGTGGCAATGACCACGAGCGATTGCGCGATGGTGACATCGGGTGATCAGGCGGCTGTAGGCGCCGAATGGGCCATGCGCGATCTGGGGCTGTGAATGACGCGGCATCCTGTCAGACGGTCATAGATGGTTCGACCGCGCCAGCGCATGAAGGGCCATACCCACCAGACGATTGCGGGCAAGGGGGAGAGCAGGCCGCCGACAAGCAGGATGACGTGAGCCGGCGCGCCAAAGATGGTCACGGCGTCGATCGCATCCCTGAGAATGTCACCGGTGCCAAAAATCGCAAGCGACAGCAGCAATAGCGGAGCGCTAAATGCCGCAAGGATTGTCGGCAGCATGCGCAACACCTCCCGTTTGGCGGCCTTGGCAAACGGCAGCGGTTCGCCATTGTCTTGGACAACGCGCAAAGCGAAGAGCCTCTTGCCGGGTGTGGTGCCGAAGCGCGCGATCAGAGCGGCGCCGGACAGGCAGAAGAGAAGAATCGGCGCTAGTTCGCTAAGCACTGCGTGTCCCACCTGCATCGCTTCAAGTTCGAGCGGATTGCCGGCCTCGTCGATCTCGAACCTGATCGACCGTTGTGTTGGCATATCGCCAGCGTCGATCAACGTTGAAACAAACGACCTGCTGTCGGGCACGCCCCAAAAGGAGGTGGTGCAGATCTGGTTTTCGCGCGATTGACCGGGCGCCAGTGGCCATTCGCGGTCGATTCTTTGTGCAAACGCACTTGGCGCGGCCGGTTCGCATATGGTCGTCGCGGACATGAAAAAGCGCGGCGCCCAGGGAAGCACGAACATGAGGACGATCGAAATAGCGACTGCGACGACGCAAAATAGGAGGGAGTCGACAACAAAGGCCGCCAGTCGCCGCCAAAAGAAGCGTGGGAGGTTGGTGCCGGCGACCGTAGTGTTCATGTTTCAACCTTCAATGCATGCCATGATTGCATTGCTTTCATGGAAGGTTGTGTTCGTCAATGCACGGCGCAACAAACAAAGATCGGAAGCGGCACGTCATCCCCGTCCGAATAGCCGGTCCAGGATCTGGCCTTCGAACCTGGCAGTTTCGGCGCTGCCGTGACCGCGAGGGCGCGCGAGCGGGATCGGCAGATCGAGCGCGATGCGGCCTTTATCGATGACGACGACGCGGTCGGCAAGCGCCACGGCCTCAGTGACATCGTGGGTGACGAGCACGGCGGTAAAGCTCTGTTGCTGCCAGATGCGCTCCAGCAGCTGCTGCATCTCGATGCGCGTCAGTGCGTCCAGCGCGCCAAGCGGCTCGTCGAGCGCCAGGATGAAGGGATGGGCGACGAGTGCCCGGGCAAGCGCCACGCGCTGCTTCTGCCCACCCGACAGTACCGACGGCCATTCCTCGGCGCGGTCGGCAAGGCCGACCTCCTTAAGGATCTGCTGCGAGAGATCGCGGGCGACTTCGCCCTCGGCGATACCGGTCAGGCCGATTTCGACATTGCGGGCGATCCGTGCCCAGGGCAGCAGCCGTGGTTCCTGGAACATGATGCGGCTGCGCCGCTCCGACGCGCTGCCACCGGCAACAGTCAGGCTGCCACTCGTTGGGCTGTCCAGTCCCGCAAGAATGCGCAGCAAGGTGCTCTTGCCGCAGCCGCTCTTGCCGATGACGGCGACGAACTGACCCTGGGGTACGTCGAGATCGATGCCGTCGAGCACGGTCTTTTCGCCGAAACGCTTGGCGATGCCCCGTAAGGAGAAGGCGAGTGGAGCGGATGGCGAAGCCGGTGAAGGTGTCCGCATGGTCGCGGACGGGCCGTTCGCTTCCTGTGGCTGTTTCGGATGAAGGGCGATGACGGACATCGGATTGCTCCTTTTTTCGTCGGGATCGGGCTCGTCCAGTTTAGCTGCATCAAGCCGGGTGGAAGGCCGGGTGCCACTGCAGCGTCAGTCGCTCGAGCAAGCGTGCAAAGCTGTCGGCGAGCTTGCCGAGCAGGGCGTAGATCAGGATGGACAGGATGACGACATCGATCAGCAGGAACTCCCGCGCCTGCATCGCCATGTAGCCGAGGCCCGAGGAGGCAGCGATCGTCTCGGCAACGATCAGCGTCAGCCACATGATGCCGAGCGCATAGCGAAGGCCGACGAAGATCGCCGGCAGGGCGCCGGGCAGGATGACGCGGAAGAAGAGCTGACGCCGCGACATGCCGTAGATCCGGCCCATCTCGACGAGCTGCGGGTCGACGCCCTGAATGCCGAGTAGCGTGTTGACATAGATCGGGAAGAAGACGCCGAGCGCGACGAGGAACAGCTTGGCTTCTTCGTCGATGCCGAACCACAGGATGACCAGTGGAATCAGCGCCAGATGCGGAATGTTGCGCACCATCTGCAGCGTCGTGTCGGTCAGGTCCCGGCTCAAGCGCGAAAGGCCGTTGGCCAGCCCGAAGGCAAAGCCGATCGCGCCGCCGATGGCAAAACCCGAGAGCGCCCGCAGGGTGCTGATGCCGATGTTTTCGACAAGCTCTCCGGAGGCGAGCAGCCGGATAAAGGCGGCAAGCACGGCCGAGGGCGGCGCCATCACGCTTTCCGAGATCAAGCCGCTGCGCGAAGCCGCTTCCCAAGCGAGGATCAAAGCGGCGGGCAGCAGCCAGCCCGCGAGGTTTCGCGCAATGGTGTTCGTTGCGGTCTTCGCCATGACTTGGGTCCTCGTTTGCTCAGAGCCTTCTGTCTTCGCGGCGCCGGCGCCGAAACTTCCGTCCCGACGCCGGCCGGTTCTCGCCTTGGGAGGGAGAGGGATTAGTTGCCCGGTGCGTTCCAGACCGCATCGGAGATGGTGACCTGCTTGGGGATGAGCCCGAGCTTGAAGAAGCGATCGGCGGTCTGCTGCTGGCCGGCGACGATGTCGTCGTTGATGGGGCCGATCGAAAAGACGGTGCGGTTGGCCGCAATCGTCTGCGCCTCGAGCGGCACGCCGGTCACTTCATGCAAGGCGGCCGCCACCTTGTCGCGATTGGCGTCAGCCCAGACGGAGGCCTCCTTCAGGGCTGCAATCGTCGTGGTGACCGTCTCTGCATGGCTGGCCGCGAAGTCGCGGTTGGCGAGGAAGTAGGTATTGACCTCCAAGGTCTCGGCCGATGTCGTCAGAATGCGCGGCTTGTAGCGCGTTTCTGCGATCGCGAAGAACGGGTCCCAGACGGCCCAGGCGTCGATCTTGTCGCTGGCGAAAGCGGCTGCCGCATCGGCGGGGCTCAGATAGACCGGGGTGACGTCGCCAAAGCCGATGCCGGCCTTTTCCAGTGCCGCGACCACGAGATTGTGGGCGCTGGTGCCCTTGCCGACGCCGATCTTCTTGCCCTTCAGGTCCGCGAGCGACTGGATCGGCGAGCCCGGCTTGACGAAGATCGCCTCGCCCTTGCCGTTGGAAGGAAGCGCTGCGGCATAGACGATCGAGGAGCCGGCCGCCTGGCCGAAGATCGGCGGCGCGTCGCCGGTCCAACCGACATCGATGGAGCCGACGTTCAAGGCCTCGACCAGCGGTGGCCCGGCGGTGAACTCCACCCAGGAAACGGCGATGCCTTTCGGCTCCAACGCCTTCTCGATGACCTTCTGTTGCTGGGCGACGACGGGGAGGCCGGTCTTTTGAAAGCCGATGCGGAATTCCCCAAGGTCTTCGGCCATGACGCCGAAGGAGGCGAGCACCGCGGCGGTGAAGAGGCCGGTGCCGAAAAGCCGTCTGGTCAGTTTGAACATCTGTCCCGCTCCTGTTTGCTGGAGGGCGAAGGGCGCCGTCCGCTGAACTGGAATCAGTGTAAAAGAAGAATATAAAATTTATGGAGTTTATTTGTTTTGTTGTTGGCGCGCTTTGCGGAACGCTTTTGCGGCAGGACAGGCAGCTTGGGGATAATCCTCATTGTGGTGATCGGGCGGCTGGCTGGTCGTTACATCCTGCTTTTCGATTTTTTTCGTGCCGTGCGCTTGCTGTCTGTTCGATTGCAGGGGAAAACGCTGGCGAAGCGAGGCTTCCGGCCGATTCAGAAATATTTCTTCGGTGCCGGTAACAAAAATGCGTGCCTCGTTCGTAGAGGATGATGTCGGGTGAAGTATTCGGCGCGTGACCAGGAATGGGCAGAGTGGATGCGCAGCGCCATAAAAGGCGACACGCAGGCCTATCACCGCTTTCTCTCCGCCGTTACGCCGCATCTGCGCGCCATGGCGCGCAGGCGCTGCGACCAGTTCGGGGCGCCGGCGAGCGAGGCGGAGGACGTGGTGCAGGAGGTCCTGCTGGCCGTCCACCTCAAGCGCGGTACCTGGGATCCGGATCGCCCGATCGGCCCATGGCTGTCGGCGATCGTGCGCAACAAGCTGATCGACAGCCTGCGTCGGCGGGGTCGACACGTGAATGTGCCGATCGAGGACGTGATTGCGACATTGGAAGCGGAAGAGCAGAGCGACGGGTTGGATCGGCTGGACGCGCAGCACATGCTGGAGCGCCTGAAGGATCCGCAGCGTGATATTGTCCGCTCGATTTCGCTGGAGGGTGCCGGGGTGCGCGAGACGGCCGAACGACTGAAGATGAGCGAAGGAGCAGTGCGCGTGGCGCTGCACAGGGCGTTGAAGTCACTGGCAGCCCTTTATCGGAGTGATGCACGTGAAGACGAATGACTTGATCAGCCTGTTGGCAGAGGATGCGCCCGTCGGGATGCGGCTTGGCCGCATGCTGGCGATTGCCCTTCTGGTCGGCGTCGTCGTGTCCGCTCTGGTGCTCCTGTCGACAGTGGGTGTGCGTCCCAACCTGGCAGCGGCCATCGAGACGGCGCGCGTCCTGTTCAAGATCGGCTTCACGCTGGTTCTCGCCGCTGCCGCCTGCCGCCTGGTCTTCATCGTCGGCCGGCCGGGGCTGTCGCTCAAGGCGCGCGGACTTCAACTCGCCGTTCCCCTCGTGTTTCTTGCCATTGCTGTCGCTTCCGAGCTTTCCGTTCTGCCCTCGGAGGCGTGGACGGCGAGCATGCTCGGCAGGAACGCCGCCTTCTGCCTGTTCTTCATCCCTGTCCTGTCGCTGGCGCCGCTCGCCGGTTTTCTGCTTGTGCTGAAAAACGGTGCGCCTGAAAGTCCCGGTCTCGCCGGTGCGTCGGCCGGTCTTGCCGCCGGCGCCATTGCCGCTTCGCTCTATGCCTTCCACTGCCCGGACGATAGTCCGCTGTTCCTGGCTGTTTGGTACTCGATCGCCGTGCTGCTGGTGACCACGATCGGCTACCTCATCGGGCGGCGCTGGCTGCGCTGGTAGGCGACGCCTCCGGCCTCGGCCACCGCGCTCAATCCAGGAGGTCGAATGCCCGGTACATCCACACCAATTGATAGGTGACCGCGCCGATGAGGAACGCGGCGTGAAAGCGCCGGTTCGGTGTCCAGGCCGCGATCAGGCACAGGACGATGTAGGTCACGTTGCGCATCGGGTATTCCGGCCCGTAGGACGCGAAATAGGCCTTTCCCTTGAGCGCGGTGTCGAAGAGGTCGACGGCAAAGGCAAGCGCCAGAAAGGCGAAGAACCAGCTTCGCCGCGACATGAAGTAGTGCTCGTAGTCGCTGTAATCCTCCAGTGTCGTCGGAAACAGCAGCACGCAAAGAAAGAAGAAGACGCAGCAATAGAGGATGACGAAGAGATAGACGGTCACGTCGAGAACGGGCAGGGCATGGAGGTGGAATTCCCACCACCAGAAATGCACGAGGAAGACGAACATGAACAGGACCCAGCCGAGGTGGATCCAGTACACCCTGGTCTTTCCCGGATGCTGTACGAAGAGCGCGAGCCCGCTCAGGAGTCTGGCGAGGCTGAGACTGACGACCATGCCCATGACGACGCGAATATGCGAGAAAATCGCCGGGTCAGGCTGGGTCGGGTCCATGAACGCTGCTCCTATTCGTCCGGTACCGCCTTCGGCTTGCCGTTCTCGTCGAGCGCGACCATGACGAAGATCGCGTCGGTGACCTTTTCCATCAAATGCGAGAGATAGCGCTGCGCCCAGGCCTCGACCTTGAGTGTCATCGAGGTCCGGCCGACCTTGACGACATCGGTGTAGATGCAGAGCGTATCGCCGATCTTGACCGGCAGCGCGAAGGCCATTTCCTTGACTGCCGCCGTTACCACGCGGCCGCGGGCCCGCTCGGCAGCACGAATACCGCAGGAAAGGTCCATCTGCGCCATGACCCAGCCACCGAAAATGTCGCCGGCGGCATTGGCGTCGGCGGGCATGGCGAGCGTGCGCAAGGTCAGCTCGCCGGTCGGTTTGTTGTCTGCGGTCATGCGGCCTGTCTCCCTGTGTCGGGAAAGATGTAGCGCATGGTTGCTTCGTCAGGGAAGAGCGCCGGACGACAAATCGCGCCAGGTCAGCGATCGCAAACTTCATTCCTTTCGAAGGCATTATTTGAGAATTGTCAAAATTAGGGATCGTTTGTTAGGGGCTTTGCAAAGAGCCCTCCCTATCCTGCACGCTTCTACTGGAGGCAGGGGACAGGGGATGAAACGATTCAGGATTTCGGTGCGGCTTTACGCGCTCGTCGCGTTCGCACTTTTGACCATGGCGGCGGCGCTGACCTTCGGTCTGTTTCAAGCGCAGGACAAGCTCGTCGGCGAACGCAAGGCGATGCTGTCGGCAATGAACGAGAACGCCATTGCGGTGTTCGACGCCTACCACAAACAGGAGGTTGCCGGCACGTTGTCGCGCGAGGATGCGCAGAAGCGTGCGCTCGAAGCGATCAAGGCGATGCGCTATCAGGGCAGCGGCTATTTCTGGATCAACGACATGCATCCGACGATGATCATGCATCCGATCAAGCCGGAAATGGATGGCCGCGATCTTTCCGCCAACAAGGATCCGAATGGCAAGCACCTCTTCGTCGAATTCGTCAAGACGGTGGAAAAGAGCGGACAGGGCTTCGTCGATTACTATTGGCCGAAGCCGGGCGCCGACGAGCCGGTGCTGAAATACTCCCATGTCGCCGGCTTCAAGCCCTGGGGCTGGGTGGTCGGCACCGGCGTCTATTCCGACGATCTCACAGCCATGTTCCGCGAGCGCGCCTGGCAGGTTGCCGGCATTCTTCTCGCTGCAGCGCTGGCGATCCTGATGGCGGCGCTGGCGATCGTGCGCAGCGTGGTCAAACCGGTCGAGAAGCTGAAGGCGTCGATGCGGTCGATTGCCGATGAGGATCTGTCATCCGACGTGCCGGAAACCGACCGTGGCGACGAGATCGGCCAGATGGCCAAGGTGCTCGTCGTCCTGCGCGACTCGGTGCGCGAGCGGCTGGAGCTGCGCTCACGCGAAGCCGAGCAGCAGGACAGGCTGGAGTCCGAGCGGCGCGGCAACGAACAGCGCCGGCGGGCAACGGCTGACGCACAGGCCGACGCGATGGAAATCGTGGGCGCTGCGCTCGAGCTGCTCGCAAGCGGTGATCTGACGGCCGAAATCGGCCATATCGCCCCGGAATACGGTAAGCTGCGGCAGGACTTCAACACGGCGGTTGCAGCTCTTCGCGACGTCATCGGTTCAATCTCGCATTCGACCGAGATCGTCACCGCCAGCGCCGGCGACATTTCGGAAGCGGCCAACAACCTGTCGCGCCGCACCGAACAGCAGGCCGCGGCACTGGAAGAGACGGCCGCGGCGCTTGACGAGATCACCTCGACGGTGCGCCATTCCTCCGACCGGGCCAACGAAGCGCGCGGCATGGTCAGCGAGACCAAGGCGAGTGCGGCAAAATCCGGCGGCATCGTGCGCAACGCCATCGACGCCATGGGGCGGATCGAGGCGTCGTCGAGTCGGATCAGCCAGATCATCGGCGTGATCGACGAAATCGCCTTCCAGACCAATCTTCTGGCGCTGAACGCCGGCGTCGAGGCAGCGCGGGCAGGCGAGGCTGGTCGTGGTTTTGCCGTTGTCGCACAGGAGGTGCGCGAACTGGCGCAACGCTCCGCCGGTGCCGCCAAGGAGATCAAGGAACTGATCGGAACATCGGTGCGCGAAGTCGGCGCCGGCGTCGAGCTTGTCCGCTCGACCGGTGATGCGCTGACGGAGATCGAAGCCCTGGTCAACCGTGTCAACGAACAGGTTGCCTCGATCGCAACCGCAGCCCGCGAACAGGCGACCGGTCTGGCGGAAGTGAATACCGCCGTCAACAGCATGGACCAGATGACCCAGCAGAACGCGGCAATGGTGGAAGAGACGACGGCGGCAAGCCAGACGCTCGCTGCCGAGAGCCGCGAACTGAAGATGTTGCTGACGAAGTTCCGGCTGCAGGAAACGGCCCGGCAGACGGCCTACGGCCGCGCCGCCTGAACGCAACGGCCATGGCGATCAATGAAGGCCTGCGTGCGGAAGCACGCAGGCTTTTCGGCATTTCGGCGCTTACAGCGCCGCGCGTCAAACATGACACGCTGGGGACGCTGTAACACTTTAAACTTGCTGCATAATTTATCCCTAAATCGAATCCGATTTAAGGAATTACGCAGTAGGCGGCGCGAGCTAACCGATCGGAAGCGCGGGTGTGCGCTGGGGCGGCTCGGCCTTCTCCAATCGTTGACGATTTGGCTTCCGTTCAACCGTTGGTCACTCCGGCGAAGGGCGGGCTTGACCAATCCGTGTATGGAGATAGATACGGCTGAACGGGAGGTGGAATGACGCGGCATGGCGCCGGGTCGCCCGTCTGCCTGTGCTAGAGGGGATATTCATGGCGCTTCTCAGACTTCTTTTTACGCGGGCGGGGGCGGCTATTTTGCTGGCGTTCGGATTTCTGTCCGCGTGTACCGTCGTGGTTGACGAGCCAAGACCCGGTCCGGGGCCGATCCGTCCGCCGATGTGCACGATGGAATATGCGCCGGTCTGTGGCGCGCGGGGCAGCCGCATGCGCACCTTCTCGAATTCGTGCCAGGCGCGCGCCGACGGCTTCAACGTCATCCACCGTGGCGAGTGCCGGCCGGATTACCGTCCGCCGGAGCGGGAGCCGCAGGCCTGCACGCGTGAATACGCTCCGGTGTGCGGCCAGCGCGGCCGCCAGCAGCAGACGTTCTCGAATGCCTGCATGGCGCGGGCTGATGGCTTCCGCGTGGTTGCGCCCGGCGAATGCCGCCGCGATGACGACCGCCCGCCGCAGGGCCAGTTCTGCACCCGCGAGTATGCGCCGGTCTGCGGCCAACGCGGCAACCGGATCCAGACCTTCCCGAATTCCTGCGAGGCAGGTGGCGCCGGTTTCCGGATCGTGCACCCCGGTGAGTGCCGCTAATCACGCGTCAGCGGGAAAAGTGAAACGGGCCTGCGCAGAGCGATCTGCGCAGGCCATTTTGCTGTGCGCCGTCAGCGCATTGCGAAGCCGTCGACCTGCCGGATGTTGGATGCATGTCGCAAGGCTTCATTTACCGTGTTTGCTTAAAATGCGCCCCAGAACGGGCTTTTTCGGCGGCGTGCCCGGCTCGCGACACAGGCGGACTGCACCGTTTTGATGTTGGGTGGGTGCGGCGTGGCGGTGTCTTCGATACCGCCCTAGAGCGCTGCGCGTCCATTTGGACGCGCTAAGGTCGCTCTAGCACTTTGAATGAGCGTATGAGCCTTTTCGAAAATCGATACCGATTTTCGGGCCTATACGCGGGATGAAGGCGGCAAATCGGTATGGCGTATGTTCCCTCTCTCCATCGTCCATTGACGGCGTTCGTGCTGTCGATCTCGCTTGTTGCCTGCACGACTGATGTGTTGACGCCCTCGGCCCGCATCGACGGCAGCGAACGCGTCGGCGCGATCAGGCCCGTTCCGGTCGATGCCGTGCCGGAGCAGGAGGTTGCGGCGTATCCCTCCGGAGAGCCGGTTTCGACTTTCAGGAATGGCGGTGGCAATGAAATGGCCGTTGAGCCGCGCCAGCAGACACGCCGCGCCCTGCCGATGATCGACAGCGAAGAGGCGAGCCTTTCCGGCGCCCAACAGGTCGATACCGGCTCGACCGCCATTCCTTCCGAAGGCGTCAACATGGACGCGATGCTCGGCGTGCAGCCGGTGGTCGGGCTGGCGGAGGAGCAGAGCAGCGAGATTGCCGAGGGCAATGCCAGCCAGCCCGTCGTCGGTGGCATCGGCGAGGACAATGTCCGCCAGCTCGGCAGCCCGCCGCAGACCTTAGATGAGGCCCAGGCGAGCCTTGGCGGCGACCCGGATCTGCCTGCATTGACCGCCGAACAGATTTCAGCGGAAGAGGCGCAGCGCGCCCGCGCCTTCGAGCGGCAGAGGGCCATGCAGAGAGCCCAGGAACCGCAGCAGGTGGCGATGCTGCCACGCGCGCGCAATCCGCTATCGACGCCGGAGAGGCAATATACCGGTCAGATGCCGGGCTCGGAGATTGCCTGCCGCCAGCGCCTGCGCAAGCTCGGCGTCGAGTTCCGCGATATCCCGCGCATCAGCAACGGCCCTTCCTGCGGCATCGACTATCCGATCGAACTCAGCGGCCTGTCCGGCGGCATCGACGTCAAGCCCGCAGTCAAGCTCAACTGCGAAGTGACCGAGGCCTTTGCGAAATGGGTGAAATACGAGCTGGCGCCATCGTCGCGCTATCGCTACTGGTCCGGCGTCAAGACGATCAAGCCGCTCGGCGGCTATTCCTGCCGCACCATGAACTCGCGCCGGGGCAACCCGATGTCCGAGCATGCGCATGGCAACGCCATCGATGTCGGCAAGTTCGTGTTGAAGAACGGCAAGGAAATCGACGTGCGCAAGAAGGGCTTCTTCGCCTTTCGCGAGAAGGGGCTTTTGAAGGCTGTTCGCACCGACAGCTGCAAATACTTCAACACGGTCCTCGGCCCGGGCAGCGATCCCTTTCACAAGGATCATTTCCACTTCGACCTGAGGACACGCAAGACCGGCTACCGCCATTGCGATTGAGGGGCCGTCAGAACCGCGCATATCGTGAGCCGGCAAAAAAAGAGGCCGGCGGGGAGCCGGCCGATGTCCGGATAAGGGGTCTCCGGAACTAAAGCGATGCGTGCAAATCACGTGGCGGGTGGGCCGCGTGCGACGCCAAACTGATTGAAAAGCATCACCGTTTCGTGACAGAACAGGCGCGTCGGCGGCAATATTGCGTTCCTTTGCCGGATTCTCACCGTCACGATTGGAGCGGGTGGCGCGCGCCAGCCTGCCGGCGCTTTCAACCGGTTTCATCAACGCGATCGCCGTTGGCCTGATCATTCCGATCATATGGCTGATTGCACCGCTCGGTGTGGCGGCGGCCCATGCCATGGACCGACGCCAGCTCGAGGCGGATTCGGCATTTTCAAAATTCTGGTTGATGTATGGCTTTTATACATCTTATGCGTGTAAGTCGTTTTTATACCGTAGGTTTTAGCGCTTGCTCTTGGTTGATTCCAGAAATTAGCCCAATTTTGGCGCGCTACTTTCCGATGACCTACAATTGTAACAATCTGAATTTACTATATGATTTTCATCGTCCTCGTCGGTGCGGGCCGACTGTCGGTGGTAACGCGTTTGTGTGTCGTCTGGCTTGCGAATAAGTATTACCATAATATATTACTTCATATAACAATCATGGATAGAATCCGGGCTTGTCCCGGACGCGTCATTTTCGGGGCTCCACTCACTCCTTGGCACGACAGGAGGAAGGCATGGGAACTGTAATGCGATTTCCAGGGATGCGCGCCGACATGACTGCGCATGCCACCGAAGTTTCACAGATCCTGCGCACGCTTGCCAATCGCAACCGACTGCTGATCGTCACCACGCTTCTCGAAGGGGAACATTCGGTGGCGGCACTGGAGGAATTGCTCGGTATCCGCCAACCGACGCTGTCACAGCAACTGACCGTGCTGCGCGATGCGGGCGTCGTTTCGACGCGGCGCCAAGCCAAGCAGGTTTTCTATCGCCTGAGCCATGATAAGGTCGCCCGGCTCGTGGGCGCGCTTTGTCAAATCTTCTGTCGCGAAGGCAAGAAAACATGAATGAGTACTGGAATGCGCTTGCCGGAGGCCTGCTGATCGGGCTTTCGGCGGCGATCCTGATGGTAGCCAACGGTCGTGTGGCCGGTATCAGCGGAATTGCCGGAAGGCTGTTGCAAGGGGTCCAGGCCACCACCGGGATCGTCTTTGTTCTTGGCCTGATAGCGGGTCCCGTGATCTACCGTCTTTTCGCCGGCACTTGGCCAGCGGTTACTGTCACGTCCTCCTGGCCGCTGTTGGTGATTGGCGGGCTGCTTGTCGGTTTTGGCTCGCGCATGGGCTCAGGCTGCACCAGCGGTCACGGCGTCGTCGGTCTCGCCCGGCTTTCGCGTCGCTCGGTCGCGGCGGTTGCCACCTTCATGATCGCGGCCGTCGCCACCGTCTATCTCCAAGGTTTCCTCCAATGAACGGCAGCGCCTTCTCGCGCCTGGTGGCAACGCTTGCCTCCGGCGTCATCTTCGGAATTGGCCTGTCGCTCTCCGGCATGCTGGATCCGGCCCGCGTTCGCGCCTTTCTCGACATCACGCGCGACTGGAATCCGTCACTTGCCTTCGTGCTCGGCGGCGCGGTGGCCGTCTCAGCACTCGGCGTCCTCATGACCCGGCGCATGCAGCGGCCGTTGCTCGACGATGCCTTTCATTTGCCCGCGAACCGCGTGATCGACCGACGGCTCATCATCGGCTCGGCGATCTTCGGCGTTGGCTGGGGTCTGGTCGGCCTTTGCCCCGGTCCGGCGCTCGCATCCCTTTCGCTCGGCCTGCCGGCGACGGCCCTTTTTGTGGTCGCCATGCTTGCCGGTATGGTGCTGCACGATCGATTGCCGCGCGTGGGGCCTCGTGCGCAAGGACAGGTGAATGACCGGATCAGGTTGGAAAGCGGCCGATTGCCCTGATGTTGACGCTCCGTCACCTTGTTTTTTGCGGGCCGCGGGCTGCAAATCGCGATGAATCGGCCCATATAGGCGAGACCTGTCGACTTCGCTCCCCGCATCCGGATCAGCTTCATGGCGCCTATCGTTTCCGTTTCCAATCTTTCGAAAACCTATGCCTCGGGCTTCAAGGCGCTGAAAGGCGTCAGCCTCGATATCGAGCAGGGCGAGATCCTGGCGCTGCTTGGTCCGAACGGGGCGGGCAAGACCACGCTGATCTCGATCATCTGCGGCATCGTCAATCCGAGTGGCGGCAGCGTGGTGGTCGGCGGCCATGACGTCGTGCGCGATTTTCGCGAGACGCGGTCGATGATCGGCCTGGTGCCGCAGGAACTGACGACGGATGCCTTCGAGACGGTCTGGAACACCGTCACCTTTTCGCGCGGCCTGCACGGCAAGAAGCCGAACCCGGCGCATATCGAGAAGGTGCTGAAGGACCTGTCCCTCTGGGACAAGAAGGACAACATGCTGCGCGAGCTTTCCGGCGGCATGAAGCGGCGTGTGCTGATCGCCAAGGCGCTGTCGCACGAACCGCGCGTGCTCTTCCTCGACGAGCCGACCGCCGGTGTCGACGTCAGCCTGCGCAAGAGCATGTGGGAGGTCGTGGAACGGCTGCGCGCCTCGGGTGTGACGATCATCCTGACGACCCACTACATCGAAGAGGCGGAAGAGATCGCCGACCGCATCGGCGTCATCAATGGCGGTGAGATCCTGCTGGTGGAGGACAAGACGGCGCTGATGAGCAAGCTCGGGCGCAAGCAACTGCGTGTCGACCTGTCGCATCCGTTGGAAGCCGTGCCCGAAACGCTCTCGACCTACAACCTGACGCTAGAGGGCGATGGTCATTGTCTGATCTACGACTATGACACCAGCGCCGAGCGCACGGGCATAACCTCGCTGCTGGCGGCGCTCGCCGAAGCCGGTGTGCGCCTCAAGGACATCTCCACGCGGCAGAGTTCGCTGGAGGATATTTTCGTCGAGATCGTGGGAGCAGGACGATGAACATCGAAGCGATCAAGTCGATCTACTTCTTCGAGATGGCGCGCACGCGGCGCACCCTGCTGCAGAGCGTGGTGTCGCCGGTCATTTCCACCTCGCTCTATTTCATCGTCTTCGGCGCGGCGATCGGCGCGCGCATCCAGGAGATCGATGGCGTCTCCTATGGCGCCTTCATCACGCCTGGCCTGATCATGCTGACGCTCCTGACCCAGTGCATCGGCAACGGCTCCTTCGGCATCTATTTCCCAAAATTCACTGGCACGATCTACGAGGTGCTGTCCTCGCCGGTGTCGATGGTCGAGATCGTCCTCGGTTATGTCGGGGCGGCGGCGACCAAGGGGGTGATGATCGGCACGATCATCCTTCTGACGGCTTCGCTGTTCGTCGATCTTTCGATCGCCCATCCCTTGGCGATGATTTTCTTCTTCGTGTTGACCGCCGTTTCGTTCAGCCTGTTCGGCTTCATCATCGGCATCTGGGCCAAGGACTTCGAGCAGCTGAACCTGATCCCGATGCTGGTCATCCCGCCGCTCGTATTCCTTGGCGGCAGCTTCTACTCGATCGACATGCTGCCACCGTTCTGGCAGGCGGTCAGCCACTTCAACCCGGTGCTCTATCTCATCAGCGGTTTCCGCTGGAGCTTCTTTGAAGTGTCCGACGTCAATCCGGTCGTCAGCGCGGCGATGATCCTGGTGTTCCTGACGGTCTGCCTGTCTGTGCTCGCCTGGATCTTCCGCACCGGCTACCGGTTGCGGAACTGACGGCGGTGAGCCGTCACCCGTGCCGTAGATGATGGCGGCGCCGACCAGGAAAATGGCGATCAGTGCCTGAAACAAGGTCCAGACGACGCGCAGGGCCGCCCGTGTGGTCGACAGACTGAGGTGGGCCCTGAACCAGTGCGTTCAAGAAGAAGCGTTTGCCGCAGATCCCGTTCAGTCGCGCAGCCGGAGCTGGTCTGTGCGCATCTGCAGGGAGTCGAGAGTCGACAGGAAGCTCATGCCGAGCAGGCTCTGGTCGAGCTTGCCTTCGGCTGCGACCGTTGCGCGGACGTCGTTGCGCACGATCGGGCCGATGGCGACCTCGGAAAGCAGCACGGGTGCCGCCATCGCCTGACCATTGGCGGTCATGACCGTCATCGTGTAGCTCAGCTTTGCCGGATCAAGCCCGATGCGCTCGGCATCTTCGTAGGTCAGCGCAATGCTGCTGGCGCCGGTGTCGACCAGCATGTTGATCTCTTTGCCGTTGACCGCGGCATTCGTCTCGAAATGGCCGTTGATCATCTTCTGCAGCACCACCTCCTGGTGGCCTTCGCTGTCGGTAATGACGGTGGCGCGACCCGGTATCAGACCGGAAAGCACCCGGTTGCCGAAGCCCTGTAGCTCGAAGCGATAGACATAGGCCGAGACGAGGGCCAGCAAAATGAGCAGCCAGATCGCTGCCTGCCGGGCGCCTACGCCAAAGCGGCGACGGCTTTGCCAGATGCCGGCGCTCAACAGCGTGGCAATTGCGCCGAGCGAGACGAGCTGGCCGAAATCGTCATTCGCCAGTCCGAAGGTGCGGCCGGCGTCATGGTTGACGATCAGCAACAGGAGGCCGATCGCCAGGATCGAGAGCAAAATCAAAAGGCGTGTCATGCGTCGCCACGTTCCCTGGCCATGCGCGTGCGGCGCGTTTCGCGCCGGGGCTTTCGCTCCATCGTTTCAAGCCTTGCCGGCAGGGCCAACATAATCGCGTGTCTGTCGGCGTCGGTGTAGAGCGTCCAGGCGCCGATCTCATTTCGGGTGCGACCGCAGCCGAAACAGTAGCCGGTCCTGTCGTCGATCGAACAGACGAGAATGCAGGGAGATTCCATGGTCCTGAGCTGAAGGTCCTGGGTTGTGGGGTGGGCCGTTGTTTCGACTGATTATATCGGCTTTTCAAACCGTCAGTGCAAGGGCACCGAGGATGGCGATTTCCGTCAGTTGCTGTGTCGCGCCGATGGTGTCGCCGGTGTGGCCACCGATCTTGCGGGTGGCGAGACGGCCAAAGGCGGCAACGGTCGCGACGAAGGCGACAAGTGTGAGAAGGAGGGCGAGTGCCGGGGCCTTGGCGAAATAGAAAAGCAGCATGGCGGCAAGCACGCCTGAGCCAAGCGCGAAGGACGTGGCTGCCGGGTCGGGTTCGCCGGCCGAGGCGGCAACACCGTCACGGCGAGCCGGCGGCAGGCGCGACCAGTGCCAGACCATCGCCGCACGACTGAGGGCGGCGGCGCCCAGGATCATGAGCCCGGCGCCGGTCGGGGTAAACAACGGCAGGAAGGACGCCAGCGCCGATACGCGAAGGCCGAAGGAGAGGATCAGCGCAACGGCGCCATAGGAACCGATGCGGCTGTCCTTCATGATCACCAGCGCCGCCTCCCGGTCGCGCCCGCCGCCGAAGCCGTCGGCCGCATCGCCCAGCCCATCCTCGTGCAGGCAGCCGGTCACCAGCGCCTGCACGGCGACGACCAGGAAGGCCGTAAACAGGGAGCTGACCTGGAGCGCCATCAGCAAGGAGGCGATGGCGGCTGCGGGCAGGGCGATCAACAGTCCCGCCAACGGAAAGGCGCGAACGGCACGGTTCAGCCGGCCGTCATAATCGACGAAATGGCGTTGCGGCATATGGATGCGGCTGAGGAAGGCGACCGAGCGCGCCAGATCGTCACAAAAGTCGCGAAGATAGGTCATGGCCCCTCCAAACCCCGGGCGCGCCGAATCGATGCCCTTTCGCCGGATCATGCTCCGGCGACGCGGATTGGCGCAAATGTCGTTGCCCGAAATTTGCGCGCCCTCTATGAGGAGCGTGGATTGAGCTTCACGATATGCAAGGATTCCTCCCCATGAGTGCCAGCGGCCTGCCGTTTGATGATTTCCGCGAATTGTTGCGCAACCTCCCGGGCCCGAATTCGGCCGCGCTGGCTGCCGCGCGCGATCGCGATGCGCAGCTGACGAAGCCGCCGGGCGCGCTCGGGCGTCTTGAGGAGATCGCTTTCTGGCTGGCCGCCTGGACGGGCAAGCCGCCGGCGGTCAATCGGCCGCTCGTCGCGATCTTTGCCGGCAATCACGGTGTCACCCGTCAGGGCGTCACGCCATTTCCGTCGTCGGTCACGGCACAGATGGTCGAGAACTTTGCCGCCGGCGGCGCCGCGATCAACCAGATCTGCGTCAGCCACGATCTCGGCCTGAAGGTCTTCGACCTCGCGCTCGATTATCCCACCGGCGACATCACCGAGGAGGCGGCACTTTCCGAGCGCGACTGTGCGGCCACCATGGCCTTCGGCATGGAAGCTGTCGCCGGCGGTACCGATCTGTTGTGCATCGGCGAGATGGGCATCGGCAACACGACGATCGCTGCTGCGATCAATCTCGGCCTTTACGGCGGCACGGCGGAAGACTGGGTCGGGCCGGGCACAGGTTCGGAAGGCGAGGTGCTGAAGCGCAAGATCGCTGCGGTCGAAAAGGCGGTCGCGCTGCACCGCAATCATCTGTCCGACCCGCTCGAGCTGATGCGCCGCCTCGGCGGCCGCGAGATCGCTGCCATGGCCGGCGCCATCCTGGCGGCCCGCATGCAGCAGGTGCCCGTCATCATCGACGGTTACGTGGCGACCGCTGCCGGCGCAATCCTCAAGGCGGCCAACCCGTCGGCGCTCGATCATTGCCTGATCGGCCACGTCTCCGGCGAACCCGGCCATATGCGCGCGATCGAAAAGCTCGGCAAGACTCCGCTGCTGGCGCTCGGCATGCGCCTTGGCGAAGGCACGGGTGCCGCCCTTGCCGCCGGCATCGTCAAGGCGGCTGCCGCCTGCCACGGCGGCATGGCGACGTTTGCGCAGGCTGGCGTCAGCAACAAGAACTGACGAAGAAACGACGGGCCTTCGTGCGAAG
The DNA here is from genome assembly GCF_001695865.1 of Ensifer sp. LC384. Taxonomy (NCBI): domain Bacteria; kingdom Pseudomonadati; phylum Pseudomonadota; class Alphaproteobacteria; order Hyphomicrobiales; family Rhizobiaceae; genus Ensifer; species Ensifer sp. LC384. The sequence goes on from NZ_MBST01000045.1 coordinate 68,701, forward strand.
GCCCACCGTTTGCTGTCGATTGCCTGTCGCAGGCACCACACTTGTCTGCGACAGGCTTGCTGGCCGCATTCTTCTCGCCTATCCAGAGGCGCATATGCACGCGGCAGCCACCGCCGGCGCCTCTGCAACCGAGACCGCCTTGCATTCGCCTCAATGACGATGTCGAAGCAGCGCAGTTTTATAGACAGTCGAGATGAAATGGACGCCAACAATACCACGCCCCGCCGCGGCCAGACCGGACCGGTCGAAAAGCAGACCGGAATCCGCCATCTGTTCGCTGCCGCGAGCTATTCGCTGGGCGGTGCCAAGCGGCTGATCGGCGAGGCTGCGTTCCGGCACGAGCTGATCGCCTTCGCGATGGTGATGGTCGCGTTCACAATCGCCGGCGCCACATTCTTCCAATACGTCGCCATGGCGATCCTGTTTCTGCTGATGATGGCCTTCGAGGCGATCAACACGGCAATCGAAGAGATCGTCGACCGCGTCTCGCCGGAAATCTCGGAGATGGGCAAGAACGCCAAGGACCTCGGCTCCTTCGCCTGCCTTTGCCTCATCGTCGCGAATACGGTCTATGCCGGCTACGTCATTTTTGTCGCGGGCCTCATCGACTGAGACGACACATCTCGCGGCGAAACGGGCGCACGACGTGCGCTAACCGATCTTGATGACGGTATCGGAGATAAACACCATCGGCGGTATCGCCAGGTTCTCCGGGGCAGGACCCTTACGGACGCGGCCGGCCGTGTCGTAGTGCGAGCCGTGGCAAGGGCAGAACCAGCCGCCGTATTCGCCGGCCTGGCCGAGCGGGATACAGCCGAGGTGGGTGCAGACGCCGACCATCACGAGCCAGTTCTCCCGTCCTTCTCCGGCCGAGCGCGCAAGATCGGTGGCCGGCTGGTCCCTGGGAAGATTGGCGTTACGAGCCACCGGGTCCTTGAGTTCGTCCATCGCGACCGCTTTCGCCGCCTCGATCTCCTTGGGCGTCCTGTGGCGGATGAAGATCGGGCGGCTGCGCCACCTGAGCGTCATCGACGCCCCCTCCTCAAGCGAGGCTACGTCGACCTCGACCGAGGCCATCGCCAGCGTCGAGGCGTCAGGATTCATCTGGTTCAAGAACGGCCACGAAGCACCACCCAGTCCAACTGCGCCCGCAATGCCGGTCGAAAGATAGAGGAATTCACGCCTCGTCGGTTCCCTTTCTTCAGTGAATATGTTCATGCCACAGCGCTCCTTCCGTCGCGCCACGCGGTCGAGCGACATGCCCCTGGCGGAGGGGCAGAAGGGATGTCCGACCTTCGGCTGTCGCGGTTGCAATGCAAGCGTGGCGGTTTCCCACTTTTATCGCGCAATTTTACGCTTAATTCGCTCCGGAATTAAGGTGTTGCATTGCGCTGGCGCTTGGGGATGCTGGCGACGCCAATGGAGGTCGCGACCGCACACTGCCCGCAGGTGGCGGCACGAGCTGTTTCAGCGGATACGGATCAGGCGAAGCTCTTGCGGCGGCGGGCAGGGGCGGGCACGTCTTCGACGGCGGGCAGGCTTTCAAGCACGCGGCGGGCCGGCAGGATGGCGATGGCTTCGGTGCCTTCGCGCAGCTTTGAGCGCAGGATGAACTCGCCATTGTGCTTGGCAAGGATCGCCTGCACGATCGGCAGGCCGAGGCCGGTGCCCTGTTCGGCGCTCTTGATGGCGATGGAACCCTGGCCGAAGGCGGAGAGCACGATCGGGATTTCCTCCTCGGGAATGCCCGGGCCATTGTCCTTGATCGAGAGATATTGGCCGCCGCCGGCCGTCCAGCCCACCTTGACCGTGATTTCGCCGCTGGAACTGGTGAATTTCACCGCATTCGACAACAGGTTGAGGATGACCTGGCGCATGGCCTTTTCATCGACCCAGACGGCGGGCATGCCCTGCTCGAATTGTGCATGGATGCTAATCGACTTGGCACGGGCGCGAAGCTGGACCATGCCGATGCAATCGTCGGCGATATCGACGAGGCTGACGGATTCTTCGTTGAGGTCGTAGCGGCCCGCCTCAATGCGCGAGAGGTCGAGGATCTCGTTGATCAGGTTGAGCAGATGTTCACCCGAGCGGTGGATATCGCTGGTATATTCCTTGTAGGTCGGGTTGTTGAGCGGCCCGAGAACCTCGGTCGACATGACCTCGGAGAAGCCGAGGATGGCGTTGAGCGGCGTGCGCAGCTCGTGCGACATCGAGGCGAGGAACCGCGACTTGGCGAGGTTTGCTTCCTCCGCGCGCCGACGCGCTTCGTCCGACATGGATTTTGCCACTTCGAGCTCGGCGATCAGGTCGTCCTTCTCCGATTGCATCGAAAGAATATGCACATTGGCGCGGTTCATGCGGTCGGTCATGAAGACGAGGAACAGCAGAGACAGCGAGATTACGCCGGTCAGGCCGACATGAACCGGATCGCCCGTGGTCAGCGAGGAAAAGGCGAGCGCAGCGACGACGGGCAGGAATGTGTAAAGCAGGGCGTTGCGCAGCAGGAAGGTGCCCATGGCGGTGGCGGCAAGTGCGATCAGCAGGCCGGCGCCTTCAAAGAAGCCATAGCGGATCTCGCCGCAGGTGGCGCAGTCCTGCGTCACGAACGTCGCCCAGCAAAGGCCCATCAGCAGTTGCCCGATCAGGAAGCGGCGGCGCCACACCGGCACCTTGTCGGCGGCCATGTCCTCCTTGCGCGCCTTTCGCGCCAGGAAGACGGTGACGGCGTGGGCCGACAACGTCATGATCGCCCAGACGACGATACTCAGGTTGCCGGAGAGATAGATGCCGACGGCGGTGATGAGGGTAACGAGCAAGGGCATGGCAATGGCGCCATGCAATGCGGAACCAATATAGAGATTGAGCATTTCGCGTTCGAAGCCGGAGGGCGCAGACGAACCGGTTTGCAGCCGTTCGCGCGTCGCGCGCACTGTCTTCGAAACGGCCTTGTTTCGATGGCTTCGCGACTTGTCGACAATGATCTTATCTGTCGATGTGCTGACGGCGATACTCATGCTCTTATATGCAAAGGTTACAGCTGGTTGCAGTCTAGTGAGCAATCCTTAAGAAGTTGCTGCCTGACATGAAGGATTCGACAACCATTGTGGCGCGATCGTGATTGTGGCGCGATCGTGATTTGCGGCTTCAATGGGCGTTGCAAAGCGGACGGGGCGCAGCAAATTGAGATCGGGCAGATCCAGATATCGGTTCACGGGCGGCAGAAGGGGTGCTGAGGGTGGCGCCCCTGCCGGGCGCATGGGAACCATCGGCGGCTGGATCTTCTTTCTGCTGCTCTGCGCCGGCGCCTTTGTCGTCTCGCAGCTGCCGCCACCGGAGCGGACGGTGACGGGTGAGCTCTCTGGGATGGCGACCGCGAGCGACGGCGACAGCCTGCGCCTCGATGGCCGGCGCATACGCCTCGACGGCATCGACGCGCCCGAGATCGGCCAGATCTGTGAGCGCGATGGCGCGCAGTGGGATTGCGGAGCCGACGCTCGCCAGCGGCTGAGGGCGATGGTTTCGGGCACCACGACGCATTGTCGGCTGCACGGGCGCGACAAATATGGCCGTGATCTCGGTACGTGCGAAACGAATGGGCGAGACATCGGACGGGAGATGGTCGCGACCGGCTATGCCGTCAGCTACGGCCGCTATCGGAAAGAAGAAGCAGCGGCGGAAAGGCAGAACGTCGGGCTTTGGGGTGGCGATTTCACCCGGCCACAAGCCTGGCGCCGCAGCAACGGCCATGCGGACGAGGCGCCGCATGTCGTGGATAGTTGGCTCGATGCTATCCGGCTGTGGCTTTCCGAACAGCTCTCGGCGCTGTTTGCGAGGATCGGCGATGCATGAGAAGCAGGATGATATTGCAGGGCTTCGCGCCGCTATCGCGGCCTGCCGCATCTGTCGTGACCAGCCGGCGCGCGGATCGGAAGACCGGCTGCCGCACGAGCCGCGACCGGTTGCGGTCATTTCCAGATCCGCGCGGGTGCTGATCGCCGGACAGGCGCCGGGCCTGCGGGTGCATGAAAGCGGGTTGCCCTTCAATGACGCCTCCGGCGACCGGCTGCGGCAGTGGCTCGAGATCGATCGGGAAACCTTCTACAACAGGGACAAGCTGGCGATCGTGCCGATGGGATTCTGCTTTCCGGGTTACGACGCCCATGGCAGCGACCTGCCACCACGGCGGGAATGCGCGCCCTTCTGGCGGATGAGGGTAATGCAGGCGATGCCGCAGGTCGAGCTGGTGCTGGCCATCGGCCACTATGCGCAGCGCTGGCATATCGGGCCGGACTGTCCGAAATCGATGACCGAAACGGTTGCCGGTTGGCGGCGCTATGCGTTGCGCAATGCCGTGCCTGCGATCGTGCCGTTGCCGCATCCGAGCTGGCGTAATACCGGCTGGCTGAAGCGCAATCCCTGGTTCGAGGCGGATGTTTTGCCGTTTTTGCGTGAGCGGGTCAGGTTGTTGATTTCCTGAAAAATTATTCTTTATCTTTGTCGATTTCGCGCTATAGAAAGAAAAATAATTCGAGAGGGACATACATGGATCGTCTAGACCGCAAAATCCTGCGCCTGTTGCAGGAGGATTCCACCTTGGCCGTTGCCGACCTTGCCAAGAAGGTAGGCCTGTCGACCACGCCTTGCTGGCGGCGCATCCAGAAGATGGAAGAGGATGGCGTCATCCGCCGCCGGGTGGCGCTGCTCGATCCGGTCAAGATCAACACCAAGGTGACGGTGTTCGTGTCGATCCGCACCAATACGCACTCGATCGAATGGCTGCGTCGTTTCTCGGAAGTGGTCGGCGAATTCCCCGAGGTCGTCGAGTTCTATCGCATGAGCGGCGACGTCGATTACCTCCTGCGGGTCGTCGTCCCCGATATCGCCGCCTATGACGCTTTCTACAAGCGACTGATCGCCAAGATCGAGATCCGCGACGTCTCCTCAGCCTTCGCCATGGAGCAGATCAAGTACACGACCGAGCTTCCGCTCGACTACATGATGATCGATCAGGCGAAATCCAGCGAGGATTGAGGCTGATATCCGGGCGGCGTTGGTGGTCCCAACGCCGCTGGTCGCCTGGCTGTCAAAGGTGCAGGAAATTCGGCCTGTCGGCCGCGATGCCTCCTTCGATCGGCGCCCATTGTCAGGCCCTCGATTGGTCTCGGCCCGTCGCCGCGAGGCCGAGCCTCGCCAGGACCTTGTCGCTGCCCAGTTCCCGGACCGCGTCCTTGCCGGTCCATCGCGCCGCGCGGTTGGAACTGGCGGCAAGTCTTTCGGCCAGCGCCAGCGCCGGTCCATGGCAGGCGGCATTGCGCTTGCCGATCTGGCGCAGCGCCCAGTTGACTGCCTTCTTGACGAAGTTGCGCTCGTCTTCGGCGTGGCGCTCGATCAGCGGCAGCCAGGCAAGAAGGCTTGCATCCGGCTCCTTCTTTAGATGCACGGCGGCGGTCGCGATCATCGCAAAGGCGGTGCGGCGAACGAATTCGCGCGTGTCTGCCGCAAACTCGGGGATCAGGACCTGTTCGAACCGGGCGGTCACGAAGACGTCGGCGACGGTGTCGACGACCTCCCAGGAATTGCAATCCTCAGCCCAGCGTCGTGCCTCGTCGAGCGTCAATGCCTTCGGGTCGGCGGTAAAGGCGGCGAGAATGCGTGCCTCGCGGATACCGGATCGCCAGAGCTCAAGCGCACGGGCGTGGTCAACCTTCACCAGTCGCGTGATCCGGTGGAGTTCGACATTCGAAAGGCCCAGAGCCGTCTCGGTGACAATGCCGAACCGTGCCATGCCCGCGAGGTTCTCCTGCGAACGCTGCGCGCGCAGGTGCTCGATGATGTCGCCGGCGCTCGAGGTCGGCGAAAGGCTCATTTTTCCAACCTGGCGAGCAACGAGGAGGTATCCCAGCGGTTTCCGCCCATGGCCTGCACGTCGCCATAGAACTGGTCGACGAGGGCGGTGACCGGCAGCTTGGCGCCGTTGCGGCGGGCTTCCGCCAGGACGATGTCGAGATCCTTACGCATCCAGTCGACGGCAAAGCCGAAATCATACTTGCCGGCATTCATCGTCTTGTGGCGGTTCTCCATCTGCCATGAGCCGGCGGCGCCCTTGGAGATGACGTCGACGACCTTCTCGATGTCGAGGCCGGCCTTCTTGCCGAAGTGAATGCCTTCGGCGAGGCCCTGCACGAGACCTGCGATGCAGATCTGGTTGATCATCTTGGTGATCTGGCCGGCGCCGGCAGGCCCCATCAGCCCGACCATGCGGGCAAAGGCGTCGATCACCGGCTTGGCGCGCTCGAAGGCGGGCTCGTCGCCGCCGCACATCACCGTCAGCACACCGTTCTCGGCGCCAGCCTGGCCGCCGGACACGGGCGCATCGACGAAATGGGCGCCGCGGGCGCGGGCCGCCTCATAAAGCTCGCGGGCGACTTCGGCAGAGGCCGTGGTGTTGTCGATGAAGATGGCCTCGGCCTTCAGCTTTTCGAAGGCGCCGTCCTTGCCAGTGGTGACTGAGCGCAGGTCGTCGTCATTGCCGACGCAGGCGAAGACGAATTCGGCGCCATCGGCCGCTTCGGCCGGCGTCTTGACCGCCCGTCCACCGAACTCGGCAGCCCATTTTTCGGCCTTGGCGAAGGTGCGGTTATAGACCGTCAGCTCGTGTCCGCCACGAACCCTGAGGTGACCGGCCATGGGGTAACCCATGACGCCGAGACCGATGAATGCGACCTTTGCCATTTCCAAAACACTCCCGATTGCTTTGGGTGAGGTTTAGCCGATGGCGCCGGTGCGCGAAAGGGGCGACGGAACAGGTGGGCACCTTGTTCCGTCTCCGGTCTTGTTTCGTTGCTTAAGGCTGGAAGCGGGCGATCACGAGGTGGCCGGCGATCGGTTCGCCTTCTTCCATTCGCACGGTGATGTCGCCGACTTCGATCACTTCGAAGCCGGTCGCCGTCAGGCGTTCGCGCAGGTAGGCCTCAGCATGGGCAAAGCGCTGGTGCGGGCCGACCAGGAAGGGGCGACCGGCGAAGGTCTCGGCAGGCAGCGTTTCGCTGGAAAAGATGAAAAGGCCGCCGGGCACGAGATTGTCGACCGCGCCGAAGAACAGTGCCTCGAGCGCGCCCATGTAAGGCAGCACGTCGGTTGCGACGATCAGGTCGAAGGGCTCGTCGTCGTTGTCGTCGAGAAAGTCCACCGCTTCGGCGACATAGAGGGTTTCGTAGAGATCCTTCTCATGGGCGATCTCGACCATGTTTTCGGAGAGGTCGATGCCGGTGATGTCTTCCGCCATGTCGCGGAGCGCACCGCCGGTCAGGCCCGTGCCGCAGCCAAGGTCGAGCACGCGGTTGAACGGACCGAGTGCAAGCGCCTGCAGACGCTGGCGCACGAGCAGAGGAACGCAGTAGCCAAGCTGCTCGACGAGCACGTTGTCGAACACGTCTGCGTGCTGGTCGAAAAGGGTGGCGACGTAGGCGTCCGGCGCCTTCACAGGCGTTTCGCCGCGTCCCATCGAGGCGAGCCGCACGGATGCGCCGCCGTGATCCTCGGGATCGAGCGCCAGCACTTCGGCATAGGCATCGGCCGCGGCATCGAAATTGCCGGATTTTTCCAGGGAGAGGGCGCGGTTGTAGGCTTCCGCCAGCGCTTCCTCGTCGATTTTCGTGGCGTTCTGGGTCATGCGCGCTTCTTACGTCCGAAGGCCGCTTTTGGCAATGCGCCGCAAGCCGCGGCTGACCGGGATCCTTGCGCCGTCAGGGCGACTGAGAAGCAAAAAATGGCGGCGGGCGGCGAGCACGGGATTTATCCTTGGGGGGAAAGGGTTCATGATCGCAACAACAAGAAAAGACGGAGGAAATGCCGATGGCCGCCGAACTCGGTCCGCTGCTGGTGGGCACGGAAATCAAGGAGCTGAAGGGGCCGCCGCTGCCCCAGACCTCGCAGGAGCAGATTAACGCCATCGTGCATTATTATCGCGGCGAAATGGGGCGAATGGCCGGCTGGCGGGATCGCATCGACCGCACGTCCAACTGGGCGATTACCGTGGTCGCCGCCCTGTTGTCGGTATCGTTGTCGACTCCTTCCTCCCATCATGGCGTGCTGCTGTTTGCCATGCTGCTGATCACGCTGCTGCTTCTGATCGAGGCCCGGCGCTACCGGTTCTTCGACGTCTACCGCGCCCGGGTGCGCCAACTCGAGCGTGGATACTTCGCACAGATCCTGGCGCCGGACGGGGCGCCGAACCTCAACTGGGCGGCGGCGATCGCCAAGAGCTTGCGCAAGCCGGCATTCCTGATGAGCTACCGCGAGGCGCTCTGCCGTCGGCTGCAGCGCAATTATTGCTGGATGTACCTGATCCTGCTGCTCGCCTGGGCGCTCAAGATCTCGTCGCCGAAGATGTCGACCAATGGCGAGCCCTTCGGGCACGTGCGCACCTGGACCGATGTCGCGGAGAATGCAGCGCTCGGCCCGTTGCCGGGCTGGCCCGTGATCCTGGTGGTCGTGCTGTTCTACGCTGTCGTGCTCTACGGCTCGCTGCACAGGGAACCGGGTGAGGGCGAGCTTGCCCATGGCGAGGTCCACGTCTGACACTGCATACCTCCCGCAAGGATGTGTGCATTTGTGGCTGTCTTCAGAATTTGTCATTTGAGATTGCCGCAGCGGACTGCTTCTATCCCGGCTACTGCATAATTCCTTAAATCGGATCCGATTTAAGGACAAAATTATGCAGCAAGTTTAAAGCGTTACAGCGTCCTTTGGGCGTCATATTTGACGCGCGGCGCTGTAAGAAAAGCCGAACAGGAGCAACACTATGGCTGGCGAAAAAGTAGCGGTGATCACGGCGGGCGGTTCCGGCATGGGGGCGGTCGCGGCACGACGGATGGCGGCCGAAGGGTACCGCGTGGCGATCCTGTCATCGTCGGGCAAGGGCGAGGCGCTGGCCAAGGAACTCGGCGGTCTCGGCGTCACCGGCTCGAACCAGTCCAACGACGACCTGAAGCGCCTGGTGGACAAGGCGTATGATACCTGGGGCCGTATCGACGCGCTGATCAATTCGGCCGGCCACGGCCCGCGCGCGCCGGTGCTGGAGCTGACCGACGAGGATTGGCACAAGGGCATGGAGGTCTATTTCCTCAACGCAGTTCGTCCGGCACGATTGGTGACGCCGATCATGCGCGAGCAGAAGTCGGGCAGCATCGTCAACATCTCGACCTATGCGGCCTTCGAGCCCGATCCGCTGTTTCCGACATCAGGCGTCTTCCGTTCGGGGCTTGCCGCTTTCACCAAGCTGTTCTCGGATCAGTATGCCGCCGAGAATATCCGTATGAACAACGTGCTTCCCGGCTTCATCGACAGCCTGCCGGAGACGGAGGAGCGACGCAACCGGATCCCGATGAAGCGTTACGGCACGTCGGAGGAGGTGGCCGAATTGATCGCGCTTCTGGCGACCGACCGGGGTGCCTACATCACCGGCCAGAACATCCGCATCGACGGTGGCATTACCCGCTCGGTCTGATTTCGTCGTTGTCTACAGCGCCGTGCGTCGAGTGTGACAGGCGAAGGACGCTGTAACGCCTTAACCTGGCTGCATAATATTCGTGCCGGATCGAATCCGGTTCAAGGCATCATGCAGTCGCGGGCGGGTTCAGTGCAGAATGAACTCGCCCTTGAGTGCCCGCCATTCGGTGGCCGATACCAGCTTGCGATGCACGTAGCGTACCGAATGCAGCGGGCCGTCCAGTTTTTCCTGCCAGAACTTCAGGAAGCCGTGCATCTCCGGGAAATCCGGGGCGATGTCGTAGTGCTGCCAGATATAGGTCTGCAGAAACGTCGGATGGTCCGGCATGCGGTAGAGGATCTGGGCCGTGGTCACGCCGTAGCCCTTCAGCTGCAGTTCCATTTCGTTCGTCATATGAACCTCACTTTTCGCAAAGGTTGGTCTCTATGATGAAACGCTTGATTTATTAATCAAGTTCTAATATTTGCTCCAATCTGAAACTTTTGGCGTAATAACAATGGCTTGGCAGCACTCTTTGAGGAGTGCTGCCAAGCCATTTATGACTCGATCGATAGCCAGGTTTTAGCGTTTCAGATGCCGCGTCAGGCGATTTTCCAGCCAGGCCCAGATGTTGCGAAGCAGTTCGACCATCAGCAGATAGAGGATCGCCGCCCAGACATACATCTGGTAGTCGAAGGTGCGCGAAAAGGCACGGCGCGTCTCACCCATCAAGTCGAACACCGTGACGATCGCGACGATCGCCGAGCCCTTGATCATCAGGATGATCTCGTTGCCGTAGGGGCGCAGCGCCACGATCATCGCCTGCGGCAGAATGATCTTGTAGAATGCGATGCGTTCCGACAAGCCAAGGGCGGCTGCACCTTCGCGCTGGCCGCGCGGCACGCTCTCGATCGAACCGCGCAGGATTTCCGCCTGATAGGCGGCGGTGTTCAGCGTGAAGGCAAAGAGCGCGCAATTCCAGGCCTCGCGGAAGAACCACCAGAGGCCGACCGATTCCAGTTGCGGGCGGAAGCTGCCGAGGCCGTAGTAGATCAGAAAGAGCTGGGCGATCAACGGCGTACCGCGGAAGAAGTAGACATAGGCATAGGCAAGCCACGACCAGATCTTGTTCTTCGACATGCGACCGAGCGCGACCGGCAGCGAAAGGATGGCGCCGAGCACGACCGAGCAGGCCACCAGCATCAGGGTGACGCCAAGGCCGGACAGGAAGCTCGGACCGTATTTGGTGAATTTCGCCGGGTCCCAGCCGTTGACGACGGTGAGGAATATGCCGACGCCGAGGGCGAGCCAGATGCCGAGCGTTACGCTGCCGACAAAGCGGGCGAGGGTATAAGGCTTGGGCGGCGCCGGTGGCGGTGCCTGCGGCGGGATCATCGTCTCGACGAAGCTCATCGGCCCATCTCCGCGCGTTTGGTCCAGCGTTCAAGGTTCGAGAATATGATCGACGAAACCATGGCCAGCACCAGGAAGAGGATGCAGGCCATGCCGAAGAACTCGAACGCCTGCTTGGTGACGCGGGCGGCAATGCCGGTCTGGCGCAGGATGTCGGGCAGGCCGACGACCGAGACGAGCGCCGTGTCTTTCAGCAGCGCCATCCAGAGGTTGCCGAGGCCGGGCAAGGCGATGCGCACGAGCTGCGGCAGGATGATCAGCCGCATGGTGCGGCTGCGATGAAGCCCGAGGGCAGCACCCGCCTCGTACTGGCCATGCGGGATCGCCTTGAAGGCTGACAGCAGAACCTCGGAGCAATAGGCCGAGAAGACCACGCCAAGGGCGATCATGCCGGCAAAGAAGGCGTTGATCTCGACGGGTCCCTCGTAGCCGAACGATGCCAGGAGCTGCTGTACCAGGATCTGCAGGCCGTAATAGACGATGAACAGCGTCAAGAGTTCCGGCAGGCCGCGGAAGATGGTGGTGTAGATATTCGACGCGAGCCGGACAGTGCGCTCTTCAGACTGCTTGCCAAGGGCTACGAAGAAGCCGATCAGCAGGCCGACGGGCAAAGTCGCGATGGCAAGGCTTGCGGTGACAACGAAGCCGTAGGCGATCTCGTCGCCCCAGCCTGCATCGCCGCAGGACAGCAGCGTGCCGGGTGCCAGCCAGCGAAATACGCCGACCGGGCCGCACAATGGATCCACGATGGAGCCGACCCAGGCTAGGATCGAATAGAAGCCGGCAAATAACCCGCTCATGTCAGAGAATTCCCCTTTGCGCTGTTCTTATGCATATGGATCGCGCTTGTGTTTTAGGTTCTTGTCAAACAAAAACGGCGGAAGGGCAAGCCGTCCGCCGTTGCATTTTTTTCATGAACCAACGTTTTTCCGGCATGATTCACTAGGAAATCAGGCCGGAAGCCGTTGATCAGCTGCCATAAACGTCGAACGGGAAGTACTTTTCGTTGATTTCCTTGTACTTGCCGTTGGCGCGGATGGCTTCGATCGCCTTGTTGAACTTCTCCCGCAGCGCGTCGTCGCCCTTGCGCACGGCGATGCCGGCGCCTTCGCCGTTGATGACGGGGTCCACCGGCAGCGTGCCGAGCAGTTTGCAGCATGCACCGTCAGCCGACTTCAGCCACTCCGAAAGCACCACTACGTCGTCGATCACCGCGTCGACGCGGCCATTGACGATGTCGAGCTTGTATTCTTCCGCGGTCGGATAGAGCTTGATTTCCGCTTCCTTCATATGCGCTTCGGCATAGTTGGAGTGGGTGGTCGAGCCCTGCGCGCCGAGCGTCTTGCCAGCCAGGGCCGCCTCGGTTGCGTCGGTAATCGGCGAATCCTTCGGCACCACGATCGCCGGCGGCGTGTTGTAGTACTTGTTGGTGAAGTCGACCTTTTCCTTGCGCTCGGCAGTGATCGACATGGACGCGATGATGGCGTCGAACTTCTTGGCGATCAGTGCCGGAATGATGCCGTCCCAGTCCTGCGTCACGAACGTGCATTCCGCCTTCATCTCGACGCAAAGGGCCTTCGCGATGTCGACGTCGAAGCCGGTCAGCGTGCCGTCGGATTCGAGGTTGTTGAAGGGCGGGTAGGCGCCTTCCGTGCCGATAACGACCTTTTCGCCATCTGCCATGGCCGAGCCAGCCATGAGCACGAAAACGGCAGCCGATGCGGCGGCTGCCAGCCGTCTGGAAATACGCATGATAGTCCTCTCTGTTGGCCGACATCCGGGTTTTTGTTGTTTGCGGATGCCTATCTTGACCGGGGCGCTTGCCGCCGGTTGGAGCGATATTCGTACTGTTTTCCAGCAAAAATCAACAGGAAAGCGAAAGCACCCACCGGGAAAAGGATTTCTACCGGAGATTGCTGCGGCCGTGATCGGCGCGAACATGAACGACCTGTTCAGCGGCGGTTAATCTTGCTTCGGCTACGCCTATTGCGGGAACCGATTGGAGGTTCGGGCGTTGCGTTGGTGGCTCGTTTGACGGGCAACACAAAAAAGCCGGAACCTTGGATCAAGGCCCTTGAGAATTCACGCTTGTCTCCTGTTGCCGAACCGGCTGTCCGGTGGGTAACAGTGGCAGGCCAGGGACCTCCCAGGACGAGGAAGGAAGACAATGTCGATTCGATCCAGACTATTCGCAACCGTGGCGCTGCCGGTGCTCTCGGTGTCGCTTGCGGTGCAACCAGCCCTTGCCGACAGCCTGATGAAGCCGTTCGAGGTGGCGCAGGAAGGGAGCGGTCAGCCGTCGGACGAAGAGCTTCTGCTGCTGCAGCAGCGCCAGGCCGAAGAGCAGCAGCGTGCGGCGGAAGCTGAAGCGCAGCGCCAGCAGCAGGAGCAGCAGGCCGCCGAACAGCAGAAGGCTGCCGAAGAAGAGGCTGCCCGCCAGGCCGCCGAACAGCAGAGGGCTGCCGAAGAAGAGGCTGCCCGCCAGGCCGCCGAGCAGCAGAAGGCTGCCGAGGAAGAGGCCGCCCGCCAGGCTGCCGAACAGGAGAAGGCGGCAGCAGCTCAGCGGGCTGCAGAAGAGGAAGCCGCACGCCAGCAGCAGGAGCAGCAAGCGGCCGAACAGCAGAAGGCGGCAGAAGAAGAGGCGGCGCGTCAGGCCGCCGAACAGCAAAAGGCTGCCGAAGAGGAAGCCGCCCGCCAGGCCGCTGAACAGCAGAAGGCTGCTGAAGACGAGGCTGCGCGCCAGGCCGCCGAGCAGGAGAAAGCTGCAGAAGCCCAGAAGGCCGCCGACGAACAGAAGGCTGCCGAAAGCGAAGCCCAGCAGAAGGCCGCCGACGAGCAGAAGGCTGCGGAAGACGAAGCCGCCCGCCAGGCCGCCGAACAGCAGAAGGCTGCCGAGGCAGAGGCCGCACGTCAAGCCGAAGAAGCCAGGAAGGCTCAGGCAGGCGAGTGCGTTGTTCCGGAAGGTCAGGACGCCTCCACCGCTTGCCCGCCGGCTGGCGGTGAAGCGACCGGCCAGCAGCCGGCAACGGGAGGCCAGAATGCCGGCGAGCAACCGCCGGTGACCGAAGAACAGAAGGCGGGCGAAGAGCCGCCTGTAACCGATGGGCAGAATGCCGGCGAAGCCGTAGCGCCCGCCGTCGAGCCGCAGACGACCGAACCGCAGACGGGCGAGGGGCAGGCAGTTCCGGGCACCGAGCAGCCGGCGACGGCCGAACAGCAGCCGCAGGTCCAGCCGGTACCGGAAGTGGTCGATACCCGCACCGAGGAAGAAAAGCTGAAGATCGCCGAAGATCCTGCGGCGACTGACGAGACCGTCGTGCTTCCGGTCGAAAACGGTGCGGCCGTTCTCGACAGCGACAAGGATGCCGACAACGTCGGCGGCAACCAGGCTCGCGAAGACCGCCAGAAATTGCGCGAAGAACTGCGTGCACAGGAGGAAAGCGCTCCGCCGCCGGCCGATGACGCCGCAGCGCAGGCGCTGATGCCGGCCGAAATCCAGGCCGACCTGCCGCAGAAGATCGAGGCGAACCTGACCGAGCAAGGCACACGCATCGATGAAGCGCCCGTATTCGTGGTGCCGGAGACGACCAACATCGTCAACAACACCGTCATCAACAACACGGTGATCAACAACAACACGACGGTCAACAACGTCACCAACAACATCACCAATGTGGAAGTGATTCAGGAGATCGACAACCGCGTCATTCTTGGCGTCGGCGACCAGATCTTCGTTCGTGGCGACGACCGCCCGCGCCTTCGTCGCGATGCGGAAGAGACCTACTACGACCAGCTGCCGCGTGGCCGTACCCGCGAAACCATCGTTCGCCCCGGCGGCTACCAGATCGTCACGATCTACAATCGCTACGGCGACATCCTGCAGCGTTCGCGTGTCGATCGTGACGGCAACGAGTACCTGATGATCTACGCACCTGAGCGTGACGAAGGCCCGCGTCCGGCGATCATCGACGTTGGTTACGAGCTGCCGCCGATGCGCCTGCGCATCCCGGTTCGCGACTATATCGCCGATGTTTCCGACGATCCTGGCCGCGACTACTACGACTTCCTGGCCGAGCCGCCGGTGGAGCGCGTCGAGCGCGTCTATTCGATCGACGAGGTCCGTCACTCGGCACGCCTGCGCGACAAGGTCCGCCGCATCGACCTCGACACCATCACCTTCCCGACGGGCAGCGCGGAAGTGTCGATGTCGCAGGCAAAGACCATGCGCGGCGTAGCCGCTGCCATGGAGAAGGTGCTGGCCAAGGATCCGGGTGAAACCTTCTTCATCGAAGGCCATACGGACGCCGTCGGCTCGGACCGCTCGAACCTGGTGCTTTCGGACCAGCGCGCCGAATCGGTTGCCTCGCTGCTCACCGAGGTCTACGGCATTCCTGCCGAAAACCTGGTGACGCAGGGCTATGGCGAGCGCTTCCTGAAGGTTCGCACTGAGGAAGCCGAGCAGCAGAACCGCCGCGTTACCATTCGCCGCGTCACGCCGCTGGTTCGCCCGGTCGCCCAGCGCTGATCAAGCCTCGGGCACGACCGCCCGTGCAACGCCTAGGAAACCCGCCTGTCACAGGGCGGGTTTCTGCCGTTTCCGTTTCAGTCATCTTCTTCTTCTTCTTCTTCTTCCGGATTGCCATGAAAACCGCCGCTCTTCTGATTGCCTCCCTTGCCCTGCTTGCCCAGTCCGCCCATGCGGCGCCGGCGCTTGTCGAGCCGGACCTGCGGCTTCCGAGCAATCCCGCGGGCAAGGACCAGCCGCCGCGCGTGGCGCTGACGCTCGACGCCTGCAGCGGCGCGACCGACATGCGTATCCTCGGCACCCTGATCGAGAACCGCATCCCTGCGACGATCTTCGTGACGGCGCGCTGGCTGAAGCGCAACGGGCTGGTGGTCGAGGTGATGAAGGCGCACCCGGATCTCTTCGAAATCGAAGATCACGGCGCCATGCATGTGCCGCCGATCGACGTCAAGGTTTCCGTCTATGGGCTGGCCGCCGCCGGCTCGAGCGCGGCCGTTGCGGCCGAAGTCGAAGGCGGGGCGGCAGCGATCAGGGCGCATGGCCTCGCGGCACCGCGCTGGTTCCGCGGCGCGACGGCGAAATACAGCCATTCCTCGATGAGCCAGATCCGCGAGATGGGCTACCGTATCGCGGGCTATTCCGTGAATGGCGACGGCGGCTCGCTGCTGGGGGCGGCCATGGCCGAGAAGCGTATCCGCAACGCCCAGGACGGTGATGTCGTCATCGCTCACATCAACCAGCCGACGCACACCGCCGGCGCCGGCGTCGCACGCGGTATTCTCGACCTGAAAGCCAAGGGCTACAGCTTCGTCCGCCTCAACGACATTCCCGATGAGATGACCGTCGGCGCCACGAATTGACGGCCGACAATGGGTGAGTGCGGCGAACGTCAGCATTGTCTCGGCCCTTCGGCAGGATGAGCGCGCGAGAGGATGGAGTGCGATGTTTCGCTGGAGAGGGGAAATTCGTTGTCGAATCAACCTTTCGTTGCTTAATGTTCGTATTGAACGGTTTGCCTCGGGAGGAATGGATGAAACCCGCCGTCTTCGGCCTTGTTGCCGCGCTCGCCTTCGGCCTCTCCGTTTCCCCCGCGCTGGCGGAAATGCCCCCCATCCCTACCGATCAAGACAGAGCGCTAGCGGAGAAAGGGGACATCTACGCCCAGTTTCTCATCGCCTGGTCCTACTTCACCGGCCAAGGCGCCAAGCAGGATGATACTGAAGCGTTTCGCTGGTTTCAGAAGTCCGCCGAAGGCGGCAACGTGCCGGCGCAATACAATTTGGCGGGAATGCTGATGGAGGGCCGCGGTGTGGCCCGGAACGAGACCGAAGCTTTCAAGTGGTACAGGCGGGCCGCTGAGAGCGGGCATGCCATGGCGCAGTACGAGCTGGCACAGCAGTATTTCAGGGGCGAAGGCGTCGAGCGAAATCTTGAAGAGGCGCTCCGTTGGTATCGCCTTTCCGCTGCACAGAACTTTCCGCGGGCGCAGTTCCGACTGGGTATGATCTACGGCAAGGGCGAGGGTGTGCCGCAGGATCAGGCAAAGGCGTTCGGACTCTTGATTCAGGCGGCGGAGCAAGGGCACAAGTTTGCGCAGATAAACGTTGGCCTGATGTATGTCAGCGGTATCGGTGTCGCAGAGGATCAGGCGGCCGCAGCACAATGGTTCCGCACGGTGGCCGATACAGGCGATGCTGCTGGTCAATACAATCTGGCGGTGATGTATCAAGATGGCCGAGGCGTGGGGCGCGACGCGAAGGAGGCGGCGCGGCTCTACACGCTCTCGGCGGAGCAAGGCTACGAGTTTGCACAGCACAATCTTGGCGTCGCTTATGCGATCGGCTCCGGCGTCGATCGTGACCCGGCAGCGGCCTTCGGCTGGTTCCTGAAGGCAGCCGAGCAGGGTCACGGCAAGGCGCAGTTCAACGTCGCAGTGGCCTACGCCAACGCCCTCGGGGTCGACAAGGATCTGTTGGCGGCAGCACGCTGGTACGGCAAGGCCGCTGCGCAGGGCATTACTGAGGCGCAACCGGCGATCGATGCGCTGCCGAAGGATTGATGACGCTGCGGCTGCTGTCAGGTGGTGTCGCTAGGCCGCCGCTCAGGGAATGCTACTGCATAATTCCTTAAATCGGAATCGATCTAAGGAGGAATTATGCAGCAAATTTATAGTGTTACAGCGTCCTTGGCGCGCCATATTTGGCGCGCAGCGCTGTAAAGGTGCAACAGGCGCTCGCCGCGTTGCCGAAAGAGTATTGCGACGCCTTGAAGCGTTGAAGCCTGGTCAGGAAGCGTCGCTTTTGGGCAACAACCCCGTAACCTTCTCCACGAAATCGGCGATGGTCGCAGTGTCGTCGAGATCGAAGACCGGCAGGTCGCTGTCCGTGACCGGGTGATCGGCGGCGATGGCACAGATGTGCGGATCGGTGGGCGCCAAGGGCTCGCGGTTCGCCGATTCGAGCCGACGGGCCTCGATCTTGGAGATCGGCTCGCGCTTGTAGCCTTCGACCAGAATGAGATCGCAAGGGGCGAGCCGGGTGAGGATGTCTTCGAAGCTCGGCTCCGGTGCACCACGCAATTCATGCATAATCGCAAAGCGTGTGCCTGAAACGATGGTGACTTCGTGGGCGCCTGCTTCCCTGTGGCGGAAACTGTCGGCCCCGACCTTGTCGATGTCGAAGTCATGATGGGCGTGCTTGACGGTCGATACGACATATCCACGCTGCGTCAATTCGGTGACGAGGCGAACCATTAGTCCGGTCTTGCCGGAATTCTTCCAGCCCGCGATGCCGAAAATTTTCGTCGCAGTCATGCGCTGTTCTCCCCAAGAATGCCCAGCCATTCCTCTGCCCGCAGCAGATCATCCGGCGTGTTGATGTTGAAGAAGGGATCGAACAGTCCGCTGGTCGTCGTTGTCATCGGAAAGTCGACGGTGACGGATGGATGGCGCTCGATGAAGGTGCGCACGCGGCGTTTTGGATCCGTCGTGAGCCAGTGTTCGAGATCGTCGGCGAGCCCGACGGACCAGAGTGCAAAGAGCGGATGCAGCGCACCATCGGATGACGCAACGGCAATCTGCTCGCGTCCCGTCATCGCATCGGTCAGGCGTTGAGCGAGGTCATGCGGGAAGAAGGGCGTGTCCGTCGGCACGACGAGGACATGCGTCGCTGTCGGCGTGGCGGCGGCCGCGTGGCGCATCGCCGTCAACACACCCGCAAGCGGACCGAGAAAGCCGGGCACGGTATCGCAAATCACCGGATGCCCCTCGATCGCCGCCCGCTCGCCGGCGCCGTTGAGATTGATGGCGACGCTGGCGACCTGAGGCTGGAGCCTCTCGACGATCCGCCACAGCATCGTCTTTCCGTCCAGAAGCAAGTCGGACTTCGGCCGCCCCATGCGACGCGAAAGTCCGCCGGCAAGGACGACGGCCGGCCACAATGGATGTCTCGCATCTGACGTCTTGACTGTTGGCATCGAGGTTTCTTCGTTCCTATTCGAGCGGTCCGGTCAGGGAGCTTTGTGCAACCGGCTTCCTGCCGCGCCGGCTCTCGCGATAGAAGGTGTAAAGGCCCGAGCCGATGATGACCGCAACACCAACCAGCATCCATGCATCCGGCTTTTCCGAGAAGAAGAAAATGCCGATCGCGATCGCAAACAGCAGGCTGGTGTAGCGAAAGGGCGCGATAACTGAGATATCGCCGCCACGCATGGCAAGCACGATCGTCTGGTATCCGACCATCAGGAGCAGGCTGGCGGCGGCGACGTGGGTCAGCGTGGTCGAGGACATCGACTGCCAGCCGCCAAGCGGTACGATCAATGCGGCGCCGACCAATGTCGTCACAAGCGCCGTTGTCACCGTTATGTAGAGCGAGGGGATGTCGTGGTCGATGCGACGGGTGCAGAGATCGCGCGTCGCGGTGCAGAAGACGCAGGCAACGACGGTGAGTGCGGCTGATGTAAAGCCTTCGGGGCCTGGGCGAAGCACGATCAGCACGCCGATGAAGCCGACGAAGATGGCGGTCCAGCGCCGCCATCCGACCGGTTCGCCGAGGAACACGGCGGCGCCGAGCGTTACGGCCAGCGGCAGCGCCTGCATGATCGCCGATGCATTGGCGAGGGGAATTTGCCCGAGCGCCGAGATGTAGGTGATGGATGCCAGCGCCTCCATGACGATGCGCAGGATGATGACCGGCTTCATGATGGTGCGAAGCGGACGAAATGCCCGGAAATGCCTGGCAATGACGATTACCATCAAGGTGGTCAGCAGCCCGCGCACGAACATGATCTGGCCGACATTCATCGCCCCGGTCACCGATTTCACCAATGCGTCGTTGCAGGAGAAGGCGACCATTGCCAGACACATGAAGACGATGCCGCGGAAATTGCTGGAGGATTGCATGCTGGCTGTCCTGCGGCGCCGAATCGGGCGGGAACCTGACGGCCGGTGGCAAAGGCGAATCCGTTGTCGGACGTCGTTTACCGTTTAAGCATCGGCCGCCATTTTGTGCAAACACCAACCCGCCAGCTGGCGATTTTTCTTCCATCGCAAGTAGAACTTCCGGGTGTTGGCGAGATCAATCGTGATGAAGACTGTTCGCCGCGCAGAAAGCACGGTCTCCCGGACCGGTTTCTATTCGCGGAATCTTAAGTTTCGCTGCCTATCGTCCCGATGATTCCGCTTCCAATCGCATGACGCGATCGGTGGGTGGTGTGCGTCAGAACCTTGGCGGCGCGCCATTCCAGAAGTGTCGGTCGGTGCCTGGGAGGTGCTTCCGCCGATATTTCACCCCATGCTTCCAGCAAGAAGAAGCCACCGCGCGGACATGTCTCTCATAAGAATAATCTGGGGTCCGCAATGTCTTTCATCGATCGTCTCTTACAGCGCCTGCGCATCGTCACCAAGGTTCTGCTCTTCGTGGTTCCGCTGGTCGCTCTGATCGCGGGTATCGGTCTCGTTGGCTTCTTCACCGCACGAACGCTCAACGGCCACATGACCGTGACGCGCGAAACCATCAACAATCTCTCGGATTTCCAGGCGCTGCGCAGCGCGCTCCAGACTTTTGCCGATGCGCCGAGCGAGGATACGAGAGGGGCGCTGAGTGCCCAGATCGATGAACAGGAGAGCGGGGTTCGCGCCCTCGACGGCCTGCTGACACGTGAGGCGGACAGGTCCGAGATCGCCTCCGTACTGTCGCTGGGTGAAGCAATGCGGGCCCAGACCGAAAAGCTCTGGTCGATCAAGGTCGAGCAGGATCAGGTGACGGCTTCGCTCGAGGCGGCGCTGACCGACATGACGGCGCAGGGCAACAGCGCCTACAAGCAGATCGACATCATCCGCAAGGAATCGGGTGAGAAGGAAGCTTTTGCCAAGGCACTGCTCTTCGATGCCGCCGCCTACCAGGGTGTCGCCGAGCGAATCAAGAAATTCCGCCTGCCGGTGACGATGGCTGCCAACGCCGACGCCAAGATCGATCAGGCGGGCAAGCTGCTGCCGCACCTCATCAAGCAGATCGAGGAAGCCGAGACGATCGCGTCGGAAAAGGTTCAGAAGCCGATTGCCGAGCTGAAGGACCTGGCGCTGAAGGTCCAGGCGATTCTTGCCGGCGCTGAAGACAGCGAAGCCAAGAAGAATGCGCTTGTGCCGATCCTCAGCAAGTTCTCGAAATACGAGGCCGATTTCGCCAAGGAAGCGGCCAAGAATTCCGACACGGCTGCCAAGCGCTTTGTCGGCATGGACAGCGAAATCTCGCAGCTGAAGACGCTGATCGCGTTGATGGGCGACACCTTCAAGGGCCTCGACAGCACGCGGCTGCATATCAGCGAACTGCACCGCAAGCTCGACGCGGAAAGCCGCGATCTGGTGATGGCCGATATTCAGGCGGTTCGCGACAGTGCGGCGAAACTGTCAGAGCTTGGCGGCAAGAATGCTGCCTTGCGTGATCTGCCGGCCAAGCTCAAGCCTTCGCTCGACAACATCGACAAGGGCACTGCCGCCCTGATCGACGTCGGTGGTCGCTGGCAGGAAGCCAAGGCCGCCGCCTCGACGCTGGTTGCCGGCGCGAGCGCGACGCTCGAAAGCTTCGTCAGCAGCGCCCAGGAGGCCGGCAAGCTCGACAGCCAACGTTCGGCCAATATGTCGATCGTGGCGATGGTGGCCGGTACGCTGCTTGCGATCATCGGCGGCCTGATGCTGGTCGAAACCCTGCGCGGTCCGCTGAAGCGCGTGACCGAGACGATGACCCGGCTTGCCGACGGCGATCTCGACGTGGCGATCGAAGGCCGCAACCGCGGCGACGAGATCGGCGACATGGTGCGCTCGGTGGCGGTGTTCCGCGACAACGCCGTCGAAAACGTCCGGCTGGGACGGGAGGCGGAAGCCGCCCGCACGCTTTCGGCGGAAGAGGAAGCCCGTCGGGCCGAAGAGCGCGCCCGGATCGAGGCCGAGCAGATGCAGGCGCTGAACGCGCTTTCGGACGTTCTGGCTGAGCTTGCCGCCGGCAACCTCGAAGAAGGCATGGCAGAAGACCTGCCGGCCGACTACGTGATCATGGCGCGCACCTACAACAACGCGGTCGAGGCGCTGCGCGCCACGCTCAGCGACGTGCGTATGGTGACCGGCGAGATCACCGGCGGCACCAGCAACCTGTCGGCTTCGGCCGACGACCTGGCGCGGCGGACGGAGCAGCAGGCCGCAGCGCTCGAGGAAAGCTCGCGCGCCCTGCGCCAGCTGACCGAGATCGTTCGTTCGACGGCGGAAAGCGCCCGCAAGACCACCGTCTCGGTCGATGAGACCAATTCCTACGCCAAGCATTCCGGCCAGGTCGTCGCCAAGGCGATCGACGCGATGGCGGAGATCAACCGCTCGTCCGAGAAGATCAGCACGATCATCAGCGTCATCGACGAGATTGCCTTCCAGACGAACCTTCTGGCGCTCAATGCCGGCGTCGAGGCGGCACGGGCAGGCGAGGCGGGTCGCGGCTTTGCGGTCGTGGCACAGGAGGTGCGGGAACTCGCCCAGCGTTGCGCCGGGGCAGCGCGCGAAATCAAGGGCCTGATCTCCGAAAGCTCGGCGCAGGTCAGAAGCGGCGTGGCGCTGGTGCAGGAGACCGGTGACGCGCTTACCGTCATCAACAACCACATCGGCACTATCCACCAGCTCGTCAGCAACATCGAGGCCGCGGCCGCCGACCAGTATACCGGCCTCAACGAGGTCAATTCGGCGGTGCACGAGGTCGAGCTGATCACCCAGCAGAACGCGGCAATGGTGGAGGAAAACACCGCCGAGATCCACGGCCTGCGCCGCCAGGTCGAGGCGCTCAACGAAAAGATCGAGCGCTTCAAGACCGGTACGTCGGCGGTCGCCGGCCAGGCTTATGGCCGCGGTTACGGGTCGATCTACGCGGCTTGAGTTGTCGCCGGCAGAGCGTGCCGGTTGCCCCTCACCCTAACCCTCTCCCCGCAGGCGGGGCGAGGGGACGTGTCCCGCCATAGGTTTTCGATGGTGTGCATTGCCGTGGCCAAGCTTGGCGTTTCGGCCGTAGCTATCTCTCATTCGGTCTGCGCAGTACCTGATCAATGCGCGAAAGGCGAGGCATCTCAAGGCTCAAGGGATGCGAGAGCGTTGCTACAGGTTCCCTTCTCCCCGCTGGCGGGAAGAAGGTGCCGGCAGGCGGATGAGGGGCGGAGACATCTGCGACCTCGATGGCGGCTCAGCCGCCGGTAACGCTCATGTGGCGGGCAACGGCGGGGCGGTTGTGCTCGCGGTCGATGATGAAGTCGTGGCCCTTGGGCTTGCGCCCGATGGCTTCGTCGATCACCTGGCCGAGATAGGTGTCGTCGTCGGAAGCCCGCAGTGCGGTGCGCAGGTCGGCGGCGTCGTTCTGGCCGAGGCACATGTAAAGCGTGCCGGTGCAGGTCAGCCGGACGCGATTGCAGCTTTCGCAGAAATTATGGGTCATCGGCGTGATGAGGCCGAGGCGGCCGCCGGTCTCGGCAACCTCCACATAACGGGCGGGCCCGCCGGTCTTGTAGGCGATGTCGGCGAGCGTGAACCGCTCTTCGAGCTGCCGGCGCATTTCAGACAACGGCATGTAGTGATCGGTGCGGTCTTCCTCGATCTCGCCCATCGGCATGGTTTCGATCAGCGTCAGATCCATGTCGCGACCATGCGCCCAGCGCATCAGGTCGGGGATTTCGGCGTCATTGAAACCCTTGAGCGCGACGGCATTGATCTTGACCTTGATGCCGGCCGCCTGAGCGGCGTCGATGCCTTCGATCACCTTGCCGAGATCGCCCCAGCGGGTGATCTGGTGGAATTTCGCCGGGTCGAGCGTGTCGAGCGAGACGTTGATACGCCGCACGCCGCAATCGGCCAGTTCTGCGGCATGTTTCGCAAGCTGAGAACCATTTGTCGTCAGCGTCAACTCATCGAGGCGTCCAGCCTCGATCTCGCGTCCGAGTTCGCGCACCAGAAACATGATGTTCTTGCGCACCAGCGGCTCGCCACCAGTCAGCCTTAGCTTACGCACACCCTTGGCGATGAAGGCGGAACAGAGCCGGTGGAGTTCTTCCAGCGTCAGAAGGTCCTTCTTCGGCAGAAAGGTCATGTGTTCCGCCATGCAGTAGGTGCAGCGGAAATCGCAGCGATCGGTGACGGACACGCGCAGATAGGTGATCGCCCGGCCGAACGGATCGATCATCGGGGCGGTTCTATCCTCTAGCGCCGTTGCGCCGGTTCTCATTATCGCTGCTGTGTTCAAGCGTCTTTCTCCCAGCCCCTTCAATGTCGCCAGCAAACGTGGTCGCGTCAAGGCGCATCATGTCGCAAAGTGTTGATCGGAAAAGCCGGGTAATTCTCGGCGAGCGATTCTTCAGCTACTGCATAGTTCCTTAAATCGGAATCGATTTAAGGAACTATGCAGCGGGCCTAAAGTGTTACAGCGTCCTTTGCGCGTCATATTTGACGCGCGGCGCTGTAGGCGTGGGCTTGAAAACAGGAGCAGACATCATGAGCGAATTCTGGCCGACGGAACTGCGCGTATCGAAAGACCGCCACCGCCTCGTCGTCGCCTTCAACGACGGTGCATCCTTCGATCTTTCGGCGGAGATGCTGCGCGTGCTTTCGCCGTCTGCCGAAGTACAGGGACACGGGCCAGGCCAGCGGGTGACGGTACCGGGCAAGCGCAACGTCCAGATCATCTCGGTGCAGCCGACCGGAAACTACGCCGTGCGCATCGGCTTTGACGATTTGCACGACACCGGCATCTTCACCTGGACCTATCTGCGCGAACTCGGCGAGAAGGGCGAAGAGCTTTTTGCCGCCTATGAGCAGGAGCTCGCCGACAAGGGCATGTCGCGCGACAAGGCCGAAAAGCCACGCTGAACCGTTTGAAAAGGAGACGGTCTATTGGCCGAGGCATCGAACGCGAACGGCCTGACGCAGGTGGTCGTGCTGTTGACTGCCGGTGTCGTTGCCGTGCCGCTGTTCATCGCCCCGAGAACGGCGCGTGAGCGGGCGGAGGCGGAAGCGCACGAGGCGCAGGAAAGCACAACCAGCTAAAACTGGCTCACGCCCGGCACGGGTGTCAGGCGAGCTCGTTCTCGTCCCTCAGCAGAACCGCGATCAACCGCTCCATGGATTGCGCCACGATCATGCAATCCTCGAGCGGCGCGCCCTCCATCGACTTTTCGATGAGGCCGGTCTGAACCTCCATCGCCTCTTCGGTCAGCGTGCGCCCGGTCGGCGTCAGAGACAGCCGCAGGACGCGCTTGTCCTTGTCGTCGCCGCGGCGCTCGATCAGCCCGCGTTTCTCCAGTTGCGGCAGCAGCATGCTCATGTTGGACCGTCCCACCAGCAGCTTGCGGGCAAGCTCCTGCTGCGAGATTCCGTCGAAGCGGTAGAGGTTGATCAGGATGTCGAGATGCGGCGGCTTGATGTCGAGATGCGCCAGCGACCGCGTCATGGTCTGCTGCATCAACTGACAGGCGCGCGCAACGGCAATCCAGCTGCGAAAACGCGGGTGGTCCCAGGGGAAATGATGCTGTTCGTTCGTCACTTGCTTTTTGTTCATCGTTGTACAATAATGTTCAGCATTGAACATATTAAGAGATTCTCACTATGGCATCCTTTGCGATCAAGGTCATCCGCCATGCGCTTGCCGGCGTGTCGGTCATTTCTCCCGAGGCCGCCGGCCGGCTTGCGTTCAAACTGTTCAGCGTCACGCCCGGCCGCAAGCCGAAGAGCGCCAAGGAACGTGCGGCCCTTGCCGCAGCCGTCCCGGTCATTGCCAAGGGCAAGCCGGTGACGCTTTCCTACGCCGGCGGTTGGGTCATGGCCCGGCATTTCACGAGCTCACGCAATGCCGCCAACGCCAAGCGCGTGCTGCTGGTCCACGGCTGGGGCTCGCGCAGCGACTATCTCGCCGCCATGATCGAGGGCCTGGTTGCCGGTGGCGCCGAGGTGGTGACGCTCGACTGGCCGGGGCATGGCGCCTCGCCGGGGCGGACGCTGACCATGCCTGCCGCCGTTCGGGCCATCGATGCCGCCTGGCGACATTTCGGCGGCTTCGACGTCAGCGTCGGCCATTCCTTTGGCGGCGCAAGCCTTGCCTGTGCGGCTGGCGGCGTCGTTTGCGACGTGCCGAGCCATGTGGCGAAGAAACTCGTCCTGATCGGTGCCCCGAGCGAGATGACCTGGCTTTTCAAGGGTTTCGGCAAAGTTCTTCGACTCTCGTCCAAGACACAGAGGGCTTTCGAAGCCGTCGTTGAACGACTGTCGGGCCGCCGGCTGGAAGATTTCGATGCGGCCAAGATCCTTGAGGTGCGGGCCGTGCCGACACTGATCATCCATGCGGAAGACGACAAGGAGGTTTCGGCCGAACATGCGCGCCGCTATGCCGCTGCCGGACCCAATGTCGAACTTCACTGGGCGAACGGCTACGGCCATCGCCGCATCGTGTCGGCAGTTCCGGTGATCGACAGGATCAACGCCTTCGTCCATGGCGAGGATCGAAAGGCTGCTGAGGCAATGCGGCTCGAAAAGTCTGCAGTGCATCTGGGTTCTCGCACCTGATACGGTCTCGGCCAATTTCGCAGATGCCGTCATATGCCCGTCATGCTATCCGTCGAAAGGATTACTTCGGTCTGCGGTGCTGCCCGCCTTTCCAGAGGCGCGAGCGTCGCTACTGATATCGGATTGGCTGCATGAATCCGGATAACGATTTCGACATGCGGCTATCGTGCGCTTGCGGGAGGACGGCATGTCGGTCATCACTTCGATCGAGGAATTGAACGCACTTTACGGGCGCGTCAGCGAGGCATCGGTGGCAAAGGTTACCGAGGCGCTGACCGCAGAGTACCGCCAGATGATCGAGGCTTCGCCTTTTGCAGCGCTTGCAACCGTCGGTCCGGAAGGGCTCGACTGTTCTCCGCGCGGCGACGACGATTGCGTCGTCCGCATTGCCGACGACAAAACCGTTCTGATGCCCGACTGGCGCGGCAACAACCGCGTCGATTCGCTTGCCAACATCGTGCGCGATCCGCGCGTGGCGCTGATGTTCCTGGTGCCGGGATCCAACACCACCATGCGCATCAACGGCACCGCCGTCGTCAACATCGATCCGGCTCTGACCGGCTCCTTCGAGGTCGACGGCAAGAACCCGCGCAGCGTCATCGTCGTGACCATCGGCGAGGTCTATTTCCAGTGCGCGCGCGCTTTGATGCGATCGCAGATCTGGAACCCGGAACGCTTCATCGACCCTGCGGCGCTTCCCACACCCGGCATGTTGCTGAAGGCTGCCAAGGCCGATTTCGACCGGGATACCTACGATCGCGAATGGCCCGAGCGCGCCGCCAAGACCATGTGGTAGGTTATATAGCCGAGCGGGTTCGCGGACCTTTCGCCGAGCCGACGCAACCCAAGCGATGGAAATGTGATGCGACGTCGACCTTCGAGCGCATATCTTGGTGCGGCCGCGTTGCTTCTTTCGGCATGCGTCAGCAACGCCCTGGCCGCCGAGCCGACGCTGAGCGAGAAACTTGCGCTGCTTGCCAAGGCCTATCCGGAGGCGATTGCCGAGATCGGCGACGGGGCGCTGATCCTGCGCGACGGCGGAGCGGCGCTGCCGATCGATGACGGCAGGCTGAAGAGCCATGTGGAAAAGCTCGAAGTGGGCGATATCGAGGACAGTCTTTCTCAGATCTATCCGCTTGGCCCTTGTGCCAAGCCGCCGGCTGTTGATTTCGATCCGGGGCGCATCCGCAGCGAAGCCTTGATGAAACGCCTCTATGGCGACAGCGCTGCGCGCGTCCGGCGCGATCTTGTCACGGTAGACTGGTTCGGGGAGCGACTCAGCGTGACCGGAAGGCACGGTGTGGCCAGTGCTCTGCAAGCGGTCGAGGCGGAACTCGCTTCACGCCCCAAGCTGAAGCGGTACCTCGTACCAAATGCCGGCACCTTCAACTGGCGCCATATCGCCGGCGCGCGCACGCTCTCGGTGCACAGCTTCGGCGCCGCGATCGATCTCAATACCGGCTTTGCCGATTACTGGCGCTGGGCGGGCAGGGGCAAGATCGGAACGGCGCCCTACCGCAACCGCTATCCGCTCGAAATCATCGAGATCTTCGAGGAGCACGGTTTCATCTGGGGCGGGCGCTGGTACCATTTCGACACCATACATTTCGAGTACCGGCCGGAACTGATTGCCATTGCCAGGCAGGCGGGTTCTTCCGCCTGTCGATAGGGTAACGCTGACCGTGGACGTGCCATGACTGATCGATCAGTCGCGAATGACAACCGTCGCGCCGATCTGGACATCGGCGTAGAGGTGCTCGACATCCTCGTTGGCCATGCAGATGCAGCCGGACGACATCGCCTTGCCGATCGATCGATCTGGCTGTTTCCAAGGGAACCGGGGTGCTGAAACGAAAATGGCGCCCATGCGGCGCCATCTCACGAGGGGATTGCCGTTGCTTGCTAGCGTCGGTAGATCAGCCAGTTGCGGCCGGATTCCTTGCGCATGCCGTCTTCGAACAGCATCGTCCTGTTGCGGCCGGCATTCTTGGCGGAGTAGAGCGCGATGTCTGCCTTGTTGTAGAGGTCGACCGCATCCTCGGCGGCGGTCGCCATGCACACGCCGACGGATAGGGTGATCGGGCCGTAGTTGACCCCGGTCTTGGAATTTCGGAAGGGCGTTCCGGCCAGAACCGTGCGAATGCGATCGGCAACCTGCAGGCATTCCTCCTGGCTGCTGTCGTTGAGGATGATGGCGAATTCCTCGCCGCCGGTGCGCGCAACAAAGGCGTCGCGCCGGACATTGGCGCGGATGACGCTGCCGACCGTCGCCAGGATCTTGTCGCCGACGGGGTGGCCGAAGGTATCGTTCACCTTCTTGAAGTGGTCGATATCCGCAACCAGTAGGCCGGTGAAGTTCTTCTCGTGATCGTTGTTGTAGACGGCGGCGAGATTGTCGTCGAAGGCGCGACGGTTGGCCAGCCGCGTCAGCGAATCCGTATTGGCAATCCGCTTGTATTCGTCGAGTTCCTGGCGGATGACCTCCATCTCGAACGACTTCTGCACGACAGTCTGCACGCGTTCCTTGCCCTGGCTCATCGTGTCGACGGTCGCTTCCGTGAGGATGCTGATGGCATGGCGCAGGATGTCGGCGCTGGAGGCACTCTTGCTGGTTATGTTGACATAGGCTTCGTCGAGAACCTTGTTGTAGTTCTCGAGCGCATATTGCTCGTCCTTCAACAGGTTGACCAGCTCGGCCAGCTTGGTGGCAAGGCTGGTGTGCGCGCGCTCGATACCGGTCGAGCGGTGGATATGGCTGAAATACTGCGCGCCGATCGCGTCGAGTTCTTCCTGGGTCGCGCGGCTGCCGAGGGCTGCAAGCTCCTTGGACAGTTGCGGGTTGGAACCCAGATAGGCTTCGTAATAGAGCTCGTAATTGCGCGGTATCGGCGATACGCCCATCATCCGCATCGCATGGGTCACTTGCGCTGCGATATCAGGAGCTTGTGTTTTTCCAGAGGTGGCCGTTTGCATCCGCAAACCCCCAATATTACTCATTGCTTACGGGTACTGATTTTTAGGGGCAAATGATTTGCGAAGTCTTAATGATTGGTTCTGCGAAAGAGGACAATTCGACTTAAGGCAGGCAAAGCGCTGTCCTGTCAATCCGGGGCGAGAGCCGTGCCGCGACGCCGGTTAAGGCGCCGCGGCAGGGATAAACGGATCAGGCCGGGCTGATCATCGTTTCCGGACGCACGACCGCGTCGAACTCTTCATTGGTGACGTAGCCGCCGCCGACGGCCTCTTCGCGCAGTGTCGTACCGTTCTTGTGGGCCGTCTTGGCGATCTTTGCCGCGTTGTCGTAGCCAATCTTCGGCGCCAGTGCCGTCACCAGCATCAGCGAGCGGTCGAGTGCCGCCTTGATGTTGTCTTCGCGGGCTTCGATGCCGACAACGCAGTTGTCGGTGAAGGAGAGCGCGGCATCGGCGAGCAGCTGCACCGACTGCAGGAAGTTGTAGGCCATCAGCGGGTTGAAGACGTTCAGTTCGAAATGGCCCTGGCTGCCAGCGAAGGTCAGTGCGGCATTGTTGCCGAAGACCTGGATGCAGACCTGGGTGAGCGCCTCGCACTGGGTCGGGTTGACCTTGCCCGGCATGATCGACGAGCCCGGCTCGTTTTCCGGAAGTGAGAGTTCGCCGAGGCCCGAGCGGGGGCCGGAGCCGAGGAAGCGAATGTCGTTGGCGATCTTGAAGAGGGCGGCGGCAGCGGCGTTGATCGCGCCGTGGCTGAACACCATCGAATCGTGGGCGGCAAGCGCCTCGAACTTGTTCGGCGCCGTGGTGAAGGCGATGCCGGTGATCTTGGCGATTTCGTCGGCGACCTTTTCGGCAAAGCCGATCGGGGCGTTGAGGCCGGTACCGACAGCCGTGCCGCCCTGGGCCAGTTCACAAAGACCAGGCAGGGTCATTTCGATGCGCTTGATCGAGGAGGCGACCTGCGCGGCATAGCCGGAGAATTCCTGGCCAAGCGTCAGCGGGGTTGCATCCTGGGTGTGGGTGCGGCCGATCTTGATGATGTGGTCGAATGCCTTGACCTTGGTTTCGAGCGCCTTGTGCAGGTGCTTGAGCGCCGGCAGCAGGTCATGGATCACGCGCTCGGCGCAGGCGATGTGCATGGCCGTCGGGTAGGTGTCGTTCGACGACTGGCTCATGTTGACATGATCGTTGGGGTGCACCGGCTTCTTCGAGCCCATGACGCCGCCGAGCAGCTCGATGGCGCGGTTGGAGATCACCTCGTTGGCGTTCATGTTCGATTGGGTGCCGGAGCCGGTCTGCCAGACGACCAGCGGGAAATGGTCGTTGAGCTTGCCGTCGATGACTTCCTGCGATGCCTTCACGATGGCATCGGCGACGGTCGCATCCAGGCGGCCGAGCGCCATGTTGGTGCGGGCTGCTGCCTGTTTGACGATGCCGAGCGCCCGTACGACCGAAGCCGGCTGCTTTTCCCAGCCGATCTTGAAGTTGCCGAGCGATCGCTGGGCCTGGGCGCCCCAGTAGCGGTCGTTTGCCACTTCGATGGGGCCGAACGTATCTGTTTCCGTGCGCGTCGATGTCATCGTGATCCCTGCCTTCGTCATGCGGTTCATGAAGTCTGGGCGAGGGGACGCGGTCGCAACCGGCTGCCCCTTCCCCAAGGTGCCGGGCCTCTCTCTGCCCCGGCTGGCAGGGCTTGTAAAGAGGCGGCGCCGGCGGTGGCAATGCTACAATCGTTTGAAAGGTGGGCCTGCGACCAAGAGCGGCTTTTGTCGCCGTGTGACGGGCGATTCGCCGTGCGCAGCACGGGTCCGGAATCCTTGTGGCGTTTCAGTCACATTCGTTATCTTCATTGGGCGCGCGCAACGGTGGCTTGGCCTGGCTGGAGGCGTCGCTGCCGCATTAATGTCGATGCAAATCAAATTTTTATGGGCTCTCGAACGTCCTGAAAATGAAGCGGTTTTTTTACTGCGCAGAGGTGTTTTCATGCAGGTTCGGGCAGGCGCGTTTCCTTTTCATTCACCATCCTTTTCTATAAGTTTTGGAGCACGAGGGCGTGGCGAGAATCTGGCTAAAGCCGAGTTCGGCGACAACGCGATACGGGGACGTAGTTTCACATGAGAATTTTCAAGACGGCAGCGATCGTAGCGCTCATGAGCGGCTGTTCGATTGCAACCTTCGATGTGCGGCCGGCTGAGGCCATCACGTTGATGGACTTTATCCGTGGCGGCAAGAAGAAGACGCCGCAGCAGGAAATGCAGTCCACCCAGCCGCTGCCTGGCATCGATTCCATGGTCCAGCCGCAGGAGAGGACGGTCTCCACGCCGCTGCCGAAGGTGACCGGCCCTCGCTATTATACCTACAAGGCGGAACCCTTGCGCCGGGTCGATACCGGCAAGCTGCTCGATCCGGTCGTCACCGGTTCCGTGCGCAACGGAGCGCTGCCGCCGATGCTGCGTGCGGCGCTCGCCGATGCCCGTCAATTCATGCCTGACGTTGAGGTTCGCACGACCTCGAATGTGGCAAAAGCCATCGAGACCCATTACGGCTCGCGTTCGGATTTCGTCTGGATCGAGGGCACCGGTGTCAACGCGCGCGCAAAGGGGGCGATCGCCGTTCTTGCCGATGCGGCAAAGGTTGGTCTCGATCCGCAGGATTATGCCGTTCAGGTGCCTGCTGATGACTTCGACCGCGGCGATATGATCGCGCGCGAAAAAGAACTTGTTCAGTTCGAAATCGCGCTGTCGGCGGCAACGCTTTCCTATGTCGAGGACACGGTGCGTGGCCGCATCGATCCCAACAAGATCTCCGGCTATCACGATTTCAAGCGCAAGACCGTCGATCTCTCAGCCTTCCTCGATAGGATGTCGGCAAGCTCCGATGTTGCCACGCTGCTCAACGATCAGAACCCGAAGAGCGAACAATTCGCCGCGTTGTCGGTTGAACTCGAGCGCCTTCGTGCCGAAAAGAGCGTGGAGCAGCGCGTCGAAATCGCGCCGGGCACGCTGCTGAAGCCGGGCCAGAGCAATCCTGAACTTGCCAACATTGTCGCCGGGATCCGCATCAAAGGCTCTGATACACTGAAGGCGGACCATGCTGCGGTGCTCGCCGCCTATCAGGGAACTCCTGAGTACACGCCTGAGCTGGTTCTGCTGGTCGAAGCGTTCCAGAAGGAAAACAGTCTGAAGGCCGATGGTGTCGTCGGGCAGGCGTCGCTGCGCATCCTGACGGGCGGCGATACCGTGGCAAGCAAGATCAACAAGCTCGAAGTCGCCATGGAACAGGCGCGGTGGCTTCCCGATGGTCTGGGCAACCGCTATGTCTTCATCAACCAGCCGGCCTTTACCGCCTCCTATACCGACAATGGCGCCGAGCAGTTTTCCATGCGCGTCGTCGTCGGCTCCAAGGCGAACCAGACCTATTTCTTCCAGGACGAGATTCAGACCGTCGAGGTCAATCCTTACTGGGGCGTGCCGCAGTCGATCATCATCAATGAGATGCTGCCGAAGCTGCGCAACGATCCCGGCTATCTCGACCGGATGGGCTACCAGGTCGAGATCGGCGGCCGTTCCGTGCCGTCATCTTCGGTCAACTGGAATGGATCGACGGCCTCTGTTGCCGTACGTCAGCCGCCGAGCAGCGACAATGCGCTTGGCGAGTTGAAGATCCTGTTCCCGAATGCGCACGCCATCTACATGCACGACACGCCGTCGAAGAGCTTCTTCAAGCGTGACCAGCGTGCCCTGAGCCATGGTTGCGTGCGGCTTGCCGATCCGCGCCGGATGGCAGCGGCGGTGCTCGGCACCAGCGTCGAGGATGTCGGCAAGGAAATCGGCGGTGGCAGCAACAAGGCGCTGCAGGTGCCGCAGAAGGTTCCGGTTTACGTCGCCTACTTCACCGCCTGGCCAAACAAGGACGGTGTCATCGAGTATTTCGACGACGTGTATGAGCGCGATATGTATATGGACCGCGCCTTCGACGCGACCCGCAACGCCCGCAGGGCCGAGGGGTAAGACACATCCGGGCATGTCGCCGCTACAGCGCCGCGCGTCAAATGTGACGCGCAAGGGACGCTGTAACGCTTCAAACTTGCTGCATAATTTTATCCTTAAATCGGATCCGATTTAAGGAATTAGGCAGTAACCAACGGCGCTGCGTTCGGTCATAGAATGCAAGACCCCTGTGGAGCATCTCCGCGGGGGTCTTTTCGTCTTTTGGCTGTGGTGGCGCGAAGGGAAACCGGCGTGCCGTCATGAAAGCGGCGACGGTGGTGCGAAGTCCTGCGACACCTGCTCCGCAAAGATCATCGACCGTCGTCGCGCTTGCCGTCGATCAAAAATGATCGGGTCCGGAGGTGACCCGCCCCGGCGGGTGCTATTCGTCACTTGCCGTTGAAAAGTCCAGTGACCAGCGCCGGTGTCAGTTCGTCGAAGTGGCGGATGATCACTGTCGGCTCCAGGCTTTCGATCGGAACGTCGGAATAGCCGAACGGCACGGCGATCGATGGGATCGCGGCGTTGCGGGCCACCAGAATGTCATTGAGGCTGTCGCCGATCATCACCGAATGCGCAGCACTGCCGCCGGCATTGGCGATCGTGCGCAGCAGGTGGTCGGCATTCGGCTTGCGGATTTCGAACGTGTCGCCACCGGAAACCGCCGCGAAGCGATCGATGAGGCCGAGGCGTTCGAGCAGCCGGTTTGCCAGCATCTCCGGCTTGTTGGTGCAGACCGCGAGCTTGAAGCCCGCCGCCGACAGGCGGTCGAGCGCGTCGAGCATGCCGGGATAGGGCAGGGAATCACCGGGCATGGAGCCATGGTAGAAGTCGACGAACTCCTTCATCTGCCAGGCGAGGGCATCCTCATCGAGCGGCTTGCTGCGAAGCGCGAAGGTGCGCTCGATCATCGCGCGGGCACCGTGGCCGACAAGGTGGGTGAGGTCGCGGTATGTGACCGGCTCGACACCCGCCTGGGTCACCGCATGGTTGAGGCTCGCCACCAGATCCGGCGCCGTATCGACAAGGGTTCCGTCG
Source organism: Ensifer sp. LC384 (assembly GCF_001695865.1). Lineage (NCBI taxonomy): Bacteria > Pseudomonadati > Pseudomonadota > Alphaproteobacteria > Hyphomicrobiales > Rhizobiaceae > Ensifer > Ensifer sp. LC384. The sequence goes on from NZ_MBST01000045.1 coordinate 103,205, forward strand.
AGATCAAAGACGACAATGGGGGAAGACAAGAGGTGAACCTCGCATAACCGGAAAGAGTTGCCGTTCGGGTAGGCGAAGTTGCAGCAGAATGCAATGGCAAGTGTGTGTGGGAACGGGCCAGGAATCCGGGCTGGGGCCCTGATTTTGGCTTTTGTTTGCAGCTTCGGGCGTGTAAGTGTCTGTGCGGAAAACGGATGGAGAAGATGGGTCACCATAGCTACATCCGGTGAACAAAAGGGAGCGACTGGCGTATGGACGCCCGCCAAATGAAAATCAAAGCCGCGGCAGCGGCGCTCGAATATGTCGAAGACGGCATGCGGCTCGGCATCGGGACGGGATCGACTGCGGAGGAGTTCGTTCGGCTCTTGGCCGAGAAGGTCTCTGCAGGCTTTCGCATCGAAGGTGTTCCGACCTCCGAGCGCACGGCGCGTCTTTGCCTGGAGCTCGGCGTGCAGCTGAAATCGCTGGACGAGCTGCCGGAACTGGACCTGACGATCGATGGCGCCGACGAGGTCGATGGCCAGTTGCGACTGATCAAGGGCGGCGGCGGCGCGTTGCTGCGCGAGAAGATCGTCGCGGCCGCTTCCAAGCGCATGATCGTCATCGCCGACGAAACCAAAGTCGTCGACGTGCTCGGCGCGTTCAAGCTGCCGATAGAGGTCAATCCGTTTGGGCAGGTGGCGACGCGTATCGCCATCGAAAAGGTGGCTTCGCGCCTCGGCCTTTCCGGCGATATCTCCGTGCGCAAGTCAGGTGACGGGCCATTCAAGACCGACGGTGGACACCTCATTCTTGATGCATCTTTTGGCCGTATTCCTGATGCAGATGCGCTCGCGGGAGAGCTGAATGCCATTCCCGGTGTCGTCGAGCATGGGCTTTTCATCGGCATCGCGTCGCTGGCAATTATTGCCGGACCGGAAGAGGCACGCATTCTGACCGCGTCTTGATCTGGTTTCCAATGCTCCGCCAGGAGCAGGGAACGGTGAAGAAAACAGGTTACCACACATGCGGGCCTGGCGGCGGCAATCGCCCGGGCAGCATGCGACAAACACAGGAGCATGGATAAAAATGAACAAACTCGCAGGTCTTGTACGCACATTCGCAGTCACCGCGGTTCTCCTTTCTGCATCCATTCCGGCGGTCCAGGCTCAGGACGTGTCTGAAGACCAGGTCAAGGCCGCTCGCGCGACCATCGCCGCACTCGGTGTGACCAACAACTTCGACAACATCCTGCCGAACCTGGCCGAGCGTCTGAAGAACACCCTGATCCAGGCCTCGCCGAACTTCCAGGAACTGATCACCGCGACCGTCGATGAAAAGGCTTTGTCCTTGGCATCACGCCGCGCCGACCTCGAGCATGAGGCGGCGACGATCTACGCCAAGACCTTTACGCTCGAAGAGTTGAACGCCATCACGGAGTTCTACAACTCGACCGCCGGCAAGAAGCTCCTGAATGATGGCCCGATCGCTTCGCGCGAATTGCTGAAGGCGGCCGACATCTGGGCAGCCGGCGTTTCGCGGGACCTCAACACCGAAGCGACCAAGTCGCTCGACGCCAAGGTCGGCACGTCGGCCCCGGCACTTGTTGAAGGCACGGTCCAGACGCCCGCCCAATAACCTCGGGCCAGTCGAGCAATCACATCACGTTTTGAGGAGCCCGGAGCGATCCGGGCTTTTCTTTTTCCGCAGTGCAACCCTATATGTGCCTGCGACGGGGCTCCCACCCCGGGCGGGGCATGCGGTCGGCGAAACGCCGATAGCATTGTGTCCCTATCATCCCAATTGCAGTCTGCACGACCTTCAGGAGTTCACCATGCCCGCTTTCGACTATGACCTCTTCGTAATCGGCGGCGGTTCGGGTGGCGTCAGAAGCGCTCGGTTGGCAGCGAGCCTCGGCAAGAAAGTGGCGATCGCCGAAGAGTTCCGTTATGGCGGCACCTGCGTCATCCGTGGCTGCGTGCCGAAGAAGCTCTATGTGTACGCGTCGCAATATTCCGAACATTTCGAGGATGCGGCCGGCTTCGGTTGGACCGTCGGTGAAAGCCGGTTCGATTGGCAAAAGCTCGTGGCGGCCAAGGAACAGGAGATCACGCGCCTTGAAGGCCTCTACGAGAAGGGGCTCGCCAATGCCGGCGCGGAGATCCTGCGCACGCGGGCGCAGCTTGTTGGCCCGAATACGGTTCGCCTGCTCGATACCGGCAAGACCGTGACCGCAGAACGCATCGTCATTGCCGTAGGTGGGCATCCGACGCCGCATGGCGCTTTGCCGGGTCATGAACTCTGCATCTCTTCAAATGAAGCTTTCGACCTCCCCGAACTTCCGAAGTCGATCCTGATTGCCGGCGGTGGCTACATCGCGGTCGAGTTCGCCAATGTGTTCCATGGTCTCGGTGTCGAGACGACGCTGATCTATCGCGGCAAGGAAATCCTCTCGCGCTTCGACCAGGATCTCCGCCGCGGTCTGCACAAGGCGATGGAGGAAAAGGGTATCCGAATCCTTTGCGAGGACATCATTCAGTCGGTGGCCACGGGCGCAGACGGCAAGCGCGTGGCGCAGACGATGAAACACGGCGAAATTGCCGTCGATCAGATCATGCTGGCACTCGGTCGTGTGCCGAACACCAAGGGGCTGGGGCTGGAGAGCGCCGGCGTGAACACGGACGAGCGCGGCGCGATCGTCGTCGACGCCTTCTCGCGCACGAGCGCGCCCGGCATTTATGCGCTCGGCGACGTAACCGACCGCGTCCAGCTGACGCCGGTCGCCATCCACGAGGCTATGTGCTTCATCGAGACCGAATACAGGAACAACCCGGTATCGCCCGACCACGACCTGATCGCGACTGCAGTCTTCTCCCAGCCGGAGATCGGCACCGTCGGCCTCAGCGAGGAGCAGGCGGCACGCCAGTTCGAGGAGCTGGAAGTCTATCGCGCCGAGTTCCGACCGATGAAGGCGACGCTTTCCGGCCGCAAGGAAAAGATGATCATGAAGCTGATCGTCAACGCTGCCGACCGCAAGGTGCTGGGCGCCCACATTCTCGGCCACGATGCCGGCGAGATGGCGCAGTTGCTCGGCATTTCGCTGAAGGCCGGGTGCACCAAGGACGACTTCGACCGCACCATGGCCGTTCACCCGACGGGATCGGAGGAGCTCGTGACGATGTATGCGCCAACCTATCGCCTGCGCAAGGGCGAGCGCGTCGGCTGAGCAGGGCGGTCGCTTTGCTGGCGCCGGAATCCATGAATTCTGGTAGGATGTCTTTCCAAGCCATCGCTTAACGTCTATAAGCCCGCATCCGCGAAGTCACCGGCTTCGAGCGGGCGCGAGGGCTTGGCCACGCGCTGGAGCAGGGCACGCGGACTAGAGTGAAATTTCCGAATACCGGGCGGTGTCAAAACCGTCAGGGTGCGACCCGCGCGGACCGAAGTCCGCGGCAGACAACAGGTGATCGAAATGGCACAGACTTGGACTCCGAATAGCTGGCGGCAGAAACCCATCCAGCAGGTTCCGGACTATCCGGACCTTGCAGCTCTTGCGGCAACGGAAGCGAAGCTCGCGAAGTATCCGCCGCTGGTGTTTGCCGGTGAGGCGCGGCGTCTGAAAAGTGCTCTTGCCAATGTTGCCGAGGGCCGCGGCTTTCTGCTGCAGGGCGGCGATTGCGCCGAGAGCTTTGCCGAGCACGGTGCCGACACGATCCGCGATTTCTTCCGCGCCTTCCTGCAGATGGCCGTCGTTCTGACGTTCGGCGCCCAGCAGCCGGTGGTCAAGGTCGGCCGCATCGCCGGCCAGTTTGCCAAGCCGCGCTCGTCCAACATCGAAAAGCAGGGCGACGTCGAGCTGCCGAGCTACCGCGGCGACATCATCAACGGCATCGAGTTCACCGAAGAAGACCGCGTGCCGAACCCGGAACGGCAGATCATGGCCTACCGCCAGTCAGCCGCGACGCTCAACCTGCTGCGCGCTTTTGCGATGGGTGGCTATGCCAACCTGGACAACGTTCACCAGTGGATGCTCGGCTTCGTCAAAGATAGCCCGCAGGCGGAACGCTACCGCAAGCTCGCCGACCGGATCTCCGAGACGATGGATTTCATGAAGGCGATCGGCATCACCTCGGAAAACCATCCGAGCCTGCGCGAGACCGATTTCTTCACCAGCCACGAGGCGCTGCTGCTCGGCTACGAGCAGGCGTTGACGCGCGTCGATTCCACGTCCGGCGACTGGTACGCGACTTCGGGCCACATGATCTGGATCGGCGACCGCACCCGCCAACCCGACCATGCGCACATCGAATATTGCCGCGGTATCAAGAACCCGCTCGGCCTCAAGTGTGGCCCGTCGTTGACGGCCGACGGCCTGCTGGAATTGATCGACCTGCTCAACCCGGCCAACGAAGCCGGCCGCCTGACGCTGATCTGCCGCTTCGGCCACGACAAGGTTGCCGAGCACCTGCCGCGCCTCATCCGCGCGGTGGAGCGTGAAGGCAAGAAGGTCGTCTGGTCCTGCGATCCGATGCACGGCAACACGATCACGCTCAACAACTACAAGACCCGGCCGTTCGAGCGGATCCTGTCGGAAGTCGAGAGCTTCTTCCAGATCCACCGTGCGGAAGGTTCGCATCCGGGCGGCATCCATATCGAGATGACCGGTAACGACGTCACCGAGTGCACCGGCGGCGCCCGCGCGCTTTCGGGCGACGATCTGGCCGATCGCTACCACACTCATTGCGATCCGCGCCTCAATGCGGACCAGGCGCTGGAACTGGCGTTCCTGCTTGCCGAGCGCATGAAGGGTGGCCGAGACGAGAAGAAGCTGGTCGTCAACGGCTGATCGTCACGTCCGGCCCACGGTTCAGTTTTTCTGAATCTCGAGCCGTCGCTATGAAATTGACAATGCCGGGCCGGCTCGCGAAGCTAGCCCGGCATTTTTCGTTTCAGGGAGGTCGGAGGGGACCATGTCGGATATCCATAGCGGCAGCTGCCTGTGCGCTGCAGTGCGCTTCAAGACACGGGGCGAGCTGCGCAAGCTGATCTTTTGCCATTGCACGCAATGCCGAAAGCAGACGGGTCTCTACTACGCCGCGACCGATGTCCTGGATCGCGACATGGAACTTGAGGGCGCCGAGGACGTGACCTGGTATCGCTCGAGCAATAGCGCCCAGCGGGGGTTTTGCCGCCATTGCGGCTCAGCCCTGTTCTGGAAATCGGATGGCCTCGACTACACCTCAATCATGGCCGGCGCCTTCGACAAGCCGACGGACCTCCAACCCGGCTATCACGTTTTCTGTGCCGACAAGGGCGACTTCTACGAGATCGACGACGGGCTGTCGAAGTTCGATGCAGAGCGGACGTAAGACCGCTCAGGCCACTTCCGGCCGCCACGCGATGACGCCTTCGGCGCGCGCCCGAACCTCCGGCGACGCCAGACAGTTGGCGACGGTTTCATAACCAGGAGCGCCTGGATAGGGGGCGACCTCGATTGGCGGGCTATGGTTGGCAGGGCAGAGAATGATGGTTTCGTCGGCCCCGACGGCAGCCAGGTTCAGGATCGTGTTGGACCGAGTGAGCATGAAGATCGGCCTCCTGTCGGTGCGGCCATGGCGCAAATGGGCCATCAGAGCGGCCTGCGATGCGGCGTCGAGGCCCTGCTCGATCATGTCGACAACGAACGCGTTGGCATCCGATTCCAGCGCGACCAGCAGCGCCGTTAAAGCGGGGGATGCGGTGGCACCATCTTCTACCAGTTGCGCGAGTACGGTCGCCATGCGCGATTTCGGTTCAGGCTCGGCCTCAATCCGGTGTTGGGTGGTCTGGATGTTTTCGTCTTCCAGCCGTGTGAGGCCGATGAAAGCTGTGTTGGGCAGGGCAGTGGCGATGGCACGGGCCAAGCGGGTCTTGCCACTGCCGAGCGGTCCGGTGATGTAGGTCAGCCGGCGAATGGCACCGAGCGTGAATTCTTCGCCGCCCCATGGCCACGGAAGATCGAGGACAATCTTGGGATTGCCGGCTGGCGGCGCCTTCTGTGCCCATTCCTGCAAGGTGGATGCCTTATCGGCGGCCGGATCTTGCCTGAGGCGCCGGACTTTTTCGACGGTATCATGCAGGTCTTGCGTCCGCGCTTCGAGCAACGCCTGCTGCTCCGCCAATGCAGGGGCGAGTTGCTGCGTGCCGCCGTCAAGCACCCGGCCGATTTGTGCCAGGCCGAGGCCGAGCGACCGCAGGGCAGCGATCTCGCCTGCGCGCTGCATTTCCGCCGGACCGTAGGTCCGCCAGCCCACCGAGGTGCGCACCGGGGCGATCAGGCCCCGCTCTTCGTAGAGGCGAAGTGCCTTGACCGAGACGCCGAGGCGTCTGGCGGCCTCGGTCGCATTGAAGAACTGTGCGGAAGAACTCACGAATCACCTCGTCCTGTTGGCCGCCGTCCTTATCGGTCCTGCCCCTGGGGACGGGTCAACCGGCTACTGCATCATTCCTTAAATCGGATCCGATTTAAGGATAAGGTTGTGCAGCAAGTTCAGAGCGTCGCAGCGTGCTTTGCGCGTCATGTTTGACGCGCGGCGCTGTATGGCCGATTTCGTGCGTCGGCACCCAGCACAGCTGCTGATGAAGGACCGGGAACGCTCCACGGTTGGGGCGAGGTGATGCTATTCCGCCAAGCGGACGGCACCGTCCGTGGCTCTCTCATACGCATTGGCCAATGCGGCGAGCTTGACGGCCTGCCAGCGACAATATTCGTCAACGAGCCGGGCACTCATCCAGAAGCGGCCACGCGCGCCGTCGTTCGATCGCCCGATGTAGCCGGAGTCCTGGGCCCTGGTAAACAGTCTGCGGACATGGGTATTGGAGATCGTGTAATGCGTCGCAAGTTCAGCCAGATTGAGCTCGAGCCAGACCTTCCCGTCCACAGGCGTCAGACTTTTGGGACGCGCCATCAGATCGTCGAGTAACAAGCCGCCGCATTCGGTCCAGACGAAGATGGCAACGCCTTCGGGGGGCTCGCTCCAGTTCTTGTCGGAAAGCAGCATTCTGGCCGCGATCGGCTGCGTGCGCCCGAGTACCGACGTATCGGCCTCCACATGCTCCAGCCGACGCCTGCCATCAAGGCGGTCGAGCGTGCCCATCTGGCTCATGAACCAACGCATCATCGCGTTCTCGCTGACCTCCGTCGGCTCCAGAGGGCGAACCTTCTTATTCGTCCGCTCGCCGCTGGCATCGCGCAGCAGCTTGTAGGCGAGCAGTTCAGCCAGGAATGCGGCCGCCGTGTTTCTGCTGGCACCACCGGTTTCGTGCATGAACTTCAAGAGCCGTGCAGCGGTAATACCAGAATCAGGGTGAGATGGGTCGCGCTCAAGATGAAGCGCGTAGGCGGCCTGGCTCAAGATCCATTTCTGGTGGGAGGCCACGAGACGGGCCACGCGCGGAAAAATATCATAAACCGCCATCAGATCGCGGGCGCTGATCTGCAGCGTCTCGCGCAGCAGCGGATTGCGCAAGATTCCGTCCGCTGTGAAGGCGAGCGGTTTCTCCGGTGAAGCATCCCCCTGTTTTGCCACCAAATGCATCTGCTGTGCACGTCTCCCGACGATCTCTCGCGTACGTCTCGGGGGCCGATCCCTCGCCACGCCTGCTTCGATACCACTCAACTCCACTGCTTGTAGCAGCTCTACCTTGCTCATAACGTGCGAACCCGCGATTTTGTTCGAAAGGGCTGGCAACGGATTTTTCCGTTGCCAGCCCTCTTGTGTTTGTCGGGATGCTGTTACTGCACGAGAACCGGCGGTTGGCATTTGACGCCGGTGACACGGACATCCGCTTCGCCCACCCGTACCCCTACCAGGAGCAACAGGTTGTAGAGCAGATCATCCACCGGTTTCGTGACAGCGCCGAGGGTCTGGGCCAGCGCCTGCTGCAGGATCGTGGGGCTGCCGAGCGTGAGGAACAACACCTGAATGTTGAGATCCAGATTGTTGAGCAGGGTCTTCGTCGTCGATGACAGGATGTCCCTGGTCGATACGGTCTTGATCGAGCGTGCGGCCACTTCGGTGGGGCTGAATGTGAGTCGGGAAGCTTGAAGGTTCTGCGCCTCGACGTGCGCGATAGCGTCAATTTTGACCACCAGCGCATCGACGATGCGGGCGCGTTCGACCCGAGCGTCGGAGGAGAAACTCGAAAGCACCTTCGGGTTGACGTCGCCGATGGCGATTTCGGCGACGCCCGGCACCGCATCGACAACGACTGCCGCGTTCTCCGGGTTGCCGCCGTAGCAGCGGATATCGGAAAGCTTGGCTTCGGCGTGGGCCAGCTCGACATAGATCGGCAGACGGATGCGAATGCCTGCAAGCGCAGCCAGCCCGTCTACACCCACCTCGACCGCGAGCCGGGTCTGTGCCGTGCGCACCGCCGCGCCCGGGGTGCCGAGCCGGTGGCTCGGAGTCTCGACCGGCGGTTCGCCGATCGCAAGTTTCACTGTGGCCGAGGCTATTCCCGGCAGGCCCGCGACGGCGCTAAGTGCAATCTGGTTCTCGCCGTTTGCAATGGCGGCGGCGGCAGATACGATCTGCAGTGCGCTGACCTTCATCGCCCAATCCGACCCGGCGTCGACCCTCAGGTCCTTCTTGGGATCGAGATTGAGGATCTGCGCCAACGTGAAGGTTTTCTTGTTGTTGGCCGTCGCCAGTTCGATGCTCTTGAGAGCGGAGGTTACCGTGCCGGAGAGCCCCTGAAACAGCCGCATCGACGACAACAATTGCGGCATCGTCAGCTGGGCGTCGAGCACGTCCTCGTAGGAGGCGGCGGTCAGGCTGAGCTTGGTCGCAATGATCTTCAGGAAGGGCTGGATGTCGATATCGGCGTCGATCAGGGCGTTGTAGTCCATGACCTTCAACGAGATGTTCGTGCCGAGCATCTGGCCTAGAATGGCGTTGAGCAGGCCGTCGTTAAGGCTGGCAAGACGCGATCCGACAGAAAAGGCCGCAATTTTCGAACTGGCCGCCGTGCCGATGACGTTGAGGTCCGGTGGCTCGCTGAAGACGGAGGCAAGATAGATCAGACCCTTCTTTTCCAGATGCACCTGGACCGCATCTGAAGGGGCCGCGTCCTTGATGAAGCGCTGGCCCGCGGCGATGTTCGGATCGGGCACATAGCGTCCACGCGTGACCGTTGCCACCCCGTCGACCTTCGCAGTGCCGATGTCGCCCGGCGGCAGGACCTTGCCGTCGACCGTCAGCAGGCCGGCGGGTGTCGCAACCGCGAAATTAAGGCCGTTGTTGGAGAAGTACTTGAGGACCGCCTGCTCGGCGGAAGACACGTTCGATGCGGCGGCAATGGCGGCAAGATCGACCGTCGACTGCATCTCTTGCCTCTGGACGGTGAGGTAGCCGTAGTCGATGCCGAGCCCCATGGACATGATCACGAGCGGCATGACGAGAGCGGCGGATATGCCGATATTGCCATCCTTTGATCGTGCGAGAGACCGCATTCCTAGCCCCTTCAGAACCATGTCAGATGCCTCCCATGCGAATTGTCGCGAAGCGTTCGATCTGCTCGCTCGGCATCGCAAAGGTGAACATGTTGAAGATCGGGAGATCGCCGGCGTCGTATTTGATCCTTACCGTGAACTGGCTGGCGTTGCTCGTGTCGTCCTTGACGGTGACCGTCATCTGGGATGGCTTGATGAAGGCTTGATCCATCGTCGTGCGTTGGATGTAATCCGTCGCAAGACGTTCCCGCTCGCTTTGAGAAAGACCGGCGATGGCGGTGCGCGCTGCATCGGCGGCAATCTGCTGAATGGAGTGGGCTGCGCTGAGATAGATGCCATAGGCGATCAATGTCAGCAGACATAGAAGGAAGAGTGGGGCGATGATCGCAAATTCAATTGCGGCAGCGCCATCGCGGCTGCCGAACAGGCGCGTTGTATTGGACATATCAGCAACTCCGACCGAACCGTGACTGCTTTTCCCTGTCCCTGCACCTTCAGGCTGCGCCTTAAGTGTTAATTTTTTGATACCCGAACAGGTTGTTTCAATGGTCAGAAATAGCCTGTTGTTGCGAAATACATATTTATGATTGAATTAGGATTCGCGCGGATTCCGGCAGATTTTATCTCCTCTCGCGTCGACTACTCGTTGTCGGGCGCGTGCCGATATTGGGCAAGCTGGCGGTTGAGATTGGCGATGTCGGTACGCAGATCGGCGATCTCGCGCAGCAGCACGTTTGCCGAAGAGGTGCTGAGAAAGGTCGTTGAAGTGCGGCATGGTCGTCTCCGGAAATGGGGCGGAGGGATTTAGCGCACCACTTCGACCAGGAAATCAACGGGATAGGTGAAAATGAAAAGAGCCGGACGGTCGCCCGTCCGGCTCTGTCTGGTTCAAAAGCACGTTGGACTAGAAACCTGCAGCGTAGAGATCCGCGTGCGACTTGAAGAAGCGGTCGGTCGAGTAGCGCTTGCCGAACATCATGTCGTGCTGCAGGAAGCGGTAGTCGCGCAGCAGCGCCGGCACCTTCGGTTGGCGCGACCACTCGGCGACATCCTTGCCGTTCTTGCGGATCAGCATGTAGCGGTCGACGACGCGGTACTGGTCATGCACCTTGCCGAGGAAGCCGGTGTAATAGGGATGCTCGTAACCGGACTGCTTCAGGATCTGGTAGGAGAGGAAAGCCGGGCTGATCGTGCCGACATTCTTCTTCGGACCCGTCTTGTTCGACCAGACGACGAGCGGCGTCTCGTGCTGGGCCTTCATCTGGTCCTTCGGACCCTTGCGCTCGGCGGTCACGCCCTTCATGAAACCGGTGTTGGTATAGACGGTGTTCAGCGGCGGCAGGTGGTCGCCAAAGAGGACAATGATGGTTTCGCGGTCGCGTTCCTTGGCCCAATCCATGAGTTTCTTCAGGCTCTCGTCGGCTTCCTTGATGCCCTGCGCATAGGTGGCAAGGACCTGGCGGTCGCTCTCGGGCAGGTTGCCTTCGACCTTGATGGTGTTCTTGGCATAGCGGTTGGGCTCATAGGGGCCGTGGCCCTGCAGCGTCACCGCGAAGAAGAAGAACGGGTCGTCCATGGCATCCGCCTGGCGGATGATCTCTTTGGTCAGGGATTCGTCCGAGGCGAAGATGCCGCGCTTCTGCATCGGCGGCATGTTTTCCTCCGATTTGAAGGTGTCGAAGCCGAAGGCCTTGTAGACGGCCGTGCGGTTCCAGAACCAGCTCTGGAACGGATGGATGGCGCGTGAAACGTAACCCTCGCCACGGAAGAAGGTGGCAAGCGACGGGATCGGATTGCGGATATACTGCTGGTACGGAATGCTGCCATAGGGCAGGAAGGCGTTCGAAAAGCCGGTCAGCGCTTCGAATTCGACATTGGCCGTCATGCCGCCGAACTCGGGCGAGAACACGTTGCCTGACTGCATCTCGCGGATCGTCGGCATCGGGTCGGGCGTCAGCTTGACGTTCGGCAGACGCGTCGGATCCCAGAAGGATTCGCTCATCAGCACGATGACATCAGGCTTGCCGCGGTGGGAGGTGCCGGCTGGCAGCGGCTTGACCGGGATGCGGTCGATCGCATCAGCCATGTAGCCTGAAGGCGCGCTGACATTGGCCATCGGCAGGTTGATCGCAAAGGCGAGCGCAAACCCGTTGTGGCGGTAGTTTTCGGTCTGGTCCCACATGATCGGGATGACCTTCAGGCGATCACGGATCCAGGAGAACTGGTTGTAGTCCATGATGTTCCAGAAGGCGAAGAGCAATGGCAGCGCAAAAGCCGCACGGGCGATGCGCTCGCGGCGCGTCAGCTTGGGGAAGTTGCGCCAGGCGTAACGCAGCAACAGGCCGATTGCGGCGACGGCCGCGATGAGGCCGACAACGATGCCGACGGCGGTCCAAGGGCGGTCCTTGACCAGAACCGGCATCAGCTCGAGGATCTGGCGGCCGAAGAGGAAGTCGGTGGGATAGAGCGGGTCGGACAGGAAGACCTGCTTCTGCTGGCAGATGATGGCCGGGATGATCGCCAGCGGCGCAAGGAGCACGGCGGACTTGTGTTCGCGGCCGAAAACGCCATCGATGGCGAGCAGGATCAGGAAGAATGCGCCGATGGTGGTCCAGGCGGGGCGCATCGGATCGACGAAGTAGGCGGTGGCGTCAGCCATGGACTGGCGCACGATCAGCTCGACTGCAAAAACGAGGGCAGCCGCAATCGCCAGCGAGAAAAATGCACTGCGCGCGGAGGTCAGCGTCTTGGCGTGCCGCGCGGCAAATCCGGGTCTACCAGCGTAGACTCGTGATCTCCTCGCTACGGCTGAATCAATACTAGCCAACATCTTCTCCAATTTCATCAATGTGTCGTGTAACTGTCATACGACCGTCATTTTGAACAGGGGATGAATGGCTTGTTCAGGGTGTTTGGAAACAGGTTTTCGTGACGTCAGGGCGCGCGAGCCTGCGCCGATAACAAGCCGGAAAAGCAGAATTATTTGGAATTTTTCGCTTCGCGGCGATTGGCTGTGGGTATTTTGGCGCGGATTGCGCTAAAGATCGGGGCGAAAGTCAGACGCATTCGTTCGAGAACAGACCGACAGGCCCGCTCATGACCGCTCATAAAGCCACTCCCACCCTGCTTCGTATCGCAATCGCCCAGCTCAATCCAACGGTCGGCGATATTGCCGGAAACCTGGCGAAAGCGCGTGAGGCGCGCGCCGATGCGGCGCGCCAGGGCGCCGATCTCCTGCTTCTCACCGAGCTTTTCATTTCCGGTTACCCCCCGGAGGATCTGGTCCTCAAGCCGGCCTTCCTCAAGTCCTGCCTACAGGCGGTGGAAAAGCTGGCGGCGGAGACCGCCGATGGCGGTCCCGGCGTCGTCATCGGTTTTCCGCGTCTTGCCAAGACCGGGCGCCACAATGCAGTGGCCGTTCTCGATGGCGGCAAGATCATTGCAGTGCGCGACAAGGTCGATTTGCCGAACTATGGCGAATTCGACGAGAAACGGGTGTTCGACCAGGGCGAGATGCCGGGACCGGTCAATTTCCGCGGCATTCGCATTGGCATTCCGATCTGCGAGGACATCTGGGGCGACCTCGGTGTGTGCGAGACGCTGGCGGAAAGCGGTGCTGAAATCCTTTTGTCGCCGAACGGTTCGCCCTATTACCGCGGCAAGGTGGACGTGCGCCATCAGGTCGTGCTGAAGCAGGTGATCGAGACGGGCCTGCCGATGATCTACGCCAACCAGCTCGGCGGCCAGGATGAGCTGGTGTTCGACGGCGCGAGCTTCGCCTTCAACACGGATAAGTCACTCGCCTTCCAGATGAGCCAGTTCGAGGAAGCGCTGTCGATCGTTGAATGGAAGAAGGGCGACAATGGCTGGCATTGTGCCGGCGGTCTGCAGTCGCGCATGCCGGAGCGGGAGGAGGCCGACTATCGCGCCTGCATGCTTGGCTTCCGCGATTACGTCAACAAGAACGGCTTTAAGAATGTCGTGCTCGGCCTGTCCGGCGGCATCGACTCGGCGATCTGCGCAGCACTTGCCGTCGATGCGCTCGGCGAGGAGCGCGTGCGCACGATCATGCTGCCTTACCACTACACCTCGAAGGATTCGCTGAAAGACGCCAAGGATTGCGCGGAGGCGCTTGGTTGTCGCTACGATATCGTGCCGATCGAAGAGCCGGTGCAAGGGTTTCTGGACGCGCTGGCGGATATGTTCGAAGGCACGGAATCAGGAATCACCGAGGAAAACCTGCAGAGCCGCACACGCGGCACCATCCTCATGGCCGTCTCCAACAAATTCGGCTCGATGGTGGTTACCACCGGCAACAAGTCGGAAATGTCGGTCGGCTATGCCACGCTCTATGGCGACATGAACGGCGGCTTCAATCCGATCAAGGACCTCTACAAGATGGAGGTCTATGGGCTCTCACGCTGGCGCAACACCACCGTGCCACCAGGCGCGCTCGGTCCGTCCGGCGTGGTCATCCCGCCAAACATCATCGACAAGGCGCCTTCGGCCGAACTTCGTCCCAACCAGACGGACCAGGATTCGCTGCCGCCCTATCCCGTGCTCGACGATATTCTCGAATGCCTCGTCGAAAAGGAGATGAGCACGGAGGAAATCGTGGCGCGCGGTCATGACGAAGCGACGGTGCACCGCATCGAGCATCTGCTCTACATCGCCGAATACAAGCGCCGGCAGTCGGCACCCGGCGTGAAGATCACCAAGAAGAATTTTGGTCGCGATCGGCGCTATCCGATCACCAACCGGTTCCGCGACCGGGGTTAGCGGTGAGCATCTTCTCCGAAGGGCAGGACGGCAGGGAAAGCCGTCCCGAGTTCACGGACGAGGAAATCCGGCTGATCCGGCTTTGGTCGTTGAGTGATGGTTCTGCCGGCGGGCAGGTTTCGGCGCAGGTCGCCTATTTCGCGACACCGGCGGTGTTCGGGATCTACGGTCTTGCGACCGGCAGCCTCGTCATCGTCGGTGTGGCCTTCGTCTGCATCCTGTTGCTGCTGGCCTGGGGTTTCGTCTCGACCTGGCGCGACCAGCGCACTTTCGGCTTGATGCGGTCGATCTGCGCCAAGGTGCTGGCAATGCTGCCTGCGGGCGACGAACGCAAATAGCTGCGGTTGCGGCAGGAGAAGCGTATGCGCAGTTCCATCGAAATCCATGACATCGTCACCGGCGAGACGCGCGTCGTCTGGCAGACGGACAGGCTGGTCGAGGCGCCGAACTGGTCGCCGGACGGGCGCTCTCTGATCATCAACGCAGATGGGCTACTCTATCGCCTTGCGCTTGCTGGCGGTGCGCCGGTCCAGATCGACACCGGCTTTGCCCGCCTCTGCAACAACGACCACGGCATTTCGCCGGATGGCAGCACGATTGCGATCAGCGACAAGACCGAGTTCGGCAAGTCGGCAATCTATCTGCTGCCGGCTGCGGGTGGCAGTCCGCGGCTCGTGACCCCGAACCTTCCGTCCTACTGGCACGGCTGGTCGCCGGATGGCCAGACGCTCACCTATTGCGGCATCCGTGACCAGGTCTTCGATATCTATACGATCCCGGTCGAGGGCGGCGAGGAGCGGCGGCTGACGCAGGGCGAGGGCAGAAACGACGGGCCCGACTGGTCGCCGGACGGGGCATGGATCTACTTCAACTCCAGCCGCACCGGCCGCATGCAGATCTGGCGCGTTCGGCCGGACGGCACCGATGTCGAACGAATTACCGACAGCCCCTATGGAGACTGGTTCCCGCATCCGTCGCCGGACGGGCGACACCTGCTGGTTCTCTCCTATGACGGCGATGTCTTTGACCATCCGCGAGACCTGGACGTCCGTTTGCGACTGATGGACATGGACGGTGGCAATGCGCGCGAGCTGTTCGAGCTCTTCGGCGGGCAGGGCACGATGAACGTGCCGAACTGGTCGCCCAGGGGCGATTGCTTTGCTTTCGTTCGCTACCAGCGGGAAAGCTGACAAGACTACTGCATGTTTCCTTAAATCCTATCCGATTTAAGGATAAAAACATGCAGCAATTCAAAGTGCTACAGCGACCTTTGCGCGTCTGATAAGACGCGCGGCGCTGTAGACAACAATATGGGCTGCGTGGTAGCGATTTTGTCGTTCGCAGGGCGCACCCGATCCGCGGGAAGGGCCAGACCCACCTGTTTCGCTGAACTTGGTTGCCACACCTCTTTTCAGTCTGTGGGCGCGGATACCGGACGTGAATGAAAGGAGGTCTTTCATGATCACGCGCGATCTTCCCGCGAACGCTACCCTGGATTCCATCCGCAAACAGGCCAAGGCTTTTCTGAAGGCCCTGAAGGCTGGCGATGCCGCAGCACGCCAGCGGGCGCTGCCCTATTTCGCTGACCCGGCCGCGATCGGTCTGCAGGATGCCCAACTCGTCATTGCCCGGGAGTTCGGCTTCTCCAGCTGGACGCGATTGAAAACGCATCTCGAACGCGCTCAACCGGGAAAGCCTGCAACCGAACAGCTTGCCAACCGTTTCCTGGCACTCGCGACCGTGTCCTACTTCGCCGATATCGCTGCCGACCCGGAGCGATATGCTCAGGCCAAAGCCCTGCTCGACGGACATCCTGAAATCGCCGGCGAAAGCATCCATGTTGCCGCAGCGCTCGGGGATGGCAAAGCCATCGACCGTTGGCTAGACGAGGATCCGAAACTGCTCGGCAAGCGTGGTGGACCCTACGATTGGGAGCCTCTGCTTTACGCGGCCTATGCCCGCGTTCCCGGCGGATCTTCGCTTGCCGCGGGCGAGCGGCTGGTGGCACGCGGCGCCGATGCCAATGTCTTCTGGATGGATGACGGGCAATATCGCTTTACCGCTCTGACGGGCGTCTTCGGCCAGGGCGAGGCGGGCAAGGAGCGGCAGCCGGAACACCCGGATTGCATCGCCTTTGCCGAACTTCTGCTCAAGGCCGGCGCCAAGGCCAATGACAGCCAGGCGCTCTACAACCGGATGTTCGAGCCCGACAACACCTGCATCGGACTCCTGCTGCGGCACGGACTGAGTGCGAAGGACAGGAACAACTGGCTTGTCCGCGAAGATGGCCAGCTGATCGAAAACAGCGAGCGGGTCTTCGACTACCAGCTTGCCTGGGCGCTGGAAAAGAAGATGGCGGCCCGCGTTCGGCTGCTCGTCGAGCATGGAGCCGACGTCAACCGCACCGTGAACGGGCGCACGCCGTACCAATGGGCCGAGCTCGGCGGGGACACGTCCCTTGCCGAGTATCTGGCTGCTCATGGCGCAACGGCGGCAGAACTCACCGATGTCGACCGCCTGGCGCGGGTTATTGGAGAGGGCAAGGAAGAGCTGGCGAAGGCACTGGCGGCGGCGGATCCGACACTCGTTTCGCGCACGCAAGCGGCCCATTCGGCAATCCTGCATGAGGCTGCGGGTGAAAACCACCAGGCCCAGGTGGCGCTGATGTTGTCGCTCGGCTTCGACGTCAACCGCATGACCTCGCGCACCCCGCTGCACGAGGCGGCCCTGCACGGGCATATCGAAATGGCGAAGCTGTTGCTCGATCATGGCGCCAACGCCATGGCGCGCGACCCGTACCATCACGCGCCACCGATCGGCTGGGCGGAGTATAACGGCAAGGCTGATATGGTGGGCTTCCTCGAGACCCAGCCGCTCGACCTGTTTGCCGCTGCCGCCTTCGGCAAGGGCGAACGGGTGCTGGAGATCGTCGATGAAAAGCCGGAATTGCTCGACATCCCCTTCGGACAATTCCGTGGGCGTGGGCGTCCAAACCCGCAGAGCGACTGGATGACGCCGCTTGCCATTGCGGTCGTCCACGGGAGACCGACGGTGGTGAAGCTGCTGCTCGAAAAAGGCGCGAATGCAAACCTGCGCGGTGGCACGGGAACAGGCTCGATCCGCGACATGGCGCGCGACGAAGGCGACGAGGAGATAATCTTATTGTTGCGCCGGGCGTTGCCTTCCAACTAGCGGTCGCACGACTACAGATTGCTGGTTTTACTAGATGGTTGAAGTCTTTAAGGCTTTCAATACCAGCTTGCTTAAACTAAATTTCTGCTTTGATCTTTAGGGTGGCGTCTGACCGGTGCCACCTTTCGCCCTTGACGGCTGGCCCGGTGAGGGGGGTGGCGTGATCGAACAAAAGTTTCGGCAATCGAAGCGCAACAAGGCAGTCTGGGCGATCCACGCGGCCTGCACCTTGGTCGCGATCCTGACGATCGCCAGCCTCATCTTCGTTCTCAACCGCTCCGTCGTCGAGGCCGACCGCTTCGGCCTTTCGGCAGAGCGTCGGCTGGTGGCGAACGAATTGCGGCACCAGATGGAAGCCGCCGTGCAATTCCAGGCGCAGATTTCTTTCTGGAACGACACCTATGCCGAACTGGCATCCGGGCGGATAGGCGATACCTTCGTCGCAGAACAGTTGGCCGGCTGGCTGTGGGAGGATTACGGCTTCTCCTGGCTGATCTTCAGCGATGCTGACGGACATGTCTCGACCGCTCTGAGGGACGGATTGCTCGTGCCGACAGGGGTGGCCGGAGCCCCGCTACGCGAGGTCGACGATCTGCTCGACGAGGCCCGGCGCCGTTACGACAATGCGCTGAGAAACAACGGCGGAAGCTATATGCTCGACATCACCAGGCCCGACCGGCAATCGGTGGCGCCGGTCGTGCCCGGTATCCATGCCGTCGATCTGCGTGAAATTCAGGGTCAGATGAGCATCGCCGTGGTTCAGGCGGTGATCCCCGAAACGCTGCAGGTTCCTGCCGCGCGTCGCGAGCCTGTGTTCATGCTCTCGGTTCGTCCGCTGACGGCGAAGTTGATACGGGAAATCGAGACAAGGCTCGGCGTGACCAGCCTGACCTTCGTGCCGCTATCGCAGCGGCCGGCCGACAGCGTGCATGTCTCCGCAGGCCGTTGCGCGGACGCCTCCTGCCTTGTCATAGCCTGGACGCCCAAATCCCCTGGCGGCTTCGTGCGTGCGGAGATCCTGCCGAGCGTCATCGTTATCGCGATCGTGGCGGCTTTGCTGATGGCCTTCGTAGCTCTCCGGTTCTCGACGGTCTTTGCCGCCCTTCAGCAGAGCGAGGCGCGAAACCGCCACATGGCGAAACACGATCGCCTCACCGGGCTCCTCAATCGCAGTGGTTTTGACGATGCGCTCGCTGCGGCTCTCCTTGACGTCAAGAACCGGCCGTTCGCGCTGATCTACGCCGACCTCGACGAGTTCAAGGCCGTCAACGACCGGCAAGGACATGCGGCGGGCGATGCTGTCTTGATGACAATCGCCGAACGATACCGCCTCAGAGTCGGCACACGGGGCACAGTCGCCCGTCTGGGCGGCGACGAGTTCGCCGTCATTCTACGGTCAGCCGCCAAGGAAGCAGATGCATCCGAACTTGCTGCCGGTCTCATCGTCGATGCGCGGACGCCGATCGAGTTCGAGGGGCAGATGCTGCGCGTCGGCGGCAGTGTCGGCATGGCCTTTGCGCCTAGGCATGGCCGCACGGCCCGCGCGCTGTTGGCAGCTGCCGACGAGGCGCTCTATCTCGCCAAGCGACGAGGACGCAATCGTGTCCAGACGGCTGATGACCTTTTGCCAGAGGACAAGATTTGGTCGCACCAAGAGACGGCCAGGCGTGAGGCCAGTTGAGGGTGTCAGTCCGACGTCGTTCCATCGGCGTGATCGAGCGGCCGCGCATCGAGACCTTCGCGCTGTCGGACTGGGCGGCGGCCCATGCCCGGCTCGAAGGCCGGCGTTTTTCCGGAAAGATCGTGCTTTTGCCTGAATGAGGAACAAGCCCCGCTTGGTCGCGGGCCTGTCTTTTCAGCCACTCGGCTCAGGCAACGGGCACATTGTAGGGCGTGATCACCTCGACGGCGGAGAGCTGGCTGCCGCTGAGCTTTTGGCCGGCGCCGCTTCGTCGGGCGAGAATCGCACGGAAGGTCATGCGGGCGTCGCTGCGCAGATCATGATGCAGGACGAAATGGATCCGGCGTTGGCGCAGCAGCGCCAGATTGTCCTGGTCGAGATCATGGGCGATGAACACGGCGCAATCGCGGCCGAGGCGCTCGAAGGCGGCCAGCACGGCGCGGTTGCCACCGCCGATCGAATAGGCGGCGTTGATGTCGGCGTGCTCTGCAAGCGCCTTGGCGGCGAGCACACCCGTCTCGGCGTCCTTGCCGTAGCCTTCGCTGATCTCGACGATGCGGATCGCCGGATAATGTTCGCGCAGCACCCGGCGAAAACCGATCTCGCGTTCCTCCTCGCCACGGAAGCGGCTGCTTGAAATCGTCACCAGTACGGTCGCGGCGCTTTCGGCGAAACGTTCGCCGAGGAGATAGGCAGCCGTCTCGCCGGCCGCGCGGTTGTCGGCGCCGGCATAGGCGGTGCGTGCCGAGTTCGGCAGATCGGTGACAAGCGTGATGACCGCAATTCCCGCCTGCTCCAGGCGGGCGACAGCGCCGACGATTTCGGGCACATCAGGTGCCTTCAGCACGACGCCGTCGGTGCCGCGCAGACGGATGCGATCGAGCAGTTGCGCGATGTCGTACGGGCGCATGGTTTCGGCGAAGTGGAAACGGCAACGGAAGGTTGTCGGCATGAAGGTCGGCGCCTCGGCTTCGAATGCCTGCCTAACCGCCTCGGTGAAGCGTTCCGGCGCCTCCATCACGATGTCGATCGCGCGCTTCTGGCCCTGAACGTCCAATCCGGATTGCTGCTTCTCCAACTCTCGGATGGCGGCTCGCACCCGCGCTTCGGTCTGCCGGCGTACGCCAGGACGACCATTCAAGACGCGATCGACGGTCGCGGTGCTGAGCCCCGCTTGAAAGGCGATGTCCTTGACCAGAAACGGATGAGCCAACGACGATCCCTCCTGATGGTTTTTTGATGGATTTCTGCTCTATATCACGATTTTGCGGCGCCTATAGTCGGGACATCGAAAGTTTCTGAGGAGGAGCGGGATGAAGACCGACAACAATGCGCGCCAGCGCCTCGGCCGCGTGTGGCTGAGTGAGGATGCCTGCGACATCGAAGCGTTCCGGGCCGAAGTGGAGCGCCGGACAAACCTTGCGGACTATCCGCACGCGCTCGCCTGCGAGAAGAATGTGCTGATCTATGACAGCGCCAGGCTGGTTGCTGCCTGCGCCACGGCCGAGGGACGCCGCGCCGCCTTGGCCGAGATCTGCGAGGCGCTTGCGACCGGGCCCGGCGTCGCGGTGTTCAAGCGCGCTTACGCAGACACGACGGTCATCGATGCCGCCAGCGGTATTTTCGGCGCCATTATCGATGAGCAACACCGCACCAACAGCGGCGGCGGCGATCACTTCGCCAAGCCCGGTGCCAACGACCGCATCTGGAACTCGCTCGAAAAGCACTGCCTGAAAAGCCCTGAGAGCTTCGCCGCATATTACGCCAACGCCATTATAGCGCTCGTCAGCGAAGCCTGGCTTGGTCCGAACTATCAGATGACGGCACAGGTCAATCGCGTCAATCCAGGCGGCGCATCGCAGTCGGCCCATCGCGACTACCATCTGGGCTTCCAGACCTCTGATGTCATCGAGCAGTATCCGGCGCATGTGCACCGGCTATCGCCGGTGCTGACGTTACAAGGGGCGGTTGCCCATTGCGACATGCCGCTTGAGAGCGGCCCGACGCTTTTCCTTCCCTATAGCCAGACCTATGTGCCCGGCTATCTCGCGCTGAAGCGCCCGGAGTTCCGTGCCTATTTCGATGAGCATCACGTGCAGTTGCCGCTGGAAAAGGGCGATGTCGTCTTTTTCAACCCGGCGCTGTTCCATGCGGCCGGCAGCAACCGTTCGACCGATATCAAGCGCGTTGCCAACCTGCTTCAGGTGTCGTCGGCCTTCGGGCGGGCGATGGAGACTGTCGATCGCGTCAAGATGAGCGCGGCGCTCTACCCGGCGCTTGCGGCCCTGATGGCATCGGGCACGCTTTCGGCCAGTGAGGCGGCCAATGCGATTGCGTCCTGTGCCGAGGGCTATTCCTTCCCGACCAATCTCGATCGCGATCCGCCGCTGGGCGGCCTGGCGCCGAAAACCCAGGCGCAACTGATGCATGAGGCGCTTGCGGGCAAGTGGAGCGATGCGGATTTCCGAAGCGCGCTTGACGAGCAGGCACAGCGCAAACTGAGCTGAAGGACAGGCATAGATATCTCAGGTCCCCGGCGCTCTGCGGCGGGGGCCGTTTTCCCGTTTCGATGAGACATTCACTCCTGGGAGGACTTTCATGACCGAGCAATATGGCCGTCTCGACGGCAAGATCGCCATCGTCACCGGTGGTACGCAGGGGCTGGGCGCAACGATCGCCAGCCTGTTTGCGGAACGTGGCGCGCGAGGCGTCGTCATCTGCGGACGCAACGCGGCCAAGGGCGAAGCGAAGGCCGAGCAGATCCGCAAGGCAACCGGCGCGCAGGTGCATTACGTCGAGGCCGACCTAGAAAAGGTCGAGGATGCCCGCAAGGTCGTCAGTGCCTGCGACGCGACATTCGGGCGTGTCGATGCCCTGGTCAACGCGGCGGCGATTACCGATCGCGGTACCATTCTCGACACCAGCCCCGAGCTGTTCGACCGAATGTTCGCCATCAATGTCCGTGCGCCCTTCTTCCTGATGCAGGAGGCGGTCAAGGTTATGCGCCGCGAGGGCACGCAGGGAACGATCGTCAACATCGGTTCGATGTCGGCGATGGCCGGGCAGCCGTTCATCGCCGCCTATTGCTCGTCGAAGGGCGCCCTGGAGACTCTGACCAAGAACACCGCCTATGCGCTGCTGCGCAACCGCATTCGCGTCAACGGCCTCAATATCGGCTGGATGGCTTCCGAGGGCGAAGACCGCATCCAGCGCGAGTTTCACGGGGCGGCTGCCGACTGGCTCGAAAAGGCCGCCGCCAGCCAGCCCTTCGGCCGCCTCGTCGACCCAAAAGAGGTCGCGCGTGCCTGTGCTTATCTGTCGTCGGATGAATCCGGACTGATGACGGGTTCGGTCATCTGCTTCGATCAGTCGGTCTGGGGCGGCTATGACGGCTCGCCGCATCCGGTCGCGCCGCTCTGACAGCGAGCGGCACGGGCGGCGGGTCGCAAACATCGGTCGCTGCCGATTGACCTTGGGACTGCCGGGGCCGCCATCTCGGGTTTGCTTGTCTTTCCATTCCGCCTGTGTCCATATGGCACCGTCAGGTGCCCGCGATGCGGGAGAATCGGGAATCCGGTGTCACTCCGGAACGTGCCCAACGCTGTGACGGGGACGGCTGCCTCTAGGGATTTTGAGCTTACTCAAGGTCTTGCCACTGGATCCTCATGTGATCTGGGAAGGTGAGGCGGCCGGTTGATCCGAAGTCAGAAGACCGGCCTGGCAAGATGGACCGATATCCGCGCGGACGGCGGAAGGTTGTGCATTGTTGGGGATCGAACGATGCGGACTGACGCGAATGGCGGCCTTGCAGCCGCCGAGGCCTTTTCACCCGACGAGCGTGAAGCCGTCTATAGGGCGATCGAGACGCGCCGGGATGTCCGGGACCAGTTCTTGGCCGAGCCTTTGCCCGACGATGTGGTGATGCGCCTGCTGAATGCCGCGCACCGCGCGCCGTCGGTGGGTTTCATGCAGCCATGGAATTTTGTCGTCGTGCGCCGGGCAGAGACCCGCGAGCGAGTATGGCAGGCCTTTTCGCGCGCCAACGATGAAGCTGCACTGATGTTTGACGGTGATCGCCAAGCGAAATACCGCTCGCTGAAACTGGAGGGGATCCGCAAGGCACCGCTCAGCATCTGCGTCACCTGCGACCGCACGCGCGGCGGGGCGGTCGTTCTTGGGCGCACCCACAATCCGCAGATGGATGTTTATTCCACCGTCTGTGCCGTGCAAAATCTGTGGCTCGCCGCGCGCGCCGAAGGCGTCGGCGTCGGCTGGGTCAGCATCTTTCACGAAAGTGAGATCAAGGCGATACTCGGCATTCCCGATCACATCGAGATTGTCGCCTGGCTTTGCCTTGGCTTCGTCGACCACCTCTACCAGGAGCCTGAACTTGCGGTGAAGGGTTGGCGCCAGCGGCTGCCGCTGGAGGAACTGGTATTCGAGGAAGGTTGGGGAACGCGACGCGGTGCGGAGTCCGGCACGCTGATCAGTTGTTCTGGACCGGCTGGTAGCCCGGACCCTTCGGATGGCGTAGATCGATCGACGTTTCCTCCTGGGGAAGGAACGTCGGGCCGATGATCCGCACCTTGCTCTTGGCGGGATCGTAGGGGCGCTCTTCCGTAGCCGCTTTGGCGGCAGCGGCTGCCGCTTCCTTCTTGCCTTCGATGACCATGATCGACGATTCGCTGCTGCCGGTATTGCCGCCGCCAGCCTTGGGCGTTGTGGCCGCCGTCTTTGGAATTCGGCAGCTGCAAACTCCGGGCTTGCCGACGCCACGCGTGCGATAGGCGAAAGCGTTCGGCAGTTCCGTATAGGGGCGCCCCGTCGAGGCGGAGACCATCTGGTCGCTCTCTTCGGTTGCAAGCTCGTGGAAGAAGAGTTCAGTTTCCGCGTCCGGGCAACGGGCGCGGCAGGCCTGCTCGTCGCGGGCGAAATCCGCCGGGCTCGCCTCGGACGAGATCGGGAAGAAGGCGCCGTCACAGGTGCGTACGCACATGGTGCGAAGCGTGCCGGAATAGACGCCGCTTTCCGGCGGGTAGGTGCCTGCTTCGTGGTCCCGTAGCATCGGGCCGTAGGATTCGTCCGGCGGCAGATCGCGCAGGATGTTGCGATGCGTTTCCGGCTCATCCGGGTCGGCGCTGGCGAACTCCTCGCGATCGCCGTAACAACCGTTGATTTCGAGCGCGGCCAGGATGCGTCGTCGCGTATCGTCGCCATCGCCTGACATGAGCTGCTGGCGCTCTGACTTGAGGATGCGCAGATTGTCTTCCATCTCGGCGATCAGGCTGTTGATGTCGGCGCAGATATTCGGGTCGCCGCCGTTGAAGACGACGACGCTGCCCGTGCCGCAGCCGGCGCGTCGGCGGTCGTTGCGCGCCCGGCGCAACTCGATGTTCTGCCTGGAAATCGCGCTCGCATAGTCGCGCGTGTCGGCCGTTGTCGCGATGGCGGCGGGGAATTCGGCAAGCCGGGTGTTCAGGCGGTCGCATACGCTGGAGGCCAGCGCCTGATCGGCCAGAACCAGAAGCAACGGCAGGCTCGCCGCCGCAAGGGTTTTGATGTTCCGGAACAAGGCGAACGTCTCTTCCTGCAACCGCACGGGCGCCACCCTTGTTGTGCGGGATCGGTCGCCGCCGGCAATTCCTGTTTCCGCCCTATCATAAGGCTTGTCGCCGCCGGTGCAACGACAAGCCTCGCATTGCGTTAACAGCTCCGTCCGATGGGAGGAACGGACGGTGCTGATCCGAGATCAGGCGGCGCGCGCCGTTTCCAGCGACATCGGCCGTTCGAGAACCGTACCGTCGATCGCTGCTACTGCCTTCATGGTACTGAGCAGCGACGGCGTCACCTCCCAGGCGACTGCCACGGCATAGACTGAGCCGATCCGGTGCGGGTCGGCGATACGCTCGCCGGGGCAACCCATGCGGCGGAACATCCGCTCGAGGAAGACGTCGGTCACCGTCACGATATGGCTGATACCGGACGCAAGTCCGAGTTCACCGACACCACACATCAGTTCTGCGGCGGCCACGGTCACCTGGTTCGAGGCGCGGTCCTGGGAGATCCCCGGGTCGATGCAGAAGCGGCTCGATTCCCAGATCGAGGCGCTGCGGATCTGCGGGTTGTCACCAAGCAGGATTGGAAACGTATCGTCCAGCATGTTGGGGCCGAGCGTCGGCAGCAATCTCAGCGATCCGCGCAGCTTTCCCGTCTCCGGCGAATAGGACAGCACATAGAGCGGATTCGACTTGTCATAATTGTCGATCTCCCATTCCCCATCGGTCTGCACGTCCCATTTCAGGAAATCGTGGAAGACGCGCTTGCGCAGCTTGAACATCTCGTCGATGGCCTGTGGGTGCTGTCCGCGTGTCCTGCCGTTGAGGATCCTGATCATCGTTTTCTCCATCCTTGTTTTGGGGGATGGCGCGATGCTGTCAGTCCTGCGGCAGTGACGAAACTGTCGGTAGTGACAGTTCCTGAAACGGCTTTTTCCCTCTAAATTTCGATGGGTTTTCAGATGGGCGAAGGAGGAGCGTCTTGGAGCGGGATCAAACCGTTGGGATCAGCGCATGGCGAACGGCCTGCGCCACGGCCTGCGTGTTGGAAACGACGTTGAGCTTTCGGCGGGCGTTGGTCATGAAGAAACGCACGGTGCGTTCGGAAATGCCGAGAATAGTGGCAATCTCCCAGTAGCTTTTACCGGCCGCCGACCAGGTCAAAACCTCGGTTTCACGGCCTGTCAGGCGCATTTCGCGCGTGTTCAGCCCCCCGGTCATGGCTGCATTCTCAAGCATGCCGGCGTGAAACAGGTTGGCGGCGAGCTGGAAGTCGCGCAGGTGGTTGCGCCGATAGATCGACCACTCTGCGGCCGACATGTTGACGTTTATGGCAAGCAACGCCATGCGGCCGGCCGGCGAGGGCAGCGGCAGGGCGACACCTTCACTGGAAAGCCCGATCTCTTCGGCCGTCTTGAACAATGGCTCGCATTCGGGAAAGCGATGGCGCGCCGTTGTCCATTCCACGGGCCTGACGCCGCCGAGCGCCAGCTTGAGGATGGGGTCGATACGGTAGAGCCCCCGCGTCAGATAAAGCTCGGCCGCGTAGGCACCGAAGGTGTGGTGCAACCGGCAGATCTTGAGCTCGTCTGGGTAGGGCTCGGCTTCAAGATAAAGGAGATGAGCGATGCGAAAGGTACGGCGCATCAACGTAAAGAAATGGGCCGGCTCGATACAGCCTCCGCATTCCAGGATTTCCAGCATGTCGAGGACAGCCTGTTGTTCAGTCATGCCACAACACCGATTCTTGCCCTGAAACCCCACAATGGTTGGGGGTTCACCTTTTGTCCAGAAGCAGCAGCCGTATTTGCTGTGGATTGTCGATCCCTGCAAACAATGGTTGTTGCCAGCGATCGCCAGAGCAACACAGGGCCGCCGGATGCAGCGGCCCTGTAAACGAGGGCGCCGTTAGCCCGGATGGCTGGCCTCGACGACGGCGAGTGCCGCCATGTTGACGACGCCGCGCGAGGTTACCGAAGGCGACAGGATGTGCGCCGGCAGCGCCGATCCAAGCAGGATCGGGCCGACATGCAGGCTGTCCGTCATCGTCTTGACGACGCCAAGCGTGATGTTGGCGGCATCCAGGTTAGGGAAGACCAGCAGGTTGGCTTCGCCCGACAGCGTGCTGTTGGGCATGACGCGCTGGCGCAGCACTTCGGAGATGGCGGAATCACCGTGCATTTCGCCATCGACTTCCAGGTCGGGTGCGAGTTCGCGCACAAGCTGCAGCGCCTGGCGCATCTTGGTAGCACTTTCGGAATCGCGCGAGCCGAAGTTCGAGTGCGAGACCAGAGCGGCGTGCGGCGTAATCCCGAAGCGCCGAATCTCCTGTGCCGCCATGACGGTGGTCTGGGCGATCTCTTCAGCGCTCGGGCAATAGCTGACATAGGTGTCGGTGAAGAACGTGGCGCCGCGCTGCGAGATCAGCAGACTGAGCGCGGAGAAGTCGAGTACGCCTTCGCGCTTGCCGATGATCTGCGAGACGTCGCGCAGGTGCTTGCTATAGCGTCCTTCGACGCCGCAGATCAGCGCATCGGCTTCGCCGCGCTTGAGGGCAAGAGCACCGATGACGGTGGTGTTGGTACGAACGATCGTACGCGCGGCTTCCGGTATGACGCCGAGCCGGCCGACGAGGGCGAAATAGTCCTCGACGTAGTCGCGGTAGCGCGGATCGCCCTCGGGGTTGACCACTTCGAAATCGACGTCCGGTCGAACGCGCAGGCCGTAGCGACGCAGGCGCGTCTCGATGATCTGCGGACGGCCGATGAGGATCGGGCGCGCGGTTCCTTCTTCCAGCAGGACCTGGGCGGCGCGCAGCACGCGCTCGTCTTCACCCTCAGCGAAGATCACGCGGTTCTTCTGCGCATTCTTGGCGGCGGCGAAGACCGGCTTCATGATGAAGCCCGAACGGAAGACGAAGCGGTTCAGCTTGTCGAGATAGGCGTCGTAGTCCTGGATCGGACGGGTGGCGACGCCGCTTTCCTCGGCAGCCTTAGCGACGGCCGGCGCGATCCTGAGGATCAGGCGCTGGTCGAAGGGCGACGGGATCAGGTAGTCGGGACCGAAGACCGGCGTCTCACCGGAATAGGCGCGGGCGGCCACATCGGACGGCTCCTCGCGAGCAAGGCCGGCGATGGCACGGACCGCCGCCATCTTCATTTCTTCGTTGATCGTGCTTGCGCCGCAGTCGAGCGCACCGCGGAAGATATGCGGGAAGCAAAGCACGTTGTTGACCTGGTTGGGGAAATCCGAACGGCCGGTGCAGATCATTGCGTCAGGGCGTGCCGCACGGGCAGCCTCCGGCATGATTTCCGGTGTCGGGTTGGCAAGCGCCATGATCAGCGGCTTTTCGGCCATCTGCACGAGCAGTTCCGGCTTCAGCACGCCTGCAGCAGAGAGACCGAGGAAGACGTCGGCGCCACCGATGCTGTCGGCCAGCACGCGGTTGTCGCTTTCCTGGGCGTAGACCGATTTCCATTCGTCCATGAGCACTTCGCGGCCCTTATAGACGAGGCCCTCGAGGTCGTGCACCCAGATGTTCTCGCGCTTGGCGCCAAGCGTGACCAGCAGGTTGAGACAGGCGAGCGCTGCAGCACCCGCTCCGGAGGTGACGATCTTGGCCTTGGCGATGTCCTTGCCGGCCAGCTCCAGACCGTTGAGGATGGCGGCCGCAACGATGATCGCGGTGCCGTGCTGGTCGTCATGGAATACGGGGATCTGCATCCTTTCGCGCAACTGGCGCTCGACCTCGAAGCATTCCGGCGCCTTGATGTCTTCCAGGTTGATGCCGCCGAACGTCGGCTCCAGCGCCGAAATGACGTCGACCATGCGCTCGATGCTCGCCGCGTCGATCTCGATGTCGAAGACGTCGATGCCGGCGAATTTCTTGAACAGGACGGCCTTGCCTTCCATCACCGGCTTGGAGGCGAGCGGGCCGATATTGCCGAGGCCAAGAACGGCGGTGCCGTTGGAAATGACCGCGACAAGATTGGCGCGCGCCGTGTAATCGGCGGCCATCTCCGGATTGTCGCGGATGGCGATGCAGGGGGCCGCGACGCCGGGCGAATAGGCGAGCGCGAGGTCGCGCTGGTTGCCGAGCGGCTTGGTGGGCTGGATTTCGAGCTTCCCGGGGCGAGGGTAACGATGGAAGAAAAGGGCCTGCTGGTCGATGTCACCGCTGGCCGGACCTGTTTGGGATTTGGTTTTGTCGCCCGTGCTCATAGTCTGCATTCCTCTTTTTTGGACGTGGCCTTGTGGCATGAATTGCGAAGCGCGTACAGTTTTTGCGCGGTTCTTTTCAGCCGGTGCGACGAAGCGGCCGGCGTCCGTGTCATCTTCCTGAAACACGAGTCTGGTTTTGACGGGCCCCAGAAGGCGCAATCAAGACGAGGCTGGTATGATGGCGGCACCGCAAAACAACTCCGTACGACACCTCAGGACGTTGTTCATCTCCGACGTCCATCTCGGCTCCAAGGCCGCCAAAACCGACTATCTCATTGATTTTCTGCGCCACCATGAGGCGGAAACCATCGTTCTCGTCGGCGACATCGTCGATGGGTGGCGGTTGAAGCGCAGCTGGTACTGGCCGCAAAACTGCAACGACGTCGTCCAGAAGCTGCTGCGCAAGGCGCGCAAGGGCACACGCATCGTCTACATCCCCGGCAATCACGACGAGTTCATGCGCGATTTCCCGGGCGTTCACTTCGGCGGCATCGAGGTGGCGCAGCGTCACATGCACAAGGGCGCAGATGGCCGCAATTATCTGGTGCTGCACGGCGACGAGTTCGATGTGGTGGTGCGCAACGCCCGCATCCTCGCCTATCTCGGCGACTGGGCCTATGACACGGCGATCGCCATCAACATCGGCCTTGCTGCCATACGCCGCCGGCTCGGCATGCCCTATTGGTCTTTCTCGTCCTGGGCGAAGCTGCAGGTGAAACACGCCGTCAACTTCATCGGCGAGTTCCAGAAGGTGGTGGCCGACGAGGCGCGGCGCCATGACGCGCAAGGGGTGATCTGCGGCCATATCCACCACGCGGTCATCGAAGATATAGGTGATATCAGATACATCAATACCGGCGACTGGGTCGAAAGCTGCACGGCGATCGCTGAACATCACGACGGCACCATGGAACTGATCACCTGGCACCAGATGCGCGGCGGCGTCTCCGAGGCCGAGGGAACGGCCGACGCGGAACGCTTGCTGGCACAGTTGCTGACGCAACGGGCGGCCTGACAAGCACGGCGGCGAGACGCAAACTTCGCCTGTAGCGAAATCTAGGTTGTGGCGATCCTGCTGTGGGCTATGCTATTGCTGGCCGATAGCCATCAGGTTCTCCCATGATTCCCTCCCAAGCGCCCGCTGCAGTGGGCCCGCCACCGCGTTATTTTACGCTTCGCACCGCCTTGCTCTTTTGCGCACCGTTGATCGTCAACGGTTTCGCCATGCCGTATTTTCCGGTGTGGCTGACGACGCTTTCCATGAGCGATTTCGAGATCGGCGTCGTGCTGGCATTGCCGATGTTCGTACGCGTGTTCACAGCGCCGATAGCGGGCGTGATCGCCGACCGGCTCGGGGAGCGCACGATTGTCTTGATCTGGTCCGGATTCCTGTCGTTGGCGACCGCCTTTGTGCTGTTCTATGCTAGGGAGTTCTGGCCGGTTCTGATCATCTATACGCTGCAGTCGGCGGTCTATTCGCCCTATGTGCCGATCGTCGAGGCGATCGCGCTTTCCGGTGTCCGGCGCTGGGGCTTCGACTATGCGCAGATGCGGCTTTGGGGTTCCGTCGCCTTTATCGGTGCCACCATGCTTGGCGGCTGGATGATCGGTATCTTCGGTGGAGACATGGTGCTGCCGGCGATGGCGATCGGCTTCGGCCTGACGATCCTGATGGCCTTCGCGGCGCCGCGTGTCGGCCGGCCGCGGCGCCCATCACCGATCACGGCGCTGACCGAGCCTCCGCCGAAGTCGTTACGCCAGCTTGATCTGCAGCTGCTGCTCGTCGGCGTGACGCTGGTGAACGCCAGCCATGCGATGCTCTTCGCTTTCTCGGCGATCTACTGGCAGCATATCGGCTATAGCGGCACGGAGATCGGCATTCTCTGGAGCGCGGGCGTCGCCGCCGAGGTGACGATGTTCATCTTCGCCAAGGCGATCATCCGGCGCTTCAGCGTCTGGACGATGATCCTGTCCGGCTGCTCGCTGGCCGTCCTTCGGTGGATTATCTTCCCGATGGATCTGGGCTTTTCCGGCTACTTCGTGCTGCAGTGCTTTCACGCCTTCACCTACGCGATCATGCACACCGGCATGCAGAACAAGCTCGTGGAGCGCGTCGTCGAGGAGCAGGAGGCCTCGGCCCAGGGGCTTTACTTCTTCTACACCGGCATCTTCACGGCGATCTTCACCTTCCTGTCCGGCTATCTCTATGCCTGGTACGGGGTGAACGGGTTCTATTCGATGTCGGTCGTCGCTTTTGCCGGTTGCTGCTTTGCCGTCGCCGCCTGGTACCTTCAGCCCCAGAGGCGTGGCTCCGGCGGAAAGACCAGCGAGGCTTCGTAGCGCAGGCCAGGCGTGCGATCGCGCGCCAGGAGCAGAGGACCGTCGAGGTCGACGAAATCCGCGCCCTGCGCCGCCAGGATCGCCGGTGCCATGCCGAGCGAGGTGCCGACCATGCAGCCGACCATCACCTTGAGGCCGAGCGACGTCGCCGCATCGCGCATGCGAAGCGCTTCCGTCAGCCCACCGGTCTTGTCGAGCTTGATGTTGACCGCATCATAGCGGCCGACGAGGGCCGGGAGGTCACCGGTCGCATGCACGCTCTCGTCGGCGCACACCGGAACGGGGCGGGTGATTGTGGCCAGGGCCTGATCATTGCCCGCCGGAAGCGGCTGCTCGATCAGGTTGATGCGTTGCTCGGCGCAGATGGCGAAGTGATAGGCGAGGCTGTCGGGCGTCCAACCCTCATTGGCATCGAGAATGATCCGGCTCTCCGGCGCACCTTCCCGCACGGCGCGGATGCGCGATGCATCGTCCGATGTGCCGACCTTGATCTTGAGCAGCGCGCGGTGGGCATATTGTGCGGCCTGTTTGCGCATGGCGTCGGGCTCGGCAAGCGAGAGCGTATAGGCTGTCGTCAATGTTCCAGGTGAAGAGAGGCCGGCAAGCTCGTGGACAGATTTGTCTTTCTGCTTTGCCTCCAGATCCCAGAGAGCGCAATCGACGGCGTTGCGGGCGGCACCCGGCATCATCGCTGTCTGCAGTTCCAGGCGCGTCAGCCCCGATTCGATCCGGGGGCGAATGGCTTCGATCTCGGCGAGCACCGAGGCAATGGTTTCGTTGTAACGGCCATAGGGCACGCATTCGCCCCAACCGCTGATGCCATCCTTGGTGATTCGGCAGGTCACCACGCTTGCCGTGGTCTTCGAACCGCGCGAAATCGTGAATGTGCCCGCAATCGGGAAGTCTTCGGTTGTCGCTTCGAGCACAGTTGACATGAAATCTTCTCCGGCGGGGCTTATCTGGCACATTGGTCGCGATGTTACCGGCTTCGTCCGGATGACATCAAGGATGTGAGCCGTTATGACGGAGCAAGGTTTTACGAGCGGTTAGCAAATCGGGATGACAGAGACCAGGTGACGCGTTCCCAGACCAAGATCGTTGCGGATGTCGCGCTCGGCGGAGACGCCGGAGGCTCTGGTGGCACTTACGTCTTTTCAGGCGTCTGGCGGCACGAGACAGCCGAAGCCATGGGCGCCAAGCTCGACCAGCTTGCGCGCAAGGGCGGCAGCGTCAGGCAGTTCGATCTATCGGGTGTGACGGCCATGGACACGGCGGGGGCCTGGATCATCCGACGTTTCATGACGCAGATTGCCGGTCCTGAAAAGAACGAGATCCAGTTCGTCGATGGCGGACAGCGCTATGTCGAGCTGATCGGCGCATTGCCGGCGGAACTGCCGACACCGGAAGACGAAGGCGAGCATGTTCCGCTGTTCCAGCAGATATTCGCGCCGGTCGGCGAGGTGATGATCGCGACCTGGAACGATATCGTCGCGGCGATGTACATTCTCGGCTCGGCGGTTCGCGGCGCCCAGCTCAAACTCGGACGACACAGCGGCGTCTCGCCGGCCGCCATCGTTCACCAGATCGACCGCATGGGCGTCAAGGCCGTGCCGATCATCATGCTGATGTCCTTCCTGATCGGCGCGATCATTGCGCAGCAGGGCGCATTCCAGCTGCGGTATTTCGGCGCCGAAGTCTTCGTCGTCGATCTCGTCGGCATCCTGCAATTGCGCGAAATCGGCGTGCTCCTGACCGCGATCATGATCGCCGGGCGTTCGGGCAGCGCGATCACCGCCGAAATCGGCTCGATGAAGATGCGCGAAGAGGTGGACGCGCTGAAGGTCATGGGGCTCAGCCCGGTCGGCGTCCTGGTGTTTCCGCGGCTGGTGGCGCTGACGATCGCCTTGCCGCTGTTGACCATCATCGCCAACTTCGCCGCGCTCACCGGTGCGGCGCTGGTCGCCTGGGCCTATTCGGGCATCACGATTGCAACCTTCCTGTCGCGCCTGCAGGAGGCCGTGGATTTTTCGTCGGTTGCGGCGGGCATGATCAAAGCGCCGTTCATGGCGCTGATCATCGGCGTGGTGGCGGCGGTCGAGGGGCTGAAGGTCGGCGGCAGTGCCGAATCGCTCGGCCGCCACGTGACCTCTTCGGTGGTCAAATCGATCTTCGTGGTGATCCTGATCGACGGCCTGTTTGCCATGTTCTACGCATCGATCGACTTCTGAGGCGGATGGGACGATGAGCACAGCAGCCAGAGAAAGACAGCCGGAAGCCGCCAATGGGCACGAGGCGGTTCTGTCCGTGCGCGACCTGACAGTCGGCTTCGGCTCCCACATCGTTCTCGACAAGCTCAACCTCGAGATCTATCGCGGCGAAATCCTCGGCTTCGTCGGTGCCTCCGGCACCGGCAAGTCTGTATTGATGCGCACGGTTCTCCGGCTTTTGGCCAAGCGCTCCGGTACGATCGAGATCCTCGGCGCGGAATACGACAAGATGTCGGAGGCCGACCGGATCGCGCTCGACATGCGCCTCGGCGTGCTTTTCCAGCACGGCGCGCTGTTCTCGGCACTCACGGTGCGCGAAAACATCCAGGTGCCGATGCGCGAGTATCTCGACCTGCCGCAGAGCCTGATGGATGAGCTGGCGCGCCTGAAGATCGAGCTGGTGGGACTGGCGCCGGAGGCGGCCGACAAATATCCTTCCGAGCTTTCGGGCGGCATGATCAAGCGGGCGGCACTCGCCCGGGCGCTGGCTCTCGACCCCGATCTCGTCTTCCTCGACGAGCCGACGTCGGGCCTCGATCCGATCGGTGCGGCCGAGTTCGACGAGTTGATTGCCAAGCTGCGCGACACGCTCGGATTGACCGTGTATATGGTGACTCACGACCTCGACAGCCTGTTTTCGGTTTGCGATCGCATCGCGGTGCTTGGGAACAAGAAGGTCCTGGTCGAGGGGACCGTCGAAGACATGCTGGCCTGCGACGACCCCTGGGTGCAGTCCTATTTCCGGGGCAAGCGGGCGCGGTCGATCGTGCGTCACGACGAATAGCGCCAGGAAGCCGTCGGACATTCCCTCGGGACATTCCTTGGGGTGTCCGAAGCAGAAGAACGGCCGATAGGATGGCCACTGAGGTAGTCGGAACGAATGGAAACTAAAGCGAACTACGCCATTGTCGGCTTCTTCACGGTGTTCGTGATCGCGGCGGCCTTCGGCTTCGTCTATTGGATGTCGCAATATGGCCGCAGCGGCGAAATGGTCGAGCTGGTCGTCAATATTCCCGGCTCGGCCAACGGGCTGTCCGTCGGTTCTCCGGTTCGCTTCAACGGCATTCCCGTCGGTTCGGTGCGCAATTTGGCGATCGATGCCAACGATCCGCGCTTTTCGATTGCGGTCACGGAGGTCTCGATTGACGCGCCCGTGCTGAAATCGACCAAGGCGACGCTCGAAGTGCAGGGCCTGACAGGGGCCGCCTATATCGAACTCAGCGGCGGCAACAAGGGCGACGAGAATATCTTGAAGAACGCCATCGAGAAGGGCACGCAGGCGCGCATTCTCGCCGACCAGTCGAGCGTCACCAGTCTGCTGGCGACCGCGGACCAGATCATGGACCGCGCCAACGACGCGATCACCGATATCCATGCCTTCATCAAGGATGTGCGCGGCCCGCTGACGGGCACGATCGGCAATGCCGAGAAATTCTCCAAGGCGCTTGCCGACAATTCCGGCGCGATTGACGACTTCCTGAAAAGCGTGACCGAGCTTTCGGCATCGATCAATGCCGCGTCGA
The DNA here is from genome assembly GCF_001695865.1 of Ensifer sp. LC384. NCBI lineage: Bacteria > Pseudomonadati > Pseudomonadota > Alphaproteobacteria > Hyphomicrobiales > Rhizobiaceae > Ensifer > Ensifer sp. LC384. The sequence continues at coordinate 138,235 of NZ_MBST01000045.1, forward strand.
AGAAGCTCGATTCGACGCTGGCCTCGGCCGATGTGCTGGTGAAGTCGGTGGATCCGAAGAAGATCGATCATATCGTCAGCAACGTCGAGCAGTTGAGCAACGACCTGAAGGCCGCCTCGGGCGGAGTTTCCGAAACCATCGCGGCGTTCAAGCGCACGGTGGAGACCTATGACCAGTTCGGCAAGAATGCGCAAAAGACGCTCGAGCGCGTCGATACGCTGGTGGCTACCGTCGACAAGCAGAAGGTCGAGTTGGTCGTCAACGACATTTCGGCGGCCAGCGCCGACGCCCGCAAGGCGGTCGCCAACATCACGCAATTTGCCGAAAAGATCACCGCGCGGCAGCAGGACATCGATCGCACGATCACTGACGTCACCCAGATGGCGAGCAAGCTGAATGCGGCCTCGAATAGGGTCGACAGCATTCTCGTCAAGGTCGACGGCTTCCTCGGCGATGCCGATGCGCCGTCGCTTTCGGCCGAGGCGCGCACGACGCTCGAATCGTTCCGCAAGATGGCCGACAATCTCAACGCCCAGATCGGCCCGATCGCCGACAATCTGAAGCGCTTCTCCGGTTCCGGCCTTCGCGATGTCGAGGCGCTGGTGACCGATACGCGCCGCACCGTCCAGAGTCTCGAAAACACGATTTCGACATTCGACAAGGATCCGCAGCGCCTGCTGTTCGGCGGCGAAACGGTCAAACAATACGATGGTCGCACCCGACGCTGAATCGGGTAAGACAATGCCGGTGTGGGGCCGGGCGGGTTGCTTTCATTAAAGAGCGCTCTAAGGTGCGGCGTATTGGACAAGGGTTTGGGCAGTATGAATTTTCCGGGGCTGGTGTGTGTGCGTGAGATGGGAGCGGTCCGCTCCGCGCTGGTCTTCACGCTGGCTGTCTTGTTGGCGGGATGCGGGACCCGTGCCGCCGTCAACGACACGTTCAGCCTTTCCGCGTCGCCGGTCATCGAAGGACGTGCGGCGACCAGCAAGCAGATCCTCGTGCCGGAACCGACGGCGTTGAAGGCGCTCGACAGCGATCAGGTCGTCATCCGTCTTACCGGCTCGGAGCTGCAATATCTCTCCAAGGCGCAATGGAGCGACCGCCTGCCGCGTATGGTGCAGGCGAAGCTGGTTCAGGCGTTCGAAAACACCGGCAAGGTCGGCGGCGTCGGCAAGCCGGGCGAGGGGCTGGCGATCGACTATCAGGTGATCAGCGAAATCCGCTCCTTCGAGATATCGACGGAGGGTGCCGACACCGCCGTCGTCGAGATTTTCGCGAAGATCGTCAACGACCGGAACGGCACAGTGCGGGCGCAGAAGGCATTCCGCGCCACTGCGGGCGTCAAGGGTGCCGGCAACCCGGCCTTCGTGAGGGCACTCGACCAGGCATTCGCGACGGTTGCGTCCGAGATCGTCGGCTGGACGCTCAGCTCTATCTGACCTACTGCATAATTCCTTAAATCGGAATCGATTTAAGGAGAAAATTATCCAGCAAGTTTAGGGTGTTACAGCGTCCTTAGCGCGTCATATTTGACGCGCGGCGCTGTAGAGCGTTTCCGGTTTGGACGGAGCCGCGGAAACGCTCTATCTCTTTGTTTTTACGCACTTCCTGACGGAAAACCGCTTCGCATTTTTCCCGGAAATGCTCTAAGATCTATCTGGTCTCAGCCGCCTCGATGCGGTTGATCACTTCGGCCACCCCTTCCGTCAGCCTTGCGGCTTCTTCCGCGCGCGCGATCTCGGCAGTCGTGGCGACATGGCCGGCCAACACGATCGTATTTCCCTTGCAGACGACGGTGACGTCTGCTGCATCGAGTCCCGGCGTCACGGCCAGTCGGTGCGCGACGCGGCGTTCGAGTTCCGCGGGGTGGTCCCCCGTCCTGCGTTCCGGCTCAATGCCGTGGAATGTGCGCTTCTTGAAGATCATCGTCCGGCCTCTTTCCTTGGTGGAAAGACAACGCTGCGCTCGGCCATTTGTTCAGCTGTTCCAATCGAAACAGCGCGAACCTGGCTTTCTTGCGATGGGTCGCACATGCGGATCGCACGTCATTCCTGGCCGCAGAATTCGAACGGGGAACCATCCATGCATCATTCCTTCCGCGCCGTCGCACTTGCGATGACGACCGTCCTTGCTATCGCCATATCGGCAAAAGCCGGCAACTACAGCTATGGCCAGCGACAGACCTGCGTCGTCAAGACGGTGAAGACCTATGGCGCCTATGCCCGGGTGGTGATGAAGAAGGTGCGCATCTGCAAATGACGCCTGCGCACCGTCGGTCTCGTTAGGGCCAGCGTACGACCGGGGGCAGGGACGAGAGGATCGACTCGACATTGCCGCCGGTCTTCAGGCCGAAGATGGTGCCGCGATCGTAAAGCAGGTTGAACTCGACATAGCGACCGCGGCGCACGAGCTGCTCGTCGCGATCTTCCTCGGTCCATGGCGTGTTGAAATTGCTGCGCACGATCTTGGGGTAGACGAGCGCGAAGGCCTTGCCGAGGTCGCGCGTGAAGGCGAAGTCGGCTTCCCAGCCGCCTTGCTCATCCGAGGAGCGCAGCCAATCGTAGAATATGCCGCCGGTACCACGCGGCTCGTTGCGGTGCTTCAGGAAGAAGTAGTCGTCGCACCATTGCTTGAACCTGGCGTGATCGGCGACCGGGTGACGGTTGCAGGTGATCTCCATGGCGCGGTGGAACAGCTGGGTGTCCGGGTCGGTCATGACACGGCGGCGGTCGAGCACCGGCGTCAGGTCGGCGCCGCCGCCGAACCAGTTGCTGGTGGTGACGACCATACGGGTGTTCATGTGCACGGCCGGAACGTTGGGGTTCACGGGATGCGCGATCAGCGAGATGCCCGACGCCCAGAAACGCGGGTCTTCGTTTGCGCCCGGAATCTGCTCGCGAAATTCCGGCGAGAATTCGCCGAACACGGTCGAGGTGTGAACGCCGACCTTCTCGAAGACGCGGCCTTCCATCATCGACATGCGGCCGCCGCCGCCTTCGCCGCCGTCTCGGCTCCAGTCCTTAGCCACGAAACGGCCCGGTTCACGGTCGGACAAAGGGCCGGTCAGATCATCTTCGACAGCCTCGAAAGCGGCGCAGATCGTATCGCGCAGGCTTTCGAACCAGGCCCTGGCTGCGGCCTTCTTGTCTTCGATATCGGCAGGCAGCCCCTGGGGTAGTTGCGGTCGTTCCATGAAAATTTGTCCTGTTCGCGGCTTTGCGCGCCGGAAAGCCGCCGATTCGTTGATGTGCGCCACAGTTCATATTTCCGCCAGATTGGCAACGGCGGTCGGGTCATCGGGCTGCCGCATAATTCCTTAAATCAGATTCGATTTAAGGGGAAATTATGCAGCACGTCTAAAGTGCTACAGCGTCCTTTGCGCGTCATATTTGACGCGCGGCGCTGTAGTCTGCCGCATCGGCTGGCCGGTGTAAAACGGACTCGCAATGGCCCGATACTCACACTATCTTTACCTCCAGAGGTATGGCCCATGGCAAGAATACCCGCAGGTCCGCCGCTCGATGGTTTGCGGCGCCAGATCGCCCGGCATCGCCGGGACAATCCGACACGAGGCGACGGCCTTTTCGTGCGTGAAACCTTTCGGCTCGATCGAAATGCTGCCCGCGCCAAGGCCCGCGAATGGTTCGATACCTGGCCGAAAGCCGCCTATTGGACCGAGGTGGAAAGCTGGCGCCAGCTCGACGGCGACGAGATCGAATTCACCATGCGCCGACTGCCGACCGCCGATTGAGCGCTGGGCATTGACGAACGCCACCCTGTTTTCCTTCGGCGCGTTTGCCAGCCTGGTCGCACTTACTCGATAGCGGCCGCGCGACCGCTAGGGCTGACCGTCCTCTTCCGTCGCATCCATCAGCCGCGGCCCGGCGCCTTCCATCGAAAGCACATCGTGCGGGTTGCGCAGCGGACATTCCCTCAGCGACAGGCATCCGCAGCCGATGCAGCTCGTCAGGTGGTCGCGCAGCGCCATCAGGCTGGCTATGCGCATGTTCAGCTGCTCGCGCCAGCTCTCCGACAGCCGCGCCCAATCCTGTACCGTCAGCGGCCGGTCGTCCGGCAGCACCGTCAAAGCCTCCTGGATTTCCGAAAGCGGAATTCCGGTTCGCTGGGCGACCTTGATCACCGCCACGCGCCTCAGCACGCTGCGGGGATAGCGACGTTGGTTGCCGCGGCTGCGATTGCTGCGGATCAGTCCCTTGGCCTCATAGAAATGGAGGGTAGAAACGGCGACACCGCTGCGCTCTGCGACTTCGCCGACGGTCAGCTCGCGCCGCATTTCGCTGCTTCTTACAATCGTCATGACAGCTATTGACCTCAACTAATGTTGAGGTTTTATAGCATGAGCTCCATGGAATTCACAACAAGGAGCTGATCCCCATGACAGAGAAAATGACGCTTGCGGTGGTCTACGGCAGCGCCCGGCAGGGGCGCTTCTGCGATACGGTCGCCAATTGGCTGATCCGCGAGATTTCGGATTCGAACGTGTTCAACCTCACGGTCATCGATCCGGCGCGGCTGAGGGCGTCGCGCGGCGTCGGCGCTGCGGTCAATCCCGGCGAGTGGCTGGAGCGCAAGGTGGCCGAGGCGGATGCCTTCCTGGTGGTGACGCCGGAATACAATCACGGCTACCCGGCCGCGCTGAAGGAGCTGATCGATTCAGTCTACGAGCCCTGGCATGCCAAGCCCGTCGCCTTCGTCTCCTATGGTGGCGCTTCGGGCGGCATTCGCGCCGTCGAGCAGTTGCGGCAGGTCTTTGGCGAATTGCATGCGGTGACGCTGCGCGACGGCGTCCAGTTTGCCAAGGCCTGGTCGAAATTCGATGCGGCCGGCAACCTCTACAAGCCCGAGGAGATGCGTGCGCCGCTGTTCCTGATGATGGATCGGCTCATCTGGTGGGCGCGGACATTGAAGCAGGCCCGCAAGGTGACGCCCTATAACGAAGTGGCCGCCTGAGTTGCCGGGGCGCTGCCGCCGGCGGCGCCCATCCCCTGAACCCCTTCAGGAAAGGTGGGGCAGAGCCATGCGATTCTTCTTATTAGAGCAACTGCACTTGCCGGATCGCCTCGCCGGCGATCATGGCGGCGGACATGGCGACGTTCAACGACCGTTGCCCCTCGGCCATCGGGATGAGGATGCGGCCTTGCGCGCGATCATGCACATGGTCTGGTACACCGGCGCTTTCCCGCCCGAAGAGCAGAATATCGTCCGGGCGGAATTCGAAACGGGTGTAGGGCACGGCGGCCTTGGTCGAGGCAAGCACAAGCCTGCGTCCCGTCGGCACCCGCCACGCCTCGAACCGTTCCCAATTGATGTGGCGGGTGAGGGTGACCGAGGCGATATAGTCCATGCCGGCGCGTTTCAGATTGCGGTCGGAAAGGTCGAAGCCCGCCGGCTCGATGACATCGACGGCAAGGCCAAGGCAGGCCGCAAGGCGCAGGATCGTGCCAGTGTTGCCGGGAATGTCGGGCTGGTAGAGGGCGATGCGAAGGTCACTCACGTCTGTTCACTTTCCTTGCGGCATGTCTGTCAAGCTAGAGAACTCATGCGTGAGAACTCCCATCATGATGTCGTCGTGCCATTCGCCGTCGATCAGCGCCGCCTCCCGTTCGCGCCCCTCGACCGAGAATCCGCATTTGAGATAGCTGGCAACCGCGCGCTCGTTGAAGGCAAGCACGCGCAACGAGATACGATGCAGGGCGAGCGCGCCGAATGCATAGGCCAATACAAGTTTCGTTGCGGCGGTGCCAAGCCCTTGGCCCAGGAGTTTCGGATCGAGGATGCCGATGGCGAAGGAGGCTCGGCGATCACAGTGGTTGACATTGTCGAGCCTGACCTCGCCGACGAGCCCGTCGCGATTGATGATCCAGGCGGCCGGGTGCTCGATGATGCGTTGCAGCCATGCCGCCGCGTCCACTTGCCCGTAAGGGCGGGTGAAGGAGGCGCTGCCGCCGAACATGCGGTGGATCTCCGGCTCACGGCCAATAGCCAGCCGCGCCTCGACGTCACCGGCTTGCGGGCGCCTCAACAAGAAGCCATGTCCTTTCAATTCAGGAGGGTTCGTCGATGATGCATTCATATCCGCTTGCCGCCAATGCTGACCGTGTTCGACATGTATCATTCCCTGCTGATTTCGCGGTCCCTAATCTGTGCCGAATGGGCAACATCCGGCCGGACGATGAAAAAACAGGCAAGAAAGTGCCTGCGACAATCTGGCATGTCGAGGCGAATGGAGGTAGACAGAAGATCTCTTCAACGCGAACCGACGGAGGCAATGATGACTGTATTGATGTTGACACGCCTTCCAGGAGTGATGGGCCACCGTTTGGCCTGACCGGTTCCGCGACCTATCTTTCAAGAGATCGATGCGCGCTTCCGGAACTCCGGAAGACAAGCCGCTATGGCGGGCAGCATTTCCGGACTGAAATTTTTCACGATAAAGAATGCGGGGAGATACCCGCCTTCCTTCAAAATACTCTGAAGGAGCAAGACAATGTTTGGCTGGTTTGAATCCCGCCTCAATCCCTATCCGACGGAAGAACCCGTGCTTCCGCCGAAAAGCCTTTTCGGCTTCTGCTGGCACTATTCCAAGCCGGCGGTTCCGTGGCTGCTGATCATGTCGGTCTGCACCATGCTGATCGCCATCGGCGAAGTGGCCCTGTTCCAGTTTCTCGGAAACATGGTCGACTGGCTGTCGAACGCCAATCGCGAAACCTTCCTGGAAGCCGAAGGCCACAGGCTCATCTGGATGGGCGGCCTGGTCCTGATCGGCCTGCCGGCACTGGTGGCGATCGATTCGTTGGTCATGCACCAGGTGCTGCTCGGAAATTACCCGATGATCGCCCGCTGGCAGATGCACCGCTATCTGCTGCGCCAGAGCATGACGTTCTTCGCCAACGAATTCGCCGGCCGCGTGGCGACCAAGGTCATGCAGACCTCGCTTGCGGTTCGCGAAACGGTGATGAAGATCCTCGACGTCTTCGTCTATGTCGTCAGCTATTTCGTCACGATGCTGATCGTCGTTGCCGCCGCTGATTGGCGGCTGGTGGCGCCGCTCGCCGTCTGGCTGGTGATCTACATCTGCATCGTCAGCTATTTCGTGCCGCGTCTGCAGAAGATCTCCAAGGAGCAGGCCGACGCGCGATCGATGATGACCGGCCGTATCGTCGACAGCTACACCAACATCGGCACGGTCAAGCTGTTCTCGCATGCGGGCCGTGAGGAAACCTACGCGCGCGCCGGCATGGACGGCTTCCTCGACACCGTGCATCGCCAGATGCGCAAGGTGACGCTGTTCCATGTGCTTGTATACGCCAACAACAGCATTGCGCTGTTTGCCATCAGCGCGCTCGGCATCCACTTGTGGCTGACAAGCGCCATCTCGGTCGGCGCCATCGCGATCGCCGTTGGTCTTGCCATGCGCATCAACGGCATGTCGCAATGGATCATGTGGGAAGTCTCGGCGCTGTTTGAGAACATCGGCACGGTCTATGACGGCATCGGCATGATGACCAAGGCGCACGACATCGTCGACGAGCCGAATGCCAAGCCGCTGCAGGCGGAGAAAGGCGCGATCACCTACGACAACGTGCGCTTCCATTACGGCAAGGCGAAGGGTGTCATCGATCACCTGTCACTCGACATCAAGCCGGGCGAGAAGATCGGCCTGGTCGGACGCTCGGGCGCCGGCAAGACGACGCTGATGAACCTGCTGTTGCGGTTCTACGATGTGGAATCGGGCGCAATCCGGATCGACGGCAAGGATATCTCGACCGTCACCCAGGATAGCCTGCGCGCCCAGATCGGCGTCGTCACGCAGGATACCTCGCTGCTCCATCGCTCCATCCGCGACAACATTGCCTATGGGCATCCGGAAGCCGACGACGAGGCGATCATTGCCGCTGCGAAGCGGGCGAACGCCTGGGAGTTCATCCTGGGGCTCGAGGACAACCAGGGACGCAAGGGGCTCGACGCCCAGGTCGGCGAGCGCGGCGTCAAGCTTTCCGGCGGCCAGCGCCAGCGCATCGCGATCGCCCGCGTCTTCCTCAAGGATGCGCCGATCCTCGTTCTCGACGAAGCGACGTCCGCGCTCGATTCCGAGGTCGAGCAGGCGATCCAGGAAAACCTGTTTGCGCTGATGGCCGGCAAGACGGTGATCGCCATCGCCCACCGCCTGTCGACGCTGACGGAAATGGACCGCCTGGTGATCCTCGAGGCCGGCCGCATCGTCGAAACCGGTTCGCATGCCGAACTCGTGGCCAAGGGCGGTCTTTACGCCGACCTCTGGTCGCGCCAGTCGGGCGGCTTCATCGCCGACGACGCCGAGAAGGAAGAAGCGGCGGAATAATCCGCTTCGACACCCCGCCGCCTGTATGGGCGGCGGGGTGCGGCACTTGACGTTACGCATTTGTAATGCACCCGCTGGTGGAAACAGATTGCTGTTACCGCCGAACCGCCTATATCGGAACCATGCTCAGCGCCATCGTCAGCATCTTCGAGAACTGGATCAAGCCGTTTGCGCCGCGGGAGCGATTGCAGCCGCCGAAATCGCTGTGGGGTTTTGCCTGGTTCTATGCCCGTCAGGCCAAGGGGCCGTTTCTGGCGATGGCGGTGCTCGGCGGCCTCGTCGCCATGCTGGAGGCAGGGCTTTTCTATTTCGTCGGACGGCTTGTCGATCTGCTCGACACCGTCAAACCGGAGGCAGGCTGGAGCGGCCTGATTTCCGCCAACGGGCCCGAACTCCTGTTCATGCTGCTGACGGTGCTGGTGTTCCGCTTCGTTGCGGTGTCGCTGGCGGCGCTCGTAGAGGAGCAGTCGATCATCACCGGCTTCCTCAATCTGGTGCGCTGGCAGTCCTACACCCACGTCGCGCGGCAGTCGCTTTCTTTCTTCCAGAACGACTTTTCCGGCCGGATCGTGACGAAGGTCTGGTCGGGCGCGCAGGCAACCAGCGACCTGATCGTCTCGCTGCTGCAGGTCGTCTGGTTCATCGTCATCTACACCGCCTCGACCATGGCGCTGGTCGCCCAGCTCGACTGGCGCCTGGCGGCGATGGTGGCGTTCTGGGTCGTCATCTTCCTGGCGCTGGCGCGTTACTTTGTCCCGCGCATCCGCAAGCATGCCCGCGACACCGCCGAAATGGCCTCGATGCTGAACGGGCGGATGGTGGATGCCTATTCGAACATCCAGACGTTGAAGCTCTTCGGCCGCGACGACGAGAACGATCGCTATATCCGCGCTGGGTTCGATCGTTTCCAGCGTGCGGTCATTCCGTTTACGCGGCTCTTGACGGCGGTGCGCGCCTCGCTTGCGCTGCTGTCGGGCATGATGATCGCGGCTATCGCGGTCTATGCCATTCACCTCTGGCTCGGCGGCGTGATCAGTTCGGGTGCGGTCGCCTTCACGCTGGCGCTGGTCTTGCGGCTCAACATGCTGCTCGGGCGCATGATGACGCAGTTCAACTCCATCATGCGCAATATCGGCACGATCCAGAATTCGGCCGAGCTCGTCTCCCGGCCGATCGGCCTCGTCGACAGACCTGGTGCGAAAGAGCTCACGGTCAGCGAACCGGAAATCCGCTTCGAGCATGTGAAATTTCACTACGGCAGAGACGCCGGCGTCATCGACGACTTCTCCCTGATCGTTCGCCCTGGCGAGAAAGTCGGCATCGTCGGCCGCTCGGGCGCCGGCAAGTCGACGCTCGTCAATCTGCTCTTGCGCTTCTACGACCTCGAAGGCGGACGCATCCTGATCGACGGGCAGGATATTTCGACAGTGAAGCAGGAATCGCTGCGCGCGCAGGTCGGCATGGTCAGCCAGGATACCTCGCTGCTGCACCGATCCATCCGCGACAACATCCTCTTCGGGCATCCGGATGCGACCGAGGAGCAATTGGTCATGGCAGCCGAGAAGGCCGAGGCCTACGAGTTCATCCTCGATCTCGAGGACCAGCGCGGCCGCAGGAGCTTCGATGCCCATGTCGGCGAACGGGGCGTCAAGCTTTCGGGCGGGCAGCGGCAGCGGATCGCCATTGCGCGCGTCATGCTCAAGGATGCCCCGATCCTCGTCCTCGACGAGGCGACGTCGGCGCTCGATTCCGAGGTCGAAGCGGCGATCCAGTCCAATCTCGACCGGCTGATGCAGGGGAAAACGGTGCTGGCTATCGCGCATCGACTGTCGACGATCGCCGCCCTCGACCGGCTCGTCGTCATGGACAAGGGCCGGATCGTCGAGGACGGAACCCACGCCGAACTGATTGCCCGGGGCGGCCTTTATGCCGACCTCTGGTCGCGGCAATCGGGCGGCTTTCTGGCCCGCGAAGAAGCGGCGGAGTAGGGCAGCCCAGCACCCATTTTCACGCCCTTCCGACGAAGGTCGGCCAGTGGTGATGCCGACCGTCAAGTCCTTGTGCCAATTGGCCGCGCTTTTCCCCGCGACAATCTGCCCACCCGCCCTTGTCAAGGCTGGACATAATTTGCGATCAAGCATAGAACGCGCCGGATTGACGGGGAATCTGCGAGCCGTGTGCGCGCAGAACTTGACGGATTCTGACACCGGATAACGTGTTTGCAACAGCAAGCCGGCTAAGGTGCCAGCACATTGATTGGGCGTGTTTCCTTGACCTAGGTCAAACCGCAAGGGCAGGGATCTCGCTGGGCGGATGCGGTTTCCGCAACATTGCGTGAGAGGATGGTTTAGCCGTGAGCGAACACGACACTTCAAGCGAGACCTTGGGCGAGCCCACTCGCCGCGATTTCCTTTATCTGGCCACGGGCATGGCGGGCGTCGTTGGCGCCGGCGCGGTGGCCTGGCCCTTCATCGACCAGATGCGTCCGGATGCTTCGACGCTCGCGCTCGCCTCGATCGAGGTCGACGTATCGAGCCTGCAGCCCGGCATGTCGCTGACGGCCAAATGGCGCGGCAAGCCGATCTTCATCCGCAACCGCACCGAGAAGGAAGTGGAAGAGGCCAAGGCGGTCACTCTTGCCGACCTCAAGGATCCGGTTGCGCGCAACGCCAACCTTCCGACCGACGCCGAGGCGAACGATCTCGATCGCTCCGCCGGCGAAGGCAAGGAAAACTGGATCGTGATGATCGGCTCCTGCACCCATCTCGGTTGCGTGCCGCTTGGTCAGGCCGGTGATTTCGGTGGCTGGTTCTGTCCCTGCCACGGTTCGCACTACGATACGGCCGGCCGAATCCGTAAAGGTCCGGCGCCGGAAAACCTCCCCGTGCCGACCTTCGCGTTCGTTTCCGACACAGTTATCAAGATCGGTTGAGGGGACTACTGATAATGAGTGCTGAACATTCAACCTACACGCCAACGACTGGCATTGAGAAATGGGTTGATTCCCGTCTTCCGCTGCCGCGCATGATTCACGACAGCTTCATCAGCTATCCGGTTCCCCGGAACCTGAACTATGCCTACACCTTTGGCGCCATGCTGTCAGTGATGCTGGTCGTCCAGATCCTGACCGGTGTCGTGCTTGCGATGCATTATGCGGCTGAAGCGACCGTTGCGTTCAACTCGGTCGAAAAGATCATGCGCGACGTCAACCACGGTTGGCTTCTGCGCTACATGCACGCCAACGGCGCATCGTTCTTCTTCATCGCCGTCTACCTGCACATTGCCCGCGGCCTTTACTACGGCTCGTACAAGGCACCGCGCGAAATCCTCTGGATCCTCGGCGTGGTCATCTACCTCCTGATGATGGCGACCGGATTCATGGGCTACGTTCTGCCCTGGGGTCAGATGTCTTTCTGGGGTGCGACCGTTATCACCGGCTTCTTCACGGCCTTTCCGTTGGTAGGCGAGTGGATCCAGCAGTTCCTGCTTGGCGGCTTTGCCGTCGACCAGCCGACGCTGAACCGCTTCTTCTCGCTGCACTACCTGCTGCCCTTCATGATCGCCGGCGTCGTCGTGCTTCACGTCTGGGCTCTGCACGTGACCGGCCAGACGAACCCGACCGGCGTCGAAGTGAAGTCGAAGACCGATACCGTTCCCTTCACGCCCTACGCGACGCTGAAGGATGCACTCGGCGTCTCCGTCTTCCTGCTCGTTTACGCCTGGTTCGTCTTCTACATGCCGAACTTCCTTGGCCACCCGGACAACTACATTCCGGCTGACGCGCTGAAGACGCCTGCTCACATTGTTCCGGAATGGTACTACCTGCCGTTCTACGCGATGCTGCGCGCCATCACCTTCAATGTCGGCCCGATCGACTCCAAGCTCGGCGGCGTTCTGGTGATGTTCGGTTCGATCATCATCCTGTTCTTCCTGCCCTGGCTCGATACGTCCAAGGTTCGCTCGGCTGTCTACCGTCCCTGGTACAAGCTGTTCTTTTGGATCTTCGTCGTCAACGCCATCATGCTCGGCTGGCTCGGCTCGCGCCCGGCGGAAGGCAGTGGTCTGTTTGGCCTGATCTTTGGCGGTGACCTCAAGGGCAACTATGTGGGTTACTCCCAGCTCGGCACGCTGTACTACTTCGGCTTCTTCCTCGTCATCATGCCGGTTCTCGGCCTGATCGAGACGCCCAAGCGCATTCCGAACTCCATCACCGAAGCGGTGCTGGAGAAGAAGAATGCGAAGGCTCAGCCGGCCGCCGCACGCGCCTGATCAGAACAGCGATTGATAAGGAACCCACAACAATGAAAAAGCTTGTAACAGGCATTCTGTCACTTGCTGTCGTCGCTGGCCTCGGTCTCGGAGCTGCTGTCGCTGAAGAGGCGGCAGGTGGCGAGGAGCATGGCGGCGGCACGCCCCACTATCCGATCCACAAGCCGGAACAGCAGGACTGGTCGTTTGCCGGCCCGTTCGGGACCTACGACAAGGGCCAGCTGCAGCGCGGCCTGAAGGTCTACACCGAAGTCTGTTCGGCCTGCCACTCGATGAACCTGGTGGCATTCCGTACACTTGATGGCCTTGGCTATTCCGACGCCCAGGTGAAGGCTTTTGCAGCCAACTATGAAGTGCAGGATGGTCCGAACGCCGACGGCGAAATGTATACCCGCAAGGCCGTGCCTTCGGATCACTTCCCGTCGCCGTACCCGAACAAGGAAGCAGCCGCTGCTTCGAACAACGGGGCTGCACCGCCGGACTTCTCGCTGATCGCCAAGGCACGCGGCATCGAGCGCGGCTTCCCGCAGTTCGTCTTCGATATGTTCTGGCCCTACCAGGAAGGCGGCCCGGACTATATCCACGCGCTGCTGACCGGCTATCACGAGCCGCCGGAAGGCGTTCAGGTCGCCGAAGGCACGCACTACAACCCTTACTTCGCCAGCGCGTCGGCGCTCGCGATGGCCCAGCCGATCGCCAACGACCAGGTCACCTACGACGACGGTGCGCCGCAGACGGTCGATCAGTACGCCAAGGACGTCTCGGCCTTCCTGATGTGGGCTGCCGAGCCGCACCTGGAAGATCGCAAGCGCACCGGCTTCATGGTCATGGTGTTCCTGCTGATCTTTACCGGTCTCATCTATCTGACCAAGAAGTCGGTTTACGCCAACAAGGAACATTGATCGCAATCTGGCTCGGCCAGTTTGATCGAAACCTGAAAAAAGGCCCCGGTTCGTCCGGGGCTTTTTTTGTTTGCGCGGTGCTGTTCTCGTTCGGAGACCCGAAACGTGTGCAAGGTCGATCCGCACGGGCAGGGAGACATGCCGGTTGCAGCGTCAAATGCACGGTGCGGCCTGTCCGGGGCTTGGTGCCGTACTGCATGGTGCCACGGCACAAGAAGCCCATGTGCGAACGCCGCCCGAAATCAACGCCGTCAGAAACACGTGCTGGCGAAAGATAACGGTGCAGCCGGTGGTAGCTCGCATGTCGCACATTCCCCCCGTGGAGCAAACAGCCAGGCTTGCGATATTGGGCTAACGGCGGGCACACGCTGTGCGTTCGACAGTTCCGGGCGGATGTGGCGCTGGGCGCGGATGTGTCCCGGTGCGAAACCGGGCACGGTGCCAAACAGGACGCCTACTCGATCCGGGTGGCACGGCATGGTTACGGCCTTCTGGTCGGCATCCGCTGCGAGTTTGATGTTGCTGAGACGAGCGGGCTTTCTGCATCTCATACGAACTGCGTCTTCCTCCATTAGTGGGAGGAGTCGTGGTGCAGGCTTTCTCCGACACCTCGGCCAGGTGCCACCAACTCGGCTGCAGGTCGCATTTGTGGCCAATCACTTCGCCCAACCACCAGCCATAAATGGGCCATCCGGTGCGACGCTCTATAATCTCGGTGCGGGTGAAACGGTGCCCGCGGTCAAGCGGTATGGCAGTTGGGCAAAGCGTCGCCATCACGTGGCAGAGTCGGAGTAGAACGCAATGGACGACAGAATAGGTTTGGTTGCCGTTCTTCGGGCTTCAAGCGAAGGCATCGGCGACGGCAACGGCTCATTGAGATGAACGGAGGACCCGCAGGCGGGCGCGCTGGCACCACGCGGCATCGCACAGGATTGCGTTCTTCTTGCGCACACAGGCATCAGTGGCGCCACCGCAACCCATTGGTTTGGGCAGTTGGTTGGAGGCAGCAGCCGGTAAGGTAGCGAAGGGCAATCGGTCCGGTGGTGTGGTGACCAGATAACATGTGGTATCTGGATAAGATAAGGCGCCCGCAATAGAATACGGAACATCTTGCTGCCGATGCCAAAGGTTTCGCTGCTCCCAAATGGACGTCGGCTCGGCGTTTGCTTGCGTTGCGACCGGCACATGCGAAAACGGCCCCACCGTGCGGTGGGGCCGTTGCAGTTCTGGCTGTTGCCAAGGCTTGTTTAGTTGAAGCGGCCGGCGGCGTGGGCGAGCATCGTGTAGACCTTGCCCGTGTCGGACGTGAGGTAGGTCTGGGTGATGCGCTTGTCCGGGTCGTTGCGCGCGACATCGGCCAGCAGCTTTTCGAAATCGGCGATGTAGCGGTCGACGGCGGTGCGGAACTCCGGCTCCCGGTCGTACTTGCGCTTGATCTCGTCGAAGGTCTGCTGGCCCTTCAGCGTGTAGAGCCGGCGGGTGAAGACGTCGCGCTCGCCGCGCTGGTAGCGGCGCCACAGATCGACCGAGGCGTCATGATCGATGGCGCGGGCGATATCGACCGAAAGCGAATTCAGCGATTCCACCACGTGGCGCGGGTTGCGGGTATCGCCGGTGCGGGTCGCCGGCTGGCTTTCAGCCGGGCGCTGCGGCGCGGTTGTCGGAGCCTCTTCGCGCGAGGCTGCCCGCAGCAGGTCGCGCATCCAGCCACCGCCTTCTGCGACCTCGCTGGTGACGGCCTGGCTTGCAGGCTGCGCACGGGCAGGCTGGACGGGAGCAGGCTGCTGAACGGTTGCCTGTTCGATGCCAAGGCTGCCGCGCAGTGTGGGCGCCGGATCCTGGCGACGCGGTTCTGCGACCGGCTGCTGGGCCGGACGGGCGACGGGCGCTGCAGCCACAGGGACGGCTGCGACCGGCTGCTGGCGCAGCGGCTGTGCGACTTCGAGCTGCGTCGAGGACTTGCCGATGATTTCCGACAGCTCCTGCAGGGCCTTGATCTGCTCGGCCACGGCACGACGCATGACGGCGGCGTTTTCCTTGGCTTCCTCCGGCAGGTCGAAGGCGCTGCGCTTCAGCTCTTCGCGGGTCATGTCGAGTTCCTTGCGGATCTCTCCTGCCGAGCGGCGGATATCGTCGGTCGCACCGCTGAAGCGTCCGATGGCCTCGTCGATCGCCACGCGAACGGCGTCGCGAAGCTGAGCTGCCACGCCGTCCGACTTCTTGCCGCTCTCGTTGAGCATGCGCTCGACATCGGAGACCGACGAGGCGACGCTGCCGCGCAGGCGGGACGTCACTTCCTTGGAGCGTTCTTCGGCGTTTGCGAAGGCACCCTCGATCGCGGAGCCGGCATCTTCACCAACCTTGGCGATCGCCTGGCGGAGTGCTTCGGAGGCGCCGAGCGCGCGGCCTTCGACCGCCGAGAGCGTCTTGTTGACGTCGGCAAACGAGGTCTCGACGCCGGAGCGCAGCGTATCGGCAATCTGGCGCGACCGCTCTTCGGCACGCGAGAAGACCGTCTCAACCGAGGCACCAGCTTCGTCACCGGCCTGAGCCAGCGCATTGCGCATGGATTCGGCCGCTTCGGCTGCACGCTGCTCGGTGCTCGACAGCAGGCGGCCGACATCCGAGAAGGATTGCTGGATGCCGCTGCGCAGGTTGCCGGCAACGAGGCCGGAGCGCTCTTCGGCGCGCTGGAAGGCGCCATCGACGAAGCCTTCGAGTGCACGCATGGTGCGTTCGATTTCTTCCGAGCGCTGGACGAGGCCGACGGACAGGGTGCGCAAGGCATCCTGGCGTTCCTCGAGCGTGCTGACGAGGTTCGACTGGGCGGCCCCCAGCAGGTCTGAGGCCTGGCCGAGCACCTTGGAGTGATCCTCGAAGCGCCCGACGATGCCGCCGATCTGCGACAGTGTGGAGGCGGAGATGTCCGAAAGCTTGTCGACCTTTCCTTCGATGAGGCGTGTGGAGGTCGACAACATGTCGGAGGCCTGGCGCGTGGTTTCGGAGAAGCGGGTGGCCGTAGCCTCGAGCCGCTGATCCATGTCGCCAAGGTTGTCGCTTGCCTGGTCGATGACGGTTGCGATCGCCGTGTTGTTGGCGGCGAGCTGGTCGATCAGGCCAAGGGCTGTCGACTGCAGACGGTTCTCGACCATCTTCATCGCCTTTGCCGTTTCTTCAGCCCGCAGCGAGATGGCGTTGAGCGTCTCGCCGGTGCGTTCGGTAATGGCATTGACCAATGCGGTATTTTCCGCGCGCAGGCGATCGGTGCTGTCCTGCGTCAGGCTGGCGATGCGCTCAGCAGCCTCGCGGCCGGTTGCAGCATATTGATCGATGACCGGGCGTGCCTGCTCATCGATGATGCGCGACAGCTCCATCGAGCGGCCGGCGAGCATCGAGTTGAGTTCGCGGGTCCGGTCGTCGAGCGTGCTGCGGATCGCCTCGCTTCGCGCTTCCAGGGCCTTCTCGGCATCGGCAAGACCCTGCTGGATGTTCTGGGCATGGCTGGCGACCTGGCCGTGCGTAGCGGCAAGGCGTGCGGTGGCGGTGTCGGATGCGTCGGCGACCGAGCGTGCGAGTTCGGCGTGGCGTGCCGCCGTTGCCGAGGCGGTCTGCTCGATGGCATTTGCGAAGTCGGAGTTGCGTGCCGCCAGTACATTGGCGAAATCCTGGCCGGCCTTGGAAAGAAGACCAGCGGAACGGGCCGCTTCCGTGTCGAGTTCCTGTGCTGCCTCGCTGACCGCGCTGCGAAGGGTGGTGACGAGACCGGCGGCCTTGCCCTCGATGCGGGTGGCTTCGGCGTCGAGTTCCTGGGCAACATCGCCGACGGCACCGCGCAGGTTGCTGACGAGGTCCGCAGTCTTGCCCTCGATGCGGCCGGCTTCGGCGTCGATCTCCTGCGTGACTTCGCTGACGGCGCCGCGCAGGCTGGTGACGAGATCCGCAGTCTTGCCCTCGATGCGGCCGGCTTCGGCGTCAATCTCCTGCGTGACTTCGCTGACGGCGCCGCGCAGGCTGGTGACGAGATCCGCAGTCTTGCCCTCGATGCGGCCGGCTTCGGCGTCAATCTCCTGCGTTACTTCGCTGACGGCGCCGCGCAGGCTGGTGACAAGCACCGCGGCCTTGCCTTCGATCGTCCGGTTGACGTTTTCGAGGCCGATGTTGAGGGCGCGGTCCATGGTGCCGAGACGCTCCTCGATGCGGTCCGTACCGGCATCGATGGCGCTGGAAATGCGGCTTGCGGCGGTTTCGCTGACCCGGTCAATTTCGCCCGCGCGTTCTCCGAGGCTGTCGGCAATGCGCTGGCCAGCGTTGTCGACGATAGCGTTGACGCTGCCAACGCTATCGCGGATGCGGTTCTCCAGCGAGCCGATGCTCGTTTCAAGGCGGGCGCCCGTGTCGTCGACCAGAGCGTTGACGCTGCCGACGCTACCGCGAATGCGGCCTTCGAGCGAACCGATGCTCGTCTCGATGCGGGCGCCGGTATCGTCGACAATCGCGTTGACGCTGCCGACGCTATCGCGGATGCGGTCCTCAAGGGTACCGATGCTGGCCTCGATGCGGAAGCTGGTGTCGTCGACGATCGAATTGACGTTGCCGACGCTGCCGCGAATGCTCTCTTCCAGAGAACCGAGCCGGTCTTCGATGCGGTTGCTCGTTTCATCGACGATGGCACCAACCTTGTCGACGCTGCCGTGCATGCGGCCTTCGAGCGAGCCCAGGCGGGTCTCGATGCGAGCCGCGGTGTCATCGACGATGGCACTGACGTTATCGACGCTGCCGCGCATACGATCTTCAAGCGAGCCAAGACGGGTCTCGACACGAGCACCCGCCGCATCGGCAATCGTGCCGACATTTTCGGCGCTGTCGCGCATGCGCTCTTCAAGTGCGCCAAGGCTCGTCTCGATGCGCAGGCTGGTGTCGTCGAGACGGTCATTAAGGCCGTTGATCGACATGTCGACGCGGTTGGTCAGCGTATCGGCAGCCAGGCTGATCTGGCCTGCCGTTTCCGCCAGACGCTCGGCGATGTTGCCGGTGGTCGAGCGCATACGGGCTTCGAGCGTTTCGCCGCTGCGATCGATGATGCCGGCAAGTGCCGCCTGGCGCTCTTCGAGTGACATTTCGAGCATGCTGGCACTGGTGGCGAGGCTCGTGGCAATCGACATGGACTGGTCGGACAGCATGCCTTCCAGCTGATCGCGGCCCTGGTCGACGGCGAGGTTGATGGCATTGATCCGGTCGTCAAGCGTAGCGCGGATCTGCTCGTGCGTCGAGGACAGCGTTTCGCGCAGGTGTTCGGCGCGGCCGGCGAGTGTCTGTTCGATTTCCGTCGCCTTGCCGGCGAGCGAGGCGGTCGCCTCGGTCGTGCGCGCCGTCAGCGCTTCGGCAATCTGTGCGCTTGTGGCGGTCAGAGCGTCCGAGATCTTGCCGACGCGGCCGCTGAGGTCTTCAGCGATCCGGGCGCTGGTGTTGGTGAGGGTATCGGAAATCTGGCTGACCCGGCCGCCGAGGTTCTCGGCAACGAGGGACACGCTGTCCGAAAGCTTCTGTTCGATTTCACCGACGCGGTCCGTCATCGTCTCGGCAACGGCCGTGGCGCGGAAGGTGAGGTTGTCGGCGACGTCTTCGGCATGACGGCTCAAGGAGTCCGCCATTTCGTTGGCGCGGGCCGTCATCGTCGAACTGATGTGGGCGGAGCGATCGGCAAGAACGCCGTCGAGTACCGATGTCTGGCTCGAAAGGGTCTCTGCAATCGCCTGGCTGCGTTCCGACAGAACGCGCTCCAGCCGGTCGGCCGTTTCGCCGACCGCGCCTTCGATCGCGTCCGTTCCGGTCGAAAGCACGGTAGAGAGAGCAAGGGTGCGCTCAGACAGGGTGTTGTCGAGGCGGTGCTGGCTTGCGGCGATGGCGCTGGTGATTTCGTCGGTCGAACCGGTCAGCGTCTGCTCGATGCGGGCGTGGGCCGCGTGCAGGCCGTCGACGAACTGCGCGGTGCGGGTGTCGAGGCCCTCGGTCAGCCGCTGCTCGCTGGTCGTCAGCGCCGTTGCGAGCGCATCGGCGCGCCGGCCGAAGCCGCTCTCGATGCGATCCTGGGCCTCCGAAAGGGCACCCATCAGGCTGCTGGTCTTTTCGGACAGCACGCTGTCGATGCGGCTGTGGGCATCGCCGATCAGGTTGCTGAGATCAGACGTGCGGCTGCCGATCGTTTCCTCGATGAAGTCATGCGTCGCGCCGAGCGCGGTCGCAAGCGTCAGCGACTGATCCGAGAGAGCCGAGCCGATCTTCTCTATGCTGCTGTCGAGCGCACCGCCGATGGCATCGGACCCGCCGGATACGGTCTCGTTGATGCGGTGCAGGCTCTCCATCAGCTTGGTATCGAGCATGCTGGCGCGCTTGTCGAAGGCCGAGGCGAACTCGTGGAAGCGTTCGTCGAAGGCGGTGGCGAGCTGGCCGACGGTCGTCTGCAGCTTCTCTTCGAAGAAGCCGCCGCGCAGGTCGAGATCCATGATTGCGTCGTCGGCGCTGGAGCGCAGGCTCTGGCGGAAATGCGCGCCCTTTTCGTCGAGCGTGGCGTTGAGCGTGGCAAGCACGTCTTCAAGGCCGCCGGCAATCGCCTGCTGGCCGACGCTCAGGCTCTCGTTGAGGTCACGGGTGCGGGCAATCAGCGTTTCATTGAGCTGGCGGGCGCGCTCATTCAGAGCCGCGTTCAGCTTTTCGGTATTGGCGTCAAGCGAGGAGGCGCGGGTCTCGAACTGGCCGAGCAACTGCTCGCCGCGCTTGGTCAGCGTGTCGCTCAGCTGGTCGAGGCGGGTGTCGAATTCATTGCTGAGTCCGAGGCCGGCGGCCGTCAGGCCGGACAGGAGCGAGTCCGTGCGGTTCGACAGCATGGTGCTGATGTTCTGCAGCGCCGTATCGGACTTTTCGCTGAGAGCTGCTGCACGCGTGTCGATCAACGAGGCAAACGCCTCGCCGGAGATGGCGATGCGCGATGCGATGTCTTCGCCCGCCTGGTCGAGATCGTCCTTCAGCTTGCCGTGCGCACCGGCGATGGTCGAGCGGATGCGCTCGGAGTGGCCGATGATGGCTTCGCGCTCAAGGCCCAGCTCCTGAACCAGCGTACGTACGCGCAGTTCGTTTTCGCTGTAGCTGCGTTCAAGTGCGTTGACTTCGGAGTGAACGAGCGTTTCGAGCTCGGTGGCGCGGGCAATCGTGCGCTCGATGCCCTCGTTCATCGCGGAGACTTCGCGGCGAACTGCCTGACCGACGGTCATGACCCGGTCGGCCGCCGCAGTTTCCGGTTCGGCCAGACGTAGCGCCACTTCGGCCATGGAGCGCGCGGCGTTGCGCAGTTCCTGCGCACGGGCGATCATGATGGCGAAGGAGAAGAAGAGCATGATGGGCAGCGTGATGCCGATGGCGACGCCGACCGCACCAGGGGTGGCGGCGAGATCGCTCAGCGTGCGGATCTGCCAGATCTGCGGGCCATAGAGCAGGTTGGCAACGCCGAGGCCGGCCACAGCCCAGACCACCGAGACGAGGGCGGCGACACGAATGGCGGCGCGGTTCGAGCGAACGTCCAGCGCGCGCAACATTGCCGCCGGAGAGCGGCGGCCGTCGTCGTTTGCCGGAGAAAGGGGAGGCGACTTCGGTGCGGGTTCCGGAGCGAGCCCGCGTGCAGCGTCGTTGGCTCGCGCGGCGCGGGGGGCTTCCTGCTGAGGCTTTGTATTTCGACCGTGATCGGGCGCAGCAGCCTGATTGGTGGAGTCAGACACATTTTCCTCCGGATCATCCAAGGAAGTCTTGTCGTTAGGGCTCGACTTAAGCTCGTCAAAATCGATCTTAAGGGCCGCTTCCAGAGCCTGGAAGGCCTTTTCATCAATCGACTCGTTGCTCTTCTTCGTCGCCATAGGGATACGCCTCATTACCTATTGCTTCCGATGAAACGTGTCCTTTTAATCCGCAACTGCGGCCAGGCACTGTCTTTATCGGGGCGGTGACGGCAAGATACGCGCATCACATCTACGCAATACCCTACTGAACACCCACTGCATTTCCTCGATGGATAGTCGGAATTGACCCTCGAGGGCACCACTCGCACAGTTTATCCACCGGAACGGTTGCCATTTTCGTACGCAAGCCCGTTCCTAACCGTATCGTAGTGACACATTAGCCAGGTTCTTACAATTAAGAGCACTGCGGCTTCATTAAAATCCTAATGAATTCTTAATGCGATAGAGGGGCTTATGGCGGAAAAGACAAGGAAATCAGGAGGTTTAACGGGCGTTAACCATTTTCCCAGTTTCCTGCCTATATTGCGCCCCGTTTTAAGCCGATAGCAGCGCCCGCCCGTGGAGGATGATAGCTGCACACGCCGTAGCGATCGTCCGGAGACGATGCTTGGTGAGCAGGCGTCGTCAGTCACGGCGTCCGTGCCGCCCATGGCAATCGGACCGCGAATGACGCGGACGGCATCGGACAATGACCAACACCATACGAACAATAGGGAAATTGGCTCATGGCGGCCCTCAGAATTGCCTTCGAAGCTCCCGATACTCCGGGCAGTTCCTCTCCTTCCGGCAGGAAGCCCATCGATTTTGCCCATCTTGCCGCGCAGACAATGGGAGACAAGGCGCTTGAAATCGAAGTACTGCAACTTTTCGCCCGCCAGGCGCGAAAGGTGATGAAGGACATCACCGACGGCGAAGTGAACGGACGCGCCCAGGCGGCCCATCAATTGAAGGGGGCAGCACTTGCCGTCGGCGCCGTCGACGTTGCGACTGCAGCGGGCGCGATCGAGCAGCGCCCTACCGATCCGGCTTTGCCCGACGTTCTTGCAGCAAGCGTGCTTGAGGCGGAACTGTTCATCCTGAAGCTCTGCCGCTGATTGCAGCTTGCCAGAAAGGCGCATCGCGGCCCGCGCTGAAACGCCGCGTCCGCGATGCGACCGCCGGCTGTTGTTGACTGAATGGCCGAATTGTTGGAAGAACTTTCCCTGAATTCGCGCCCGCTGCTCCATGCGGCTTTGCGCTGCTGCATAATTCCATAAATCGGAAACGAACTATGGACAAAATTATGCAGAAATTTGAAAGTGTTACAGCGTCCTTGGCGCGTCATATTTGACGCCCGGCGCTGTAATGGCCAGTCCCATCAGCTTATTCCGGAAAGTGACATGACAAAACTTACGATCGTTGCCTTTGATGGCACGCGCCACGAACTCGATGTCGAGAACGGCTCGACCGTCATGGAGAACGCCGTTCGCAATTCGGTTCCGGGTGTTGAAGCGGAGTGTGGCGGGGCCTGTGCCTGTGCCACCTGTCATGTCTATGTCGACGATGCCTGGACGGCTGTCGTCGGTGCTCCGGAAGCTATGGAAGAGGATATGCTGGATTTTGCCTATGACGTACGTCCGACGTCGCGGCTTTCCTGTCAGATAAAGGTCAGCGATGCCCTGGACGGGCTCGTCGTGCACGTGCCCGAACGCCAGGCGTGATGGCTGACCGCGGACACCGCGCGCCTGTCGAGACGACGCACCTGTGCGTCTCTCGCTCTCCGTCTATGATGCCCATGTCTTGCAAAAAAGCGCCTCGCTGGTCGGGTGACGAGCGAGGCTAGGAGGGCGTATCGCACGCAGATGAGGGAGGGAACATCTGCTGCATCAAGACACGCCAGGAGAACCTGTATTGCTGCGTCGTAGAGCTTTACACTCAAGGAAACGAACCGACGCTGCTGATTCAAGTAACGGCAATATTTATACGTCCCGCAAGGCCCATCATGGCCCGCCAAATCGCTTTCGATAACGGAGGGTTGGGTTTCATTTCGCCCTCACGTCTCATGTTTCGAATGTAAGCGAGTCGCTCATTTGCAGCTATCGCTAGATTTCACCAATAAAATACTGTGGGTGCCCGCGCTCTAAGCGGATAGGGCGAAGTATATTCCCGCTATGCTTATGCCGGTCGTGATGGTGGAGCGTCGACCTGTCTACCGCTGTGTTTTTTTCAGCGTTTCCAGCCGATATTGCAGCAGACGGATCATCCGCTTGTCGAAATTAGCCGCCTCTGTCCGGTCGAACCGGGCCTGGTCCTTGTCATGGCTGGCGATCGCCTCGGCGCTGGCGCGCGTGACGCTTTCCTGCATTTTTTCACAGTCGGCCTGCGGCTTCAGGGCCAGAAACATCTTTTCCATTTTGCGCGCGTGGTTGCGCGCGATCTCCGCATGGCGTTCCTCGTGCCGCTTGATATCGCTCGACAGCGTATCCCAGACCAAAGCGAGGTCGCGGCTTGCCTGCTTGCGATATTTCCAGCGCGGCAGGATGATGCGCGTGCTGAGCGTGACGCGGGCAACGCCGACCGCGCAGCGTCCGCCGCGATTGACGTAGGTGATGGTTCCGCCAAACTTGATGCGCGTGGCGCCCGGATGGCGCGCGCCCGTCGATTTCATCATCGGCCCGGCCTTGGACAGAGCCTTGTCGAGATCCGCAGCCGTGCGACCGCCGATCGAGAAATAGGAAAAGCTCTTGCTTATCACCGTCTCGCCGGACGCCGAGCCCATGGGCATCGCTACCAGAAGGGCAAGAAGGGTGGCTTTGAACGGAACGCGTACTCGAGACATCAATGCGTAGTTCTCTTTAGTTGAACTTCAATCAAGCTTGGGGCATAGCCAGCGCGGGTGCAACAGCAAATCGAAATGGTTTCCGGCTGCGCATCGTGAGGGGAAATGACTTACAATCCATTTCAAAATTTTCACTGGAAACTGGCGCATGGGCGTAACCTCCAACTGGGGTCGCGTGGCGTTTTGATGGCGATCATCAATGTTACCCCCGACTCTTTCTCCGACGGCGGTCGTTTCACTGATACGTCAGCCGCCGTCGCTCAGGGCAAGCGTTGCCTCGAAGAGGGTGCCTTGATCCTCGATGTCGGTGGTGAATCAACCAGACCCGATGCAGCGCCGGTGAGTGCCGACGAGGAACAGAGCCGGATCCTTCCGGTCATCGCGGCATTGGCGCGCGACACCGATGCCCTCATATCGGTGGATACCTACAGGGCGGAGACGGCACGGCTTGCCGTCGAAGCCGGCGCCCACATCGTCAATGACGTGCACGGGCTTCAGCGCGAACCGGATATTGCGCGGGTTGCTGCGCAGACGGGCGCAGGGCTCTGCGTCATGCACACCGGTCGCGACCGCCAGAAGCTTGCCGATGTGGTCGATGACCAATTCGACTTTCTCGCGCGCTCGCTGCAGATCGCAGCAGAAGCCGGCATCGAACACGGGCGCATCGTGCTTGATCCAGGCTTCGGCTTTGCCAAGGACACGGATGAGAACCTGGAACTGATGGCGCGTTTTGCGGAATTGCACCGTTTCGAGCTGCCGTTTCTGGTCGGCACGTCACGCAAGCGTTTCCTCGGCGCCGTCACAGGACGTGAGCCGGCCGACCGCGACGCCGCGACAGCGGCGACGACGGCACTACTACGTATGGCGGGTGCTGCCATTTTCCGCGTACATGATGTCGCAAACAGCAGGGATGCGCTGATGATGGCGGATGCTATGCTGGGCGCAAAGAAGAGCTGACGGGACGGATAACCATGAGCGCGACCTATACGATCACCCTGAAAAACTGTGCCTTCTTTGCGCGCCATGGCGTTCTCGACGAAGAAGAATTCCTCGGCCAGCGGTTCTTCGTCGATGCAGAGCTCGAAGTGGAGCAGGGCACGGCGCTGGTCGACGATTCGATCGACGACACCGTGCACTATGGCATCGCCTTTACCGAGATCGAGCGAATCGTCACGGGACGCCGGCGCTACCTGATCGAGGCGTTGGCCCTCGAGGTCGCCAAGACGCTCTGTGTGCGCTTCCCGCAGATCCGCCGCGCGAAGGTTTCCGTCCGCAAGCCGAACGCACCTGTGCCCGGCGTGCTCGACTATGTCGAAGTGACCGTCGAGCATGTCGCCTGACATGAGCGGAGCGATCGCGACACTGGGGCTGGGCGGAAATCTGGGCGAGCCGCCAAAGGCCATGGCCGAAGCCCTGCAGATGCTCGACGCCCGGCCGGATTGCACGGTTCGAGCCGTTTCACGCCTGTTTCGCACACCCCCCTGGGGCAAGACCGACCAGGCCTGGTTCTTCAATGCCTGCGCTGAAGTCGAAACGACGCTCGGCCCGGAAGCGTTGCTGGATGCCTGCCTCGACATCGAGCGGCAGATGAAGCGGGTGCGCGACGAGCGCTGGGGCCCGCGGACGATCGACATCGATATCCTGACCTTCGGCGACATCTCCCAGACCGAGACCAAGCTGGAACTGCCGCATCCACGCATGACCGCACGCGGTTTCGTCCTGATGCCGCTCGCGGACTTCGCTGCTGCCATGAGCGTGAACGGACGGCGGGTCGAGGAGTGGCTGGCGGATGCCGATGTCACCGGGATAGAGGTGGCCGACGAAGACAGCGGCTGGTGGCGGGCAGGGACCTGAGATCAAGTAGGGTAGAAGAGAAAAGCCCTGGCGTTCGACCGGGGCTTTTCTCTTGAACGGTCCTGCCGCTTACTTGATCGAGCCAACGGCGATGTTATCGACCTGACGGTTGAGGCTGACGCCGATCACCGGCACCATCGTATCCTCGACCTTGACCGAGATCGTGATGTTCATCGTCGAGTCGTTCTGAAGCCGGGCGATCATCGCGCCATTCAGCTTCTTGCGGTTGATGCCGACGACGACCTTGTCCTTGGCGACGTTGCCTGACACCACGTCGAGGCCCTTGCCGTCAGCGCCATCGAGGAACTTGCCGGTGTAGCTGCTGCCCTTCTGGGTGATCAGCGCCGACATCGGCTGCTTGAACACGCCAACCCG
Source organism: Ensifer sp. LC384 (assembly GCF_001695865.1). NCBI lineage: Bacteria > Pseudomonadati > Pseudomonadota > Alphaproteobacteria > Hyphomicrobiales > Rhizobiaceae > Ensifer > Ensifer sp. LC384. Next base: position 164,602 of record NZ_MBST01000045.1, read on the forward strand.
GCAGAAGCCGTCGAGCTTGATGCCGGCATCATTGCCGGCAACCGGTTCGCCGGCGAGATCGCAGGTGAACTTGGTGCCCTTGTATTTTCCGGCGACAATCTCGCCGGGACCCTTCCACTGGCCGGAGACTTTCTCGAAGAAAGCCTTGTCCTTGCCGCCGGAAATGGCTGGCGTCGCAACGCCGACGGTTGCTGCAAGCGCGAAGGCGGCAGTGCCGCGAGCGATCAAAGAAGGGCGCGAGAACATAAACGATCCTTGATGGGTCAACGTCCGAAACTAGGAGTCACATTTGCGCTCAAATGGTTAATGGACGGTTTCTTCCGGGTGGATATCGAGGCTTCTTTGTGTCGATGATACCGCTTTGTGGGCAGCAGATCGGATGGCCGCAAGGCGGTCACCGCAGCCTCACCGTCATGTGCACCGATGCGCGCAGACGTGTTTATGAAACTCTGTCGCAACGGCGTACGTATCCACTTGAAACGCGGAGGTTTCACGATGGCAACGGCGATTAACGACACCCCGGAAATGGACGTCTCGCGGACGCTCACAATCCGCCGTCACGGACTTGCCACGCGGCTGACCCATTGGCTGTGGGCACTGGCATTGTTCTTCCTGCTCTTGAGTGGCTTGCAGATCTTCAATGCCCATCCGACGCTTTATCTCGGGCAGCAATCGGGATTTGCCTTCGACAACAGCGTTCTTTCCATCGGCGCCACTCGCACGGAAGATGGAGAGGTCAGGGGTGTCACGACGTTGCTTGGCCACCGGTTCGATACCACAGGCGCCCTCGGGGTCAGCGGTCCCGCTGATCGCCGCGCCTACAGGGCCTTTCCGGCCTGGCTGACGCTCCCGTCCTATCTGGACCTGGCGACGGGCCGCGTGGTGCATTTCTTCTTCGCGTGGCTTTTCGCGATGGTCTTTTTTGTTTGGCTGGTTGCGAGCCTGATCAACGGGCACCTGCGCCGCGACATCCTGCCATCGGGCGCCGACATCCGCAGCCTGCCACAGAGCTTCATCAACCACCTGCGGTTCCGGTTCGATCACGGCCGCAGTTACAACGGCTTGCAGAAACTCTCTTATGCCGCTGTTTTGCTGATCTTTTTTCCGTTGATGATCCTGACGGGGCTGACGATGTCGCCGGGCATGGACGCGGCTTGGCCATGGCTGGTCGATCTCTTCGCCGGCCGGCAGACGGCACGAACGATCCACTTCGTCATCATGATTCTGCTCGTCATCTTCTTCGTCGTCCACATCTTCATGGTGATTGCCGCCGGGCCGATCAACGAATTGCGCTCGATGATAACAGGACGATACCGCATCGGTGGCGAGCTGCCGCGCAAGGAGGCAGGACAATGAGCCGACTTCTGATCAACCGCAGGCGCTTTCTGACGGCCGCCGGCATCGCCGCCTCGACATTACCGCTTGCCGGCTGTGATGCATTTGACGGCATGCTGAAAAACAGAGCGCCAGTCCGCGACGTCCTGGCGTCGGCGAACGGCCTGACCTACCGGGTGCAGCGGCTATTGATGGACGCCGACCGGCTGGCGCCAGAGTTTGGCGAAAGTGAAATCCGGCAGGGGCAGAGGCCGAACGGCTCGACCGAGCCGACCGATCCGGAGTACATTGCACTCCAGCAGCAGGATTTCGCCGGTTACCGCCTCGGTATCACCGGGTTGGTCGAAAAGCCGCTCAGCCTGACATTGACCGAGTTGCGCAACATGCCGTCACGCACCCAGATCACGCGCCACGACTGCGTCGAGGGCTGGAGCTGCATCGCCAAATGGACCGGCGTTCCGCTTGCCAGGGTGCTTGATGAAGCGAAGGCTAAACCGGAAGCGCGTTATGTCGTCTTCCATTGTTTCGATCGCTTGGACCTCGGGCTTTCCGGACCGGCGGCCTACTACGAATCGATCGACCTTACCGATGCGCGCCACCCGCAGACGATCCTTGCCTATGGATTGAACGGAAGGCTGCTTCCGGTCGCCAATGGCGCGCCGCTTCGGGTGCGCATCGAGCGCCAACTCGGCTACAAGATGGCGAAGTATATCAGCACCATCGAGGTCGTTGCGGATCTGTCGCCATTCGGACGCGGACGCGGCGGTTTCTGGGAGGACCTCGGTTACGACTGGTATGCGGGCATCTAGCTCGAGCGGCTAGTCGTCTCCGGTTTGACTGGCCGCCCGACCGCCGCCGGGTGTGAGGTCTGACAGAAAATCGCCGATCCCGGGCCGTTTCAGCGCGCGGAACGGCATGGGCCGGCAAAGGTCCATGGCAGCGATGCCGATGCGCGCCGTCATCAGCCCATTGATCACGCCTTCGCCGAGCCGCGCCGAGAGTTTTGATGCAAGGCCGTGGCCGAGCACCTGCTGGATCAGGCTGTCGCCGGCGGCGATCGAGCCGGTGACGGCGAGGTGGGCGATGACATCGCGCATCAGCCTGATCATGCCGAGCGTGCCGGGGCGGCCGCCGTAAAGCTCGGCCATGGCACGGATCATGCGCGCGGATTCGTAAAGCACATAGCCAAGATCGACGAGCGCGCGCGGGCTGACGGCGGTGACGATCGACACGCGCTTGGAAGCGGCAAGGATGATACGCCGCGCCTCGCGATCGAGCGGCGTCAGCAATTCGCGCTCCGTCAGGTCGAGCAGATGCGGGCCGTCGATGATCTCGCCTTCGGTTTCCTTAAGACGCGCACGACCGCGTGCCGTGCGCGGATTGGCGGCGAGAAGATGGACCAGCTTTTCCGAGGCAGACCGCGCCAGCTTGGTGTTGCCGGAAGCGGCCGCAGTCTCTGTTTCCGATTTCAAGGTCTGGACGGCCGTCAGCTGCATCATGCCTGAAAGCTCGCGCGCAACGACCACCAGCAGCGCCAGGAGCCCGATGGCAACGACTCCCACAGCGGCATAGCCGAGCCAATCGGCGCGGGAGAACAGGTCGCGGATCAGGCGGTCGACCCAAAGGCCTGCCGCGAGCGACAGGAGAATGCCGAAGGCCCCCATGGCGATCTTGCCGACGGACAGGCGACGTCTGCGGGGACTTGCCTCCGGCAGAGCGAGGCTCTCGACCGCGAGTGTGGTTTCCCGGAAGGGATCCTCCGCGTCCGGCGTCATCACCACCTTGTCGTCAAAGCTCGCCGGCGCGCGGCGGGGGCGGGCGCTTTCCGCCGGCTTCGGCTCCGGATCCGGGCTCACCGAAAAGGCGCCGGGCTTGCGCCCCCGACTGTTGGAATCGTCGCTCATGCCAGCCGGTCTCCAAACAGGAACTGCATCGCCCGATCGAGCCGTATATGTGGTACCGACAACTTCAAGCCGCCACCGGTCTCTTCGAGATGCGGAGGCCGGAAACGCACGAAACTCAACTCGGGCAGCGGGTGCACGTCGCCGAATGTTATCGCTGACGCATCGGCATCAAGCACCTTGAAAAGAACTTCAGGATCGTCCGGCAAGTCACCAGGAAATATGGCTGTTTTCCGTTCGCCGTCAAAAGTCTCGCCGTTGATCTTCTCGCCGGAGATCGGTGTGCCGACGATAACCGGAAGCGTATGTCCGCCGTGGTCGACCGTTGCCTCGCGCGTCGCCCGGACCGAGGCGATCGCCATGACTTCCAGTCCCGCGCCGCTCATGCCGATGCTGGCAGCCGCCCGGGTGACCAGCCGCGCTGTGATGCGCTCCAGACGATCGTGGCTTTCGTGGTGCAGATGATCCGCCTTCGTCGCGGCGATCAGCACCCTGTCGATCCTCCGGGTCAAGAACGACGAGAGCCAGCTGTTTGTGCCCGGACGGAAACAGGCCAGCACATCGGCCAGCGCCTGCTCCAGATCGAGCAGGGCGTCCGGCCCGCCATTGATCGCCTGCAGCGCGTCGACGAGGACGATCTGCCGGTCGAGCCGGGCAAAATGTTCGCGAAAAAACGGGCCGACGACGTGCTTCTTGTAGGCCTCGTAGCGACGCTCCATCATCGCCCAGAGCGACCCTTTGGGCGCGCGGCCATCCGGCAGGTCGGGCAGCGGCGAGAAGGTCAGGGCCGGCGACCCCTCGAGATCGCCCGGCATCAGGAAGCGACCGGGCGGCAGGGTCGAGGGTGAGCTGGCGTCCGCCTTGCAGGCCCTGAGATAGGCGGTGAAACTTTCGGCAAGCCGGCGCGCACTGCTTTCGTCGGCGATCGCAGTCGGTCCCGCCGACGAGGCAAGCGTCAGCCAATCCGCCGACAGGTTGGCGCGGCCGCGGGCACGGGCGCGAGCCACCGAATTGTCGCTGAACTCTTTGAAATCCTGCGCGAGTAGCGGCAGGTCCAGCAGCCACTCGCCGGGATAATCGACGATATCGAGCGACAGTCGTCCGGCCGAAAACAGCCTGTTCCAGCCACTTGCGCTCTCGAAGTCGAGGGTTATGCGAAGCTGCGAGATCGCGCGCGTCGAATCCGGCCAGATACGATCGCGCACCAGAGCGGCGATGTGATCCTCATATTGAAAGCGCGGCACGGCGTCGTCCGGCTGTGGCTCAAGCCTTACCTTCGAGACGCGGCCGGAGCGCACCGGTTCGAACACCGGCAGCCGGCCACCGTTCAGGAGATTGTGCACCAGCGACGAGATGAAAACGGTCTTTCCGGCTCTCGAAAGGCCGGTGACACCCAGCCGGATGGTGGGATTGACGAGGCCCGATGCACGATCGGTAAGATTGTCGAGCGCGATCAGGGCGTCGTCTTTGAGGCTGGTCAGATTTGGCGCCAAGTCGTGCTATCCCTTGCGGACCTTGCCGCTTTCGTTCATGCCGATGTCGGCCGCCGAGATGGGCGGCAGGCCCTGTTTGCCTTGGCGATATAGGAAATATTTCCCGCACCGCAACAACGGCATGTCATTTCGGTTCCCTGGTCGGCAGCATCAACGACACCAGCGTGGCCGCAGCGCCGCTGCCTGCGCCTGCCTGCATATCAAGGATCGCAAGGGCTGCGGGCGGATAACCATGCGCAAGCGCGTCGGTCGCCACCTCGTTTCCGGCAAGACGATGGAACAGTTCGTCAATCATCGGATTGTGTCCAACGATCATCAGCGAACTCAGATGCCGGTGAGCATTGATGATGTCGGTGTAGACACTTGCCGGGCCGGTATAGAGCTCGTCGACATAGCGGATTTCGAGGTCTTCACTGACGGTGCGAAAGAAGGGTTCCGCGGTCTGGCGACAACGCACGGCTGTCGAGCACAAGATCAGCTCCGGCCGGATGCCACGATCGGCAGCCATCTCCGCGATCAGCTCCGCCTCGGCATATCCGGTGTCGTCGAGCGCGCGATCAAAATCACGTTGTCCGGGCAGGGCCCAACCGGAGCGGGCATGACGCAGAAGGAGGAGACGGAAGGGCCTGGCGGCACTGTCTTGCATATATGAGTTCCGGTATCTGCCGGCCGCGGGTCGCGACGGGATCGAATATCGCCGGATCGGGGTCTTGCGCGTCTCGCGGCGGATCACCACCTTTTCCCGTCGATGATGCAAAGATCAAGCTGCAAGCCGCTTTTTTCAGGGGATTGCCCGCTTGCTGCCAGACGCGGCAATCCCGGCAAAGGGCGGCGTCGCGCTGGCGGCAGGACATCCAAGTTACGACCGGTCTTCTTGACGACGGGTAGGTGATCATCCCTACGATTAAGATCTCATCTGTAATTTTGATGAAATATTCGCCAGTTAGCCTGAATTGCAAGCATTGTTAAAATACGGTTGAGTGTCTAATCCGAGGCTTGAATCGCGGCTTCCATGGGGCTATACACCGCCGCAATGAGATGTTCTTCAGGAGAATCGCGTTGAGTGAGAAGATCGATCTTAGTACCTTTGTTCTCTCCGAGGACGAGGAATTCATGAATGCCACCCACCGGGCCTATTTCCGGGCCAAGCTCAATGCTTGGAGAAACGATATCCTTCGCGAGGCACGCGAGACACTGGATCACTTGGCCGAGGAGAGCGCCAATCATCCTGATCTCGCTGACAGAGCCTCTTCCGAAACAGACCGGGCGATTGAACTGAGAGCTCGCGACCGACAGCGGAAGTTGATCTCGAAAATCGATGCGGCGCTACAGCGGCTAGATGAAGGGACCTACGGCTATTGCGAGGAAACCGGAGAACCGATCGGTTTGAAGCGTCTGGACGCCCGACCGATTGCAACTCTCTCGATCGAGGCGCAGGAGCGCCACGAGCGTCGGGAAAAGGTCTACAGGGACGAATAAAGGTCCGGTTTCCGGATCAGTCTTTAGAAAAAGGCGCGGTTTGACCGCGCCTTTTTCTTTGTGCTCATGTGTTTGTTTCATGGAGCCGTGACGCAGAATGCGTCAGGGTTTGCGGCCGGCGGAGATGTCGGCGAGCATGCGGTTCATCTCTTCCTCGATCGTCGGTTCCTTGCGGGCATCGTCAAGCGGTGCGCCGAGCAACGGCTCCTGCCGGGCCGTGGCGGCCACCGGCACACGGTTTTCCGGACGTGCGGCGGCTGCAGCCGGCGTCAGCCGCTGCAGGTCTCCGCTGATTTCGGCGTCGAGGATGCGCTCGAAATCCGACAGCGAACTTTGAGCGACGGGCTGCTGTTGGGCGACAGGTACGGGGCGCTGTTCCTGCACCGCAGGCTGGGTCGGAAGCACCCGGCTGCGGGCGGCATCGAAAATGCCTTCGACCTTCTCGGCCGTGTTTGCGGGGGGAACGATCTCGGGTGTCGGTGGCGCAACCCTTGCGACCGGGCGCGGCTCGACGGCCATTACGGGAGCCTGGCGCTGTTCGGCGACAGCGCGAACAGGCACGGCCGGCTCGACGCGCGCAATCGGCTGCTCCTGTGGCGTCGCCACCGGGCGCACCGGCGCATTGAGGGTCACCTCCGGCTGAGCGACAGGGCGTGACTGCGCCGGCGCTGCCACCTTCATCTGTGTTCCGTTGCCGTCGGCAACCAGCTGCTCGATCGGCCTGCGCTCGATGACAGCCGGACCGTCGTTTGCGAAGGCGCTCTCGTCGATCGGTGCAATCCGGCTTTCGATGACAATATCCGTCGGTCCGCCGATCATGATCAGGTGTTCGACGTCGTCCCGACGCACGAGCACCAGGCGACGACGCGTGTCGACCGCGGCGGCATCGAGCACGGCGAGGCGAGGCTGCCTGTTCTTGCCGCCGCGAATGAACGGCGACGACGGCCTGTTGCGCATTATCCACAGCACGGCCACGAGGCACAGAAGCCCGATCGCAACGGCGCCGGCGGCGATAATGAATCGGCTACCGTTGTCTCCGACGATCGTTTCCATCATAGGCTGAACTCCTTCTGCCTTTCGAGTGGCAGTACTTGACGGCTTTTTTCGGGCCTGGACAAGCACTTCGCCGACATTCCCTGTGAATTGACCGCTGCGCTTCCGCAGAGGTGCTTTTTGCTGTTATCTCTGATCGTTAAAGATGATTCCTATCCGAATGATCGAGGGCGTGTCGGTATTGGCCGATTTTGCCTGGCGGATTGCGCGGATGCCGGCCGGAGCGCCGGACCGAACCGGCCTTGGGCCGGGCGGTATTGGCGGCAGATGAGGACCCGATGACGAAATTGCGGCAGTCAGGTGACTACCAGATGCCGGTTGTTGACCGTGGCGTCAGGCCGGGAACCGTCATGCGGATCGTCCTGCTTGCGATCGTTCTCACCGTCTCTGCGATCGCCTTCGTGATTTTCAAGAACGAACTGGACAACGAGATCGTGCTCGGCATCCTTGGCGTTCTTGCGATGGTCGGGATCTTCTTCCTCGTCTCCTCGGTCATCGGCTTCATCGAGGTGATGCCGCAATCGCGGCCGGACGAGCTGGCGCGCGCCTTTCTCGACGCCCATGAAGACGGCACAATCGTCACGGACCGCAAGGGCCGCATCATTTACGCCAACGCCGCCTACGGCGCGCTGACCGGGGCGAAGAACGCGGCCGGCATCCAGTCGCTCGAGACGATCCTGTCGCGAAACCGCGAGGCGACCGAAGCGATCTACCGCCTGACCAACGGCCTGCACGAGGGCAAGCAGGGACACGAGGAGTTTCGACTGTTGAAGCCGCTCGCCACCGGCGCTGCCTCCAGCGGCTCCGGCGCCCACTGGTTTCGCTTGAAAGCCCGCGTGCTGCCGCTCGAAGACAGCGACCGCAATCCGCTCTACCTCTGGCAGATCGCCGACATCACCGCCGAACGCGACGACCAGGAGCGGTTCTTCAAGGAGCTGCAGAACGCCATCGACTATCTCGACCATGCCCCGGCCGGCTTCTTCTCGGCCGGGCGCAAGGGTGAGATCTTCTACATCAACGCCACCCTTGCGGATTGGCTGGGCATTGACCTGACGAAGTTCCAGCCAGGTTCCATGAGCATCGGCGACCTCGTCGCCGGCGAAGGGTTGACGCTGGTGCAGTCGGTGCAGGCCGAACCCGGACTGAAGAAGACCAAGGTGCTGGACCTCGATCTGCGCAAGACCAATGGCCAGAGCCTGCCGGTGCGCATGGTGCACCGGGTGTCGTCGGCACGCGACGGCGCGCCCGGCGAAAGCCGGACCATCGTCATGTCGCGCGACGGCGGCGAGGACGAGGATCAGTCGGCGTCGAGCGCTGCGATGCGCTTTACCCGCTTCTTCAACAATACGCCGATGGCGATCGCCTCGGTCGACGGAAAAGGCCGAATTCTTCGCACCAATGCGCCGTTTCTCAAGCTATTCTCGGGCCTCGTCTCCCAGGACGATGTCGAGCGCGGCGCGCTGATCGAAACGGTCGTGCACGCGACAGAGAAGGGGCGCCTGCACGACGCACTTGCCGCCGCCAAGGATCGCCAGGGCGACATTGCCCCGATCGACGCACTGCATCCGGTCGATGGCGAGCGCCATTTCCGCTTCTATATCAATGCCGTCATCGACCAGAGCGATCAGGCACCGGAAGAAGCGGCGATCATCTATGCGCTTGAAATTACCGAGCAGAAGGCGCTCGAAAACCAGATGGCGCAGACGCAGAAGATGAATGCGGTCGGCACGCTTGCGGGCGGTATCGCGCACGACTTCAACAACGTGCTGACGGCCATTCTGCTTTCGTCCGACCATCTGCTTTTGTCGGCGCGCCCCGCGGATGCGAGTTTCGCCGACCTGATGGAAATCAAGCGCAATGCCAATCGGGCGGCAGTTCTGGTCCGGCAATTGCTCGCCTTCTCGCGCAAGCAGACCATGCGGCCGACGGTGCTGAGCATGACCGACGTGATCGGCGATTTGCGCATGCTCGTCGATCGCATGACCGGCACCAACGTCAAGGTCGAAGTCGACTACGGGCGCGATCTCTGGCCGGTGCGCACGGATCTCGGCCAATTCGAGCAGGTGCTGCTCAACCTGGCCGTCAACGCGCGCGACGCGATGCCGGCAGGCGGCATCATCACGCTTCGCACGCGCAATCTGCCGTCAAGCGAAATCGCGGCTCTTGGCCGGCGCGAGCTGCCGGAAGAAGATTTTGTGATGGTGGAGGTTTCCGACCAGGGAACCGGCATTCCGCCCGAGATCCTCGACAAGATCTTCGAACCGTTCTTCACCACCAAGGAAGTCGGCAAGGGCACCGGTCTTGGTCTCTCGATGGTCTATGGCATCGTCAAGCAATCCGGCGGCTACATCTATCCGGAATCCGAAGTCGGCAAGGGAACGACATTCCGCATCCTGCTCCCGCGCCATATCGACATTCCCGAAGTCGCCGGTGAGCCGGCGTCGGGCACGTCAGCCGAAACGGTGGCGCTGCCGCCGGTCGAAACCGTCATCAAGCCGGTCGCCAAGGCCGAAGAACCGACGGACCTCACCGGCGATTCGGCCGTCGTCCTTCTCGTCGAGGATGAGGAAGCCGTCCGCCGCGGCGGCAAGCGCATGCTCGAGACACGCGGCTATACCGTCCATGAGGCCGGTTCCGGCGTCGAAGCGCTCGATATCATGGACGAGCTTGATGGTGCCGTCGATATCGTCGTGTCTGATGTGGTGATGCCGGAAATGGACGGGCCGACACTCCTGACGGAGTTGCGTAAGAAATACCCAGACCTAAAATTCATCTTCGTTTCGGGTTACGCGGAAGACGCATTCGCCCGCAATCTGCCGGCCGACGCAAAGTTCGGCTTCCTACCGAAGCCGTTCTCGCTGAAGCAACTGGCAGTGGCCGTGCGCGAAATGCTGGATTCCTGAGCCGCTTGCCGACGTTCACGTCACCGCAAAAGAAAGGCCCGACGCTTGCGCGTCGGGCCTTTCTTTTTGTCGTCTCGCTGACTGTCGCCCCTACTTCGCGGCGAGCGCGACAGCAATTTCGCCGGCGAGGCGGGCATTGTTCTCGACCAGCGCGATGTTGGTTTCGAGGCTGCGGCCTTCGGTCAGATGGAAGAGGTTGTCGAGCAGGTACGGCGTCACCGCCTTGCCTGTGATTTCGTCGCGTTCGGCGTTGTCGAGCGCGCGCGCGATGTAGATTTCCATCTCCTCGCGCGGGATCTCGCTTTCGGCTGGAACTGGGTTGGCGATCAGCATGCCGCCGTCGACGCCGAGCAGTTCGCGCATGTTCTGGAAGTTGGCGATTGCTGCCGGGCTGTTGAGCATCAGCGGGCTCTTGAGGCCTGAATCGCGCGACCAGAAGGCCGGGAACACGTCGCTGTCATAGGTGACGACGGGCACGCCGCGGGTTTCGAGAACTTCGAGTGTCTTCGGAATGTCGAGAATGGCCTTGGCGCCGGCGCAAACGACGATGACAGCCGTGCGTCCCAGTTCGTCGAGGTCGGCGGAGATGTCGAAGCTCAGCTCGGCGCCACGGTGCACGCCGCCAATGCCGCCGGTCGCAAAGACGCGGATGCCGGCACGGGCGGCAGCGATCATCGTCGCGGCAACGGTCGTCGCACCAGTGCGGCGCTCTGCGATCGCAAAGGCAAGATCGGCACGCGATACCTTCATCGCGCCTTCAGTCTTTGCCAGTTCTTCGAGCTTGACGTCATCAAGGCCGATATGAAGCACGCCGTGGATGACGGCAATGGTCGCCGGAACGGCGCCCTGGTCGCGAATGATCGCTTCGACGCTGCGGGCCATGTTCAGGTTGCCCGGATAGGGCATGCCATGGGTGATGATGGTCGATTCCAGCGCCACGATGGGCGCGCCGCGCGCCTTGGCGGCTGCAACCTCGTCGGAATATTCCATCGGCAGGAAGGGGGAAGCGGGTTTGGTCATGGTTTTTCCTTGGGAGTTCGGTAGCGGCGTTCATGCCAGCATTTGAGGTGCCGGCACAAGAGCCCGCGCCCGTTCGAGATTGGCCTGCGACATTTGTTCCGAGGCGGCCAAGGGGGAGCGAAGCGTAATGCCGGCAGACGCAATACCGTGCCGCAGGCATTCCGAAAGATCGTGACCGGCAAGCCGGGCGGCGAGGAAGCCGGACGCCAAAGCATCGCCGGCACCGGTGACATCGGCGAGTTCCGGCAAAGCCGGTGGCGTCGCGACGCAAACGGTTTCGCGATCGAAGGCGACCACCGCGCGGCCGCCGCGGGTGACGACGCCACCATTGAGACCGGCGGCGCGCAAAAGCGGCGGCCAGCCCTCAGCATCCGCTACGTCCTTGCCGGTGAGCGCCCGCGCCTCCGCTTCGTTCATGAACAGGAAGCCAAGCTTGGCTAGGCTCGGCTGGAACCGGATCACTTTTGCCGGCGAAACAGCGATGCCAGCGACGATGCGCCCGTCGCAGGACGCTGCCTCGACGAGAGCGGCAATCGTTTCTTCCGGCAGGTTCGCATCGGTCAGAACCAGCCGGCTGTCGGCGATGGCGTCGCGCAGTGCGCGACGCTGCAACTGGCGCGGCGAGAACATCCGGTAAAGATCCATGTCGGCAAGCGCGATCACCAGGTTGCCGTCATTCTCGATGATCGCGGTGTAGCTCGGCGTCGTGCGGTCAAGGAAGGTGAGGGGATTATCGATCACGCCAGCGGCGGCGGCGGCGGCCGTTACCATCTCACCGGCCGCGTCTCCGCCGCGCGTGCTGATCATCCTCACGCTATGCCCCAGTCGCGCCAGATTGCGCGCAGCGTTGAAACCGCCGCCGCCAGCTTCCTCGAACCAGGTGCCGGGGTTGCTCGAACCGGGCGCGGTCGTGCCGGTGATGCGGCCACGCCGATCGATATGGGCGCCGCCAAAGACGGCGATTTCGCCTTCCGTCATGAATGTTCCTCTGCTGTCTCTTGGGCGAATCGGATCAGCACCGTTCATCGTCTCGAGGCGCGCGGGGCGCTGTCGAAAAACTTACCCCGCAATGCGTGAACATGAATCGAACACAATCCGAATAATTCCTATTTTTCAATACCTTGTTCTGCCCTTGCAAAAACGGAACAAAACATGTACAAAAACTCGTGCGGCGGCTTCATTGCCTCGGTAGCTTCAATAACCTAAAGGTGGACCAAATGGCACAAAACTCTTTGCGGCTCGTAGAGGACAAATCGGTGGATAAAAGCAAGGCACTTGAAGCGGCACTTTCCCAGATCGAACGGTCGTTCGGCAAGGGATCGATCATGAAGCTCGGTGGGAAGGACAGCATCATTGAGATCGAGACGGTTTCGACCGGCTCTCTCAGCCTGGACATCGCACTCGGCATCGGCGGCCTGCCGAAGGGCCGCATCGTTGAAATCTATGGTCCGGAAAGCTCGGGCAAGACGACGCTGGCGCTGCAGACGATCGCAGAGGCACAGAAGAAGGGCGGCATCTGCGCCTTCGTCGACGCGGAACATGCACTCGATCCGGTCTATGCGCGCAAGCTGGGCGTCGATCTGGAAAATCTGCTGATCTCGCAGCCCGACACCGGTGAGCAGGCGCTTGAAATCACCGACACGCTGGTCCGCTCCGGGGCGATCGACGTTCTCGTCGTCGACTCCGTCGCAGCGCTCGTGCCGCGCGCCGAAATCGAAGGCGAAATGGGCGACAGCCTGCCGGGTATGCAGGCCCGCCTGATGAGCCAGGCGCTGCGCAAGCTGACGGCTTCGATCTCGAAGTCGAACTGCATGGTGATCTTCATCAACCAGATCCGCATGAAGATCGGCGTCATGTTCGGTTCGCCGGAAACGACGACGGGCGGCAACGCGTTGAAATTCTACGCCTCGGTTCGCCTCGACATCCGCCGTATCGGTTCCGTCAAGGAGCGCGAAGAAGTCGTCGGCAACCAGACGCGCGTCAAGGTCGTCAAGAACAAGATGGCGCCTCCGTTCAAACAGGTCGAGTTCGACATCATGTATGGCGAAGGCGTCTCCAAGACCGGCGAACTCGTCGATCTCGGCGTCAAGGCGGGCATCGTCGAGAAGTCCGGTGCCTGGTTCTCCTATAACAGCCAGCGCCTCGGCCAGGGTCGCGAGAACGCCAAGACGTTCCTCAGGGACAATCCGGACCTGTCGCGCGAGATCGAGACGGCTCTGCGTCAGAACGCCGGCCTGATTGCCGACCGGTTCCTCGAGAATGGCGGCCCGGAAGCCGACGACGGCGACGACGCCGCCGAAGCATAATCAGCAAGCAAAGCTTTGAGCTTTCAAAAACCGGTCGCCCTCGTCGGCGGCCGGTTTTTTGCTGCCGTCTGGACAGCATGATACGCGAACGATAAAAGCCTGTGGTTCCGGCGACCGAGGGCGTTGGAGGGCGCAGCCGTCAGGGACGGCTGCGGGGTTGAAGGACAACGGCGAGTGGCGCGGCAAATGCCGGGGCTTGGGCCTGAATTGGTGCACAGATAGGACGCAAGATGAGCGGCGTGAATGAAATCCGGTCGACGTTTCTCGACTATTTCCGCAGGAATGGTCATGAGGTGGTGTCGTCGAGCCCGTTGGTGCCGCGCAACGACCCGACGCTGATGTTCACCAATGCCGGCATGGTGCAGTTCAAGAACGTCTTCACCGGGCTTGAGCAGCGTCCCTATTCGACGGCCGTAACCGCACAGAAATGCGTGCGCGCCGGCGGCAAGCACAACGACCTCGACAATGTCGGCTACACCGCGCGCCACCACACCTTCTTCGAGATGCTCGGCAACTTCTCCTTTGGCGATTACTTCAAGGAGAATGCCATCGAATTTGCCTGGAACCTGATCACCAAGGAATATGGCCTCGACGCCAAGCGCCTGCTGGTCACGGTCTATCACACCGACGACGAGGCTTTCGGCCTGTGGAAGAAGATCGCCGGCCTAACCGACGACCGCATCATCCGTATTCCGACCAGCGACAATTTCTGGGCCATGGGCGATACCGGCCCTTGCGGTCCTTGCTCGGAAATCTTCTACGACCACGGCGACAAGATCTGGGGCGGACCTCCGGGTTCTGCCGATGAGGACGGCGACCGCTTCATCGAGATCTGGAACCTCGTCTTCATGCAGTACGAGCAGATCACCAAGGAAGAGCGCGTTAACCTGCCGCGTCCGTCGATCGACACCGGCATGGGCCTTGAACGCCTGGCAGCCGTGCTGCAGGGCCAGCACGACAACTACGACATCGATCTCTTCCGGGCGCTGATTGCCGCGTCTGAGGAAGCAACCGGCGTCAAGGCCGAAGGCGACCAGCGCGCCAGCCACCGCGTTATCGCCGACCACCTGCGTTCGTCCGCCTTCCTGATCGCCGATGGCGTGCTGCCGTCGAACGAGGGCCGCGGTTATGTGTTGCGCCGTATCATGCGCCGCGCCATGCGCCACGCGCAGCTGCTCGGCGCCCGCGATCCGCTGATGTGGAAGCTGCTGCCGGCGCTTGTCAGCCAGATGGGGCGCGCCTATCCGGAACTGATGCGCGCCGAAGCGCTGATCTCGGAAACGCTGAAGCTCGAGGAAACCCGTTTCCGCAAGACGCTGGAGCGCGGCCTCAACCTCCTGTCCGAAGCCTCGGCCGACCTTTCCGAAGGCGACCAGTTCAACGGCGAGACCGCCTTCAAGCTCTACGACACCTACGGTTTTCCGCTCGACCTGACCCAGGACGCGCTGCGCGCCAAGGGGATTTCCGTCGACACCGACGCCTTCACCTCCGCCATGGAGCGGCAGAAGGCCGAGGCCCGCGCCAATTGGGCCGGCTCCGGCGAAGCGGCAACCGAAACCATCTGGTTCGAGCTGCGCGAAAAGCACGGCGCGACCGAATTCCTCGGCTACGACACGGAAGTCGCCGAAGGCGTCGTGCAGGCGATCGTGCGCGATGGCTCCGTCGCTCAGTCGGCCACCAAGGGTGAAACTGTCCAGATCGTCCTCAACCAGACGCCGTTCTACGGCGAATCGGGTGGCCAGATGGGCGATACGGGTACGATCACCACGGACGGCGGCAAGCTGACGATCACCGACACGCAGAAGCGCGGTGAGGGCCTGTTCGTTCATTTCGGCGTCGTTGCCGAAGGCACGATCAAGACCGGCGACGCGGCTCAGCTCGACGTCGACCACGCCCGCCGCTCGCGCCTTCGGGCCAACCATTCGGCAACCCACCTGCTGCACGAGGCGCTGCGCGAAGTGCTCGGCACTCATGTGGCGCAGAAGGGTTCGCTGGTGGCACCCGAGCGCCTGCGCTTCGACGTATCGCATCCGAAGCCGATGACGACCGAGGAGTTGAAGATCGTCGAGGAGATGGCAAACGAGATGATCGTTCAGAACACGCCGGTTACCACCCGCCTGATGAGCGTCGACGATGCGATCGCGGAAGGCGCCATGGCGCTGTTCGGCGAAAAGTACGGCGACGAAGTGCGCGTCGTGTCCATGGGCCAGGGCATTCACGGCTCCAAGGCCAACCGTCCGTATTCCGTCGAGCTCTGCGGCGGCACCCACGTTTCGGCGACCGGCGACATCGGTCTCGTCCGCGTCGTTTCTGAAAGTGCCGTTGGCGCCGGCGTGCGCCGCGTCGAAGCGCTGACGGGCGAGGCAGCCCGCGCCTACCTCAATGAGCAGGACGAGCGGGTAAAGACGCTTGCCAACACGCTCAAGGTTCAGCCGGGCGACGTGCTCGGCCGCGTCGAGGCGCTTCTCGACGAGCGCCGCAAGCTGGAGCGCGAACTGACTGAAGCCAAGAAGAAGCTGGCGCTCGGTGGCGGCGGTCAGGCGGGATCGAGCGATGCCGCGCGCGATATCGCCGGCATGCGTTTCCTCGGCAAGGTCGTTTCCGGTGTCGAACCGAAGGATCTGAAGAGCCTGGCCGACGACGGCAAGAAGAGCCTCGGATCCGGTGTGGTTGCCTTCGTCGGCGTTTCCGGCGATGGCAAGGCAAGTGCTGTCGTGGCCGTTACCGACGACCTGACGTCCAAGGTGAGCGCCGTCGATCTCGTGCGCATCGCCTCGGCGGCGCTGGGCGGCAAGGGTGGCGGCGGCCGCCCTGACATGGCGCAGGCCGGCGGCCCTGATGGCGAGCGGGCGGCGGAAGCGATCGAGGCCGTTGCCGTGGCATTGTCCGGTTAAGGCAACTGCATAATTCCTTAAATCGGATCCGATTTAAGGACAAAATCATGCAGCAAGTTTAGAGCGTTACGGCGCCGCGCGTCATATCTGACGCGCGGCGCCGTAGGCGCAGAAACGTAAAATTGAAAAGGGCGTCCGTTTCGGGCGCCTTTTTTTGTGGCTGCGATTGGCCTTCGGTCCGGCAGTCGCAAAACTCCGCAGGATTTGTCAAAGTCGTCTATGGTCTACCGACCCGTGAGCAAAACGCAAAAGGTTCGACATGGACGAGCAGGCGACCTGGGCAGCTTACGAAAGACGGCTGCACAGGGTGAGCGACTACATCTACGGCCATCTCAACGAGGAGCTCGATCTCGATCGGCTCGCAGAAATCGCCTGCCTGTCGCCGCACCACTGGCACCGGATCTACCGGGCCGTCCACGGCGAGACGTTGGCGGCAACGGTCAAGCGGCTTCGGCTGCAGAAGGCCGCCGCCGATCTCGTGCAGTCCGATCTTCCTGTCGAAGCGATCGCGCAGCGCTCTGGCTACCCCAATGTTCAATCCTTCAACCGCACCTTCAAGGCAGTCTACGGGCTGCCGCCGGCGCGATATCGGAAGGAGGGCAGCCACAAAACCTTCGAAACCGCTTCATCGGAAGGAATTGCGGACATGTATGAAGTCACCCTCAAGGAGATCGATAGCTTCGATCTCGTCGGCGTCGCCCACACCGGTTCCTATATGGGCATTGGCAAGGCATTCGAGACACTCTACGGCACGCTGTTTTCGCGCAATCTTTTTCGCCCCGACATGGAGATGGTCGGCATCTACCAGGATGATCCGGAATTGGTGCCGACGGACAAGCTGCGCTCCTTTGCCTGCGTCACGGCCAAGCAGACCCTGCCTGCCGATGCGCCGCTGACACCCCAGACGCTCGACGGCGGCCGCTATGCCGTGCTGCGCCACAAGGGGCCTTATGCTGATATGCCCTTGGCCTATCAATGGCTCTACGGCACCTGGCTGCCACAATCGGGCCGCGAGGTGCGCGACAGCCTGATGTTCGAGAAATACCTCAACAACCCGCGCGACGTGCCGCCGACCGAGCTCTTGAGCGAGATTTACCTGCCCCTCAAGTAACGCTCGCCTGGCGCAACGCCGTGGCCATACGTGCGGAGTCGCCCCAGGTCGACAGCCATATCAGTATATTGGTGCACAGCGAGATGATGGCACGAAGGGCCCTCACGAGCATGTCTTCGTCGGTCAGCTGACCTTCGGCATGGTGCAGGTGCGCCAATTCCTCCTCCCGAATCGACAGGATGACGGCGTGAAGCTCGTCGTCCTTGCCCGAGAGAAAGTGCAGTTGGTCGTCGAGATGGCGATGCACGGCGGCTTCGACGGCTGCCGTGCATGCCCATATACCGCGTCGGCCGATAAGTGCCGTCAAAAAACCGAGGAGCCAGCCGCCCAAACTCCAAAACCGCATGACGCGGCAGGGGCGGGAATTTCGCGCCGGCATGGCGCCCCGAAAAAGCGAGCAGTGCTCGATTTCGTCTCCCAACATCTCGGAGAGCATGGGAACACATTCCGGATAAAGCCTCCGCGCGACTGCAATCTGCGCGGAGTAAATGCGGATCGCGCCAAATTCGCCGGCGTGGTTGACCCTGACGATCCGAGCGATCGTCAGGGCATTGCGCGGAGAAAGAAGCGCGGCCATTGGGCTCTTATGCCGGTCAGGCAGCCATTGCCTTCTTCAGGTTCTCGTCGATCTTGTCGAGGAAGCCGGTGGTCGAGAGCCACGGCTGATCGGGGCCGATCAGCAGCGCCAGGTCCTTGGTCATGAAGCCGGCTTCGACGGTGTCGACGCAGACCTTTTCGAGCGTTTCGGAGAATCGGGCGAGCTCGGCATTGCCGTCGAGCTTGGCGCGGTGTGCAAGGCCACGGGTCCAGGCGAAGATCGAAGCGATCGAGTTGGTCGAGGTTTCCTCGCCCTTCTCGTGCTGGCGGTAGTGACGGGTCACGGTGCCGTGGGCGGCTTCGGCTTCGACAGTCTTGCCATCCGGCGTCATCAGGACCGAGGTCATCAGACCGAGCGAGCCGAAGCCCTGGGCCACGATGTCGGACTGGACGTCGCCGTCATAGTTCTTGCACGCCCAGACGTAACCGCCGGACCACTTCAGCGCCGAAGCGACCATGTCGTCGATCAGGCGGTGTTCGTACCAGATCTTCAGTTCCTTGAACTTGTCGGCGAATTCTTCCTCGAAGACCTTCTGGAAGATGTCCTTGAAGCGGCCGTCATAGACCTTGAGGATGGTGTTCTTGGTCGAGAGGTAGACCGGAACCTTGCGCTGGATGCCGTAGTTGAACGAAGCGCGGGCGAATTCGGTGATCGAATCGTCGAGGTTGTACATGCCCATGGCAACGCCGGCCGACGGTGCGTCGAAGACGTCGTATTCGATTTCCTTGCCGTCCTCGCCGACGAACTTCATCGTCAGCTTGCCCTTGCCCGGGAACTTGAAGTCGGTGGCGCGGTACTGGTCGCCGAAGGCGTGACGGCCGACGATGATCGGCTTGGTCCAGCCCGGAACCAGGCGCGGAACGTTCTTGCAGATGATCGGCTCGCGGAAGATGACGCCGCCGAGGATGTTGCGGATGGTGCCGTTCGGCGACTTCCACATCTTCTTCAGCTTGAACTCTTCGACGCGGGCTTCGTCCGGGGTGATCGTGGCGCACTTGACGCCGACGCCATGCTTCTTGATGGCGTTGGCGGCATCGATCGTCACCTGGTCGTCGGTGGCGTCGCGGTTTTCCATGCCGAGGTCATAATACTCGAGATCGATGTCGAGGTAGGGATGGATCAGCTTGTCCTTGATGAACTGCCAGATGATGCGGGTCATCTCATCGCCGTCGAGTTCGACGACCGGATTTGCGACCTTGATCTTTGCCATGAATATGCCTCGTAGCTTAGCGGGACAGCGGGAGCGGTGTCCCTTCCTCTTTAGAAAAATCCAGAGCCCTATAGCATTGTGAAACGGCAAGGCAAAGCATGCTTGGCTGAAACTTTGGGTGGAGACTCGATCGACCGGCGGGCAGGGGCCGAGGCCGCGTTTTTGATCGGTTCAAGCCGGCCGCCGCCTTGAAAAGATCGGGGGCAGCGTTAAGCAGGAAGGAGCAGTGAAGCGGCGCCGGTCGATGGTCGCCGCAGCAGGCAAAAGGCATCCGATGGAAATTCGCTCCCGCGTGCGCGATTGGCTCCTGGCCAACGATCCTGCCTTTTCCCGGCTGCGCCAGGCGACGCGCATCACCGCGACGATCGTTTCGTCGGTTTGCCTGCTGGTGGCGTTCCACTTTCTCGTGGCGCCGCTGCCGCCGGCGGCCTACGGCCTTGCCGTTTCCCTCTCGATCCAAGGCGGCCTTGCCGTGCTCGATCGCACGCACGGCGAACAGCTGGTGACCCGCGTGATTGCCGTCATCGTCGGCGTCTCGATGGTTGCGCTGGCCTCGGTGCTGGAGGACCACCGCTATGTCTCGGATGTCGTCTTTTTGTCGATTATCTTCCTGGCGGTCTACTGCCGCTCGTTCGGAGCCAGATGGTTTGCCGTCGGCATGTTCGCCTTCATGTCCTATTTCATCGGAGCCTATCTCCGTCCGACGGTCGAGCAGTTGCCCGCGCTGTTTTTCGGTGCTGCGGTTTCGGCATTGGTCGCTCACCTTGTCCGTACCGTGCTTCTGCCCGACAACCGCTACCGCGACCTCATGCGCGCGGCCGCCAGCGTCCAGCAGCGCGTCGACGAGATGCTGGAGGAGCTGGCCGATGTCGCGCGCAGGCCGGCACTGCTCGAAACGGATCGCGCCCGGCTCCACCGGAGGGAGGAGCGCCTCAAGGAGGCGGTGCTGATGGCGGAAAGTTTCATTCCGACCGAAAAGCGACGCCCGGAACCCGAACCCGGCCTTGCCTCGTCGGATGTGGTGATCAACCTTTTCGACCTGCACCTGGCGGCCGAGAGCGTGATCGTTCTGAGCCTGCAGGCGATGCCGCCGGTTTCATTGATCGAAGCAATGCTTGCGCGAAATTCCGCCCTTATCGAAGCGGAGTCGGCGCGCATCGACCGCACGAATGAGAGGCTTGTCGAGACCGTCAAGGCACTCTCATGGCTGCGCAATGTTCGGCAGCGCCTTGCCCAGAGCCTCGAAAAACTCGACGCACACGATCTCGATGACCCGGTCGGACCAGCGATTGGCCAGCCGTCCGCACGTCCAAAGCTGACCGTGTCCAATCCGGCGCTCAAGGCGGCCATCCAGATCACGCTTGCCTCAGGCATCGCCATGGTCTTCGGGCTGATGCTGTCGCGCGACCGCTGGTTCTGGGCGGTACTGGCAGCCTTTCTGGTCTTCACCAACACCCGCTCACGCGGCGATACGGCGGTCAAGGCGCTGCAGCGCTCGGCCGGCACGCTGTTCGGCATCGTGGTTGGCATCGTCGTCGGCACGCTGGTCGCCGGGAACATCTACCTGGTGCTGCCACTGAGTGCGCTCTGTGTTTTTCTCGGCTTCTATTTCCTTGCGGTTTCCTATGCGGCGATGACCTTCTTCGTCTCTATCGTGCTCTCGCTACTTTACAGCCTCATGGGTGTGCTGACCCCACACCTGCTTCAGCTGCGCCTGGAGGAAACCCTGATCGGCTCCATCGCCGGTGCCGCGGTTGCCTTCGTGGTTTTCCCGACCCGCACGCGAACCTCGCTCGATCTGGCGATCAAGGCCTGGTGCGGCGAGCTGACGGGGCTTCTGCAAGCGGCGAAGGACGGCGGCTCGGGCATGGCGCTGATCATGCGGTCACAAGCCCTCGACCGCGCCTACCGTGATCTTGCCGCGGCGGCCAAGCCACTTGGCGTTTCCTGGCAGCTCGTCACGCGCCCCGGCCATGTGAGGCAGACGCTGGCGATTTTCATGGGCTGCACCTATTGGGGGCGCGTCTTTGCCCGCCGCGTCGTCGATGAGGCCGACGTGAGCGGCCCGACCTTTCATGGCGACATCGACGACAATCTGGCGCTGGTTCGCTCGATCGCGGAGAAGGGGGCCGGCTATTTCTACGACGTCGGCCGCGTCGCCGGGTCCGTCGATCGACATCTGCTGATATCGAAGGACGATGCGGAACTGGGGCTGGAGATGATCGGCATCTCCCTCAATCGTCTGCATCCGGCAAAACCGTGATGCCGACTGCCGTCGGCATGTCGGCCGGACTTTAATTTTCCGGGCTTTTGTGCGAGGGAAGCGCCGAACAGAAGGCGAAGGCGAAAGACATGGCAGGCACCAACAGCGAACGAGAACTCCTGACCGAAGGACCGGCGATCATTCTCGCCTATCCGCAGCTCGGCGAGAATATCGGCATGGTCGCCCGCGCCATGGCCAATTTCGGCCTGTCTGAACTGCGCCTTGTCAACCCGCGCGACGGCTGGCCGAACGAAAAGGCGCAATCTGCCGCCAGCCGTGCCGACCATGTCATCGAAGGCGCCAAGCTCTACGGCTCGCTGGAAGAGGCCATTGCCGATCTCAACTTCGTCTATGCGACGACGGCGCGCGACCGCTATGGCTACAAGCCGGTGCGCTCACCGATCGTTGCAGCGCGCACGCTCCGACAGCGCTTCCGCACCGGCGAGGCGACCGGCATCATCTTCGGCCGTGAGCGCACGGGCCTGACGAACGAGGAAGTCGCGCTTGCCGACGAGATCGTGACCTTCCCGGTCAATCCCGCCTTTGCCTCGCTGAACCTCGCCCAGGCCGTCCTGCTCATGTCCTATGAGTGGATGAAGACCGGCATGGAGAGCGAGGACGAGACGTCTTTCCAGGCGCTGGAGCAGCGTCCTGCGAAGAAGGACGATCTGCAGGGCCTGTTCGATCATCTCGAAGATGCGCTGGAAGCGCGCAACTATTTCCGCTCCGCCGACAAAAAGCCGAAATTGGTCGAAAATCTGCGCACCGTTCTGACCAGACCAGCCTTTACCGAAACGGAAATCCGGGTGCTGCGCGGCGTGATCTCGTCGCTGGATCGGTTTTCGCGCGAACATCCCCGGGGTTCCGGCGCTCCCGCTGATCACAGCAGGGCCGAGCACAACAGGAAAGTATCGGACAGCGGTGACAGCGACTGACCTGAAACCCATCCTCGTCTTTGACAGCGGCATCGGCGGGCTCACGGTTCTGCGTGAGGCGAGGGTGCTGATGCCGGAGCGGCATTTCATCTATATCGCCGACGATGCCGGCTTCCCCTATGGCGGCTGGGAGGAAGGGGCGCTGCGCGCACATATCATCGCGCTCTTTGGCCGGCTGCTGGCCGAGCACGATCCGGAAATCTGCGTGATTGCGTGCAATACCGCATTCACCCTGGTTGGTGCCGACCTGCGCGCCGCCTTTCCGGAGATGACCTTCGTTGGCACCGTGCCTGCGATCAAGCCGGCAGCCGAGCGCACGCGCTCGGGACTGGTTTCCGTTCTGGCAACGCCGGGCACGGTCAAGCGCGCCTATACGCGCGACCTCATCCAGTCCTTTGCCAGCCAATGCCATGTCCGCCTCGTCGGCTCGGAAAACCTCGCCAAGATGGCCGAGGCCTATATTCGCGGCGAGAAGCTGGACGATGCGGAGGTGTTGGCCGAGATCGCGCCTTGCTTCATCGAGATGGATGGCCGCAAGACCGACATCGTCGTTCTCGCCTGCACGCATTATCCCTTCATGGCCAATCTTTTCCGGAAACTGGCGCCGTGGCCGGTGGACTGGCTGGATCCGGCCGAAGCGATTGCCCGGCGTGCCCGTTCGCTGGTGCCGCTGCCCAACGGGTTCGAACCGTTGAACGGTGAGGACCCGGCGATCTTCACCTCGGGAAAACCGGATTTTTCGACGCGCCGGCTGATGCAGGGCTTTGGCCTGACAGTGCGGTAAACGAGCACTTCTTATCTGTGGGTTTCTCGCTTTGTACCGGGAAAACTTCGGGGAAGGGTGCTAGACCTCGGGGCTTGCGGGCGCTCGCCCGAAATCAGCTAAAGCATGTCCAGGAAAAGTGCGACGCGGTTTTCCGTCAGGAAATGCGTAAAAACTAAAGAGATAGAGCGCTTCTGCGACTCTGTCTGAACCAGAAGCGCTCTAAAGGCAGGATGAGGTACGGATGAAAGTCGGCATCGACATGGGAGCGACGTCCGAAGGGACTTCGGCCTCTCTCGATATCGAGGAGCTTCTGGCGACCCGTCTGCTGGTGCAGGGCAATTCCGGCTCCGGCAAGTCGCACCTTCTGAGAAG
The DNA here is from genome assembly GCF_001695865.1 of Ensifer sp. LC384. Taxonomy (NCBI): domain Bacteria; kingdom Pseudomonadati; phylum Pseudomonadota; class Alphaproteobacteria; order Hyphomicrobiales; family Rhizobiaceae; genus Ensifer; species Ensifer sp. LC384. The sequence continues at coordinate 188,241 of NZ_MBST01000045.1, forward strand.
GCTGCTCGAGCAATCTGCGCCGTGGGTGCAGCAATGCATCATCGACCCCGAGGGCGATTTCGTCACGCTTGCCGACAAGTTCGGCCATGTGGTCGTCGAGGGCGAACGCACCGACGCCGAGCTGATCGGTATTGCGACGCGCATTCGCCAGCATCGGGTTTCCTGCGTGCTGTCGCTCGAAGGCCTCGACATCGAACAGCAGATGCGTAGCGCCGGCGTGTTCCTCAACGCCATGTTCGATGCAGATCGGGAATACTGGTATCCCGTGCTCGTGGTGGTCGACGAGGCGCAGATGTTTGCGCCGTCTGTCGCCGGTGACGTCACCGAAGAGGTCCGCAAGATCTCGCTCGGCGCCATGACCAATCTCATGTGCCGCGGGCGAAAGCGTGGGCTTGCGGGCGTGATCGCCACCCAGCGCCTGGCAAAGCTTGCCAAGAACGTTGCGGCGGAAGCATCCAACTTCCTGATGGGCCGCACCTTCCTCGATATCGACATGCTGCGCGCCGCCGACCTGCTCGGCATGGACCGTCGCACAGCCGAAATGTTCCGCGATCTGAAGCGCGGTTCCTTCGTTGCCCTTGGCCCGGCACTGTCGCGCCGTCCGCTGAAAGTGACGATCGGCGCCGTCGAGACCTCGGCGCGCTCGACGAGCCCGAAGCTGATGCCGCTGCCGGAAGCGCCGCAGGATGTGGAAGATCTGATCTTCACTCCCGACGCCGACGAGCTGACACGGCCGATCACGCGCCGTGCCGCGCCACCGCCGCGCCCGGCGACCGATATTCTCGCCGAACTGTCGCGACCGCGTCCGGAGCCGATGGCTCCTGTGGAAGCCAAGCCGGCCCAACCGGAAATGTCGGCGGAAGAGCGCGGCGCACTGCTCGACAGCCTGTTTGCCGAGATCCTCGCCAATCCAGACGCCGCGTTCCGGCCGGATGCCGAGCTGTTCCAGGATTTTCTCGTGCGCTGCCGCATTCGCCGTGTGCCGGGCGCGGCACTCTCCCTGAACGCGTTCCGTCGCAAGATGGCAATCGCCCGCTCCGGCGTCGATGCCGAGACTGCGGCGACAGACGCCTGGGCGTCGGCGCTCAGGCTTGCCGATCGCGTCACCGAGGATTTGCAGGGCGTGTTCCTGATGATGGCACAGGCGGCGGTGCGTGGCCTTGCCTGTCCGTCGGACGCGATGATCGCGCGCGCCTATGGTACGCATTCCGCGCGTCGCGCCAGACGTCTGCTCGGCTATTTCGAGGAGAATGGGCTCGTCGTCGTCCATGCTGACTTCTCCGGCAAGCGTATAGTCGCATTCCCTGACCTCGGCCACGAGACTGCGCCGGGCGACGCCAACGGCCCCGACATTACCGATACGGGTCGCGCCGCAGCGGAGTAGCTGATATGCCGGAACGATATGCGGGCAAATCCCTGCATTTCCTGTCATATTCCGTTGACATTCCGTCATTCTCTCAGTAAACACCCGCCCAACGCCGGGCAGAAATGTCCGGTGTTTCATTTGACATGTCCCGTGGTTTCTCCGGCAGCGTGATCGTGAGAATCCTGTCAGAACTCTAAAAATGGGTTCAGAGGAGGGCGTGTTTCCTTGATCCGGTTTGGCAACAAACCGGTGTAACCGACTGAAAGGAAATGCGATGAGCAAGCGCGAATCGTCCAAGTACAAAATTGACCGCCGTATGGGCGAAAACATCTGGGGCCGTCCGAAGTCGCCGGTTAACCGCCGCGAATACGGCCCGGGCCAGCACGGCCAGCGTCGCAAGTCCAAGCTTTCGGACTTCGGTGTGCAGCTGCGCGCCAAGCAGAAGCTCAAGGGCTACTACGGCGACATCCGCGAAAAGCAGTTCCGTGCGATCTTCGCCGAAGCTGACCGCCGCAAGGGCGACACCCCGGAGAACCTGATCGGCCTGCTCGAATCGCGCCTCGACGCGATCGTCTACCGCGCAAAGTTCGTTCCGACCGTTTTCGCTGCACGTCAGTTCGTCAACCATGGCCACGTCAAGGTTAACGGCGTTCGCGTCAACATCGGTTCCTACCGTTGCAAGCCGGGCGACGTCATCGAAGTCAAGGAAAAGTCCAAGCAGCTCGTGACCGTTCTTGAATCGGTTCAGCTCGCTGAGCGCGACGTTCCTGACTACATCGAAGTCGACCACAACAAGATGGTTGCGACCTACGTCCGCGTTCCGGTTCTCTCCGACGTTCCTTACGCCGTCGTCATGGAGCCGCACCTGGTCGTCGAATTCTATTCGCGTTAATCCGAGGCCCTGGCCTTGTGAACGATCGAAAGCCGCCCGGAGACGGGCGGTTTTTTTGTCTCTTCAGATATCTGGCTCTTTTGATCTGCCGCGCGACAGTACGGCTCTATGAGCCAGGCGCAGGCCGATGACTTGCGCGGTGAAAGGGAAGTCGCATGCCGGAGCAGAAGACGCCGCAGGACCTGCAGGCGATCATCGAGGACATTCACCGCGAACTGACGCCACGGCTCGGCGAGGGCAAGGTCGCGGATTACATCCCGCAGCTCGCGCGCGTCGATCCCAAACACTTCGGCATGGCGATCGTCACCACCGACGGGCAGGTGCACCGGGTCGGCGATGCCGAGGTGCCTTTCTCCATCCAGAGCGTCTCCAAGGTATTCACACTGACGCTGGCGCTCGGCAAACACGGCGAGAACATCTGGCATCGCGTCGGGCGCGAACCGTCAGGCTCTGCCTTCAACTCGATCGTCCAGCTCGAGCAGGAAGGCGGCAAGCCGCGCAATCCGTTCATCAATGCCGGCGCCATCACCATCAGCGACCTGATCCTTGCCGGACACACGCCGCGGGAGCTGATCGGCGAAATCGTGCAGTTCGTCCGCTATCTCGCTGACGACGACGCCATCGTCATAGATCATGAGGTCGCCCGGTCCGAGACGGCGACGGGATACCGCAACTTCGCGCTTGCCAACTTCATGCGCGCGTTCGGGCGGCTCGATCATCCGGTCGAGCACGTGCTCGGCGTCTATTTCCACCATTGCGCGCTCGCGATGACCTGTGGCCAGCTCGCCAAGGCCGGCCTGTTTCTGGCAGCCGCCGGAACCAACCCGCTGACCGGCCACTCGGTCGTGTCGCGACAGCGTGCGCGACGCATCAATGCGCTGATGCTGACTTGCGGCCACTATGACGGCTCGGGCGATTTTGCCTATCGCGTCGGCCTGCCCGGTAAGAGCGGCGTCGGCGGCGGCATTCTTGCCGTCGCGCCTGGCAAAGCCTCGGTGGCCGTCTGGTCGCCCGGGTTGAACGAGAACGGCAATTCGCTGCTGGGATCGCTGGCGCTGGAGATGTTGGCCGCGCGCACCGGCTGGTCGGTGTTTGGCTCCTGATTTCGGTTGGAAGGCCGTTTTCCCTTGATCTTGCTGTGGGAACGGGGCAAGTGCTGGCCGTGACGTGCCGAGCGCTCATTTGTCCTGTGCCGGCCCCATTCCAGGATCGTTGCCATGGATCATTCGCCAGCCATTTCGCCTGACGCAATCGACATTGCCGTTGAAGACGGCGACATCGAGACAGGCCTTCATCCGATCTTCGAACGCATGCCGTCGTCCGTCTCCTTCAACAAACTGCGCAAGCGGCTGCTGCGGCAGACGCGGCAGGCGCTGGACGATTTTGGCATGTTGAAGGGCGCCAAGCGCTGGCTGGTCGGGATCTCCGGCGGCAAGGACAGCTACAGCCTGCTGGCACTGCTGATGGACCTGCAGTGGCGCGGGCTGCTGCCCGTCGAGCTGGTCGCCTGCAATCTCGACCAGGGCCAGCCGAATTTTCCGAAGCATATCCTGCCGGAATATCTCGCCTCGATCGGCGTGAAGCATCGCATCGAATACCGCGACACCTATTCCATCGTGAAGGAAAAGGTGCAGACCGGAGCGACCTACTGTTCGCTCTGTTCGCGCTTGCGCCGCGGCAATCTCTACCGGATCGCGCGCGAGGAGGGCTGCGACGCGCTGGTCCTCGGCCACCATCGGGAAGACATTCTCGAAACCTTCTTCATGAACTTCTTCCATGGCGGCAGGCTCGCCTCGATGCCGGCGAAGCTTCTGAACGACGAGGGCGACCTGATGCTGCTGCGGCCGCTGGCCTATGCGGCGGAAGACGATCTGGCGAAATTTGCCGCTGCCATGGAATTCCCGATCATTCCTTGCGACCTCTGCGGTTCGCAGGACGGGCTGGAACGCAACGCGATGAAGGCGATGCTTGCCGATCTCGAACGGCGCATGCCCGGCCGCAAGGATACGATGCTGCGGGCACTCGGCCACGTGAACCCGTCGCATCTGCTTGACCCCAAGCTTTTCGACTTCCAGTCCCTCTCACCGGAGCCCAAAGAATGAGCCATTCCGTCGACATCGCCGCCCTTGCCAATCTGCTGCAGGAGGCCGCGGTCAAAGAAATCCTGCCGCGGTTTCGCAATCTCGGTGCGGGCGATGTCCGGATGAAGTCGGAAGCGATCGATCTCGTCACCGAGGGCGACGAGGCGGCCGAGCGCCTGATCAAGGCGCGCATGGACGAGATTGCGCCGGGCGCCGTATTCATCGGCGAAGAATCCGTCGCTGCCGATCCGGCGCTGCTCGACAAGCTGGCTGATGCCGATCTCGCCGTCGTCGTCGATCCTATCGACGGCACTTTCAACTTCGCGGCCGGCCTGCCGCTGTTCGGCGTGATGGCGAGCGTCGTTTCCAAGGGCGAGACGGTTGCCGGCATCATCTACGATCCGCTCGGCAACGATTGGGTGATCGCCGAAAAGGGCTCGGGCGCCTGGATGTGCCGCCCTGACGGCTCGCAGGAGCGCATGTCGGTGACCGTAGGCGTTCCGCTTGAAAGCATGGTCGGCGGCGCCTCGACGGGCTTTTACAAGCAAGAGGCACGGCGCGAGGTCATGGCCAACATGGCCAAGGTCCGGATCGCCACCAGCTACCGTTGTGCGGCGCACGAATACCGCATCCTTGCCGGCGGCTACATCCACTTCCTGATGTACCAGAAGCTGATGCCCTGGGATCACCTGGCCGGCACGCTGATAGCGCTGGAGGCAGGCGCCTACGCCGCTCGCTTCGACGGTTCGCCCTATCTGCCTGCCCATCTCAATGGCGGCCTGCTGCTGGCCACCGACAAGGACAGTTGGGAAACGCTGCGCCGCGAAGTCTTCACCGTCTAACAAGACGAAATCATAGAAACACAAAGCCCGCCGGGATCGCTCCAGGCGGGCTTCTTGTTGGTCCGGTTTAAATCTACATATGGCCGCCGCCGTGGTCGAGCGAGACGTCCTTGTCGCCGGGATGGGTGAAGAGCTTGCCCTTCTCGGCCCAGAGCGTCGCCAGGACCGTCACGAGGCCGAAGACGGCGAAGCCCCCGAACAGCGGCTGCAGCGTGCCGTTGAACAGTTGGCCTACGGCGCCGCCGAGCAGCGCGCCGCCGGTTGTCGAGACGAAGCCGGTGATGGCGGTCGCCGTGCCGGCAAGGTGACCCATCGGCTCCAGGCTGATCGCGGTGAAGTTGGTCGCGATCACCGCGAAGAACATCAACAGCACAGAGAACATGAGGTAGCTGACGACGAAGGCCGGCGTACCCCAGAGCGACATGACAAAGCCGATCACCGAAAGCAGGGTGAACAGGATCATCGACACATGCGAGATGCGACGCATGCCGAAGCTGCGCACGAAGAAGCCGTTGGCGAAGTTTGCAACGGCGATGCCGCCGGCGGTGCCGGCAAAGGCGATCGGCAACCAGTCGCCGAGGCCATAGACCTCGCCGAAGATCTGCTGGACGGTGACGATGTAGGCGCAGATCACGGCGGTGAACAGCGTCATGCCGATCATGTAGCCGCAGGTGATGCGGTTGGTCAGCACAGTCTTGAAACCGGTTGCGACCGACGATACCGAAAGCGGCAGCCGCTCTTCCTTCGGCAGCGATTCCTTCATGCGGGCCAGTGCCCAGACGAAGAGGACTGCGCCGATGATCCCGATCAGGATGAAGATCCAGTGCCAGTTGGCATAGAGGATGACGAGTTGGCCGATGGAAGGCGCGACGATCGGAACGATCATGAAGACGATCATGACGTAGGACATCACCCGCGCCATCTCGCGACCGCCGAAGCAGTCGCGCACGATCGCCATGGTGGTAATGCGCACGGCGGCTGCACCAATACCCTGGACGAAGCGCAGGACGAGCAGCATTTCGAAGCTCTGCGTGAGGGCGGCGGCAAACATCGACACGGTGAAGAAGGCAAGGCCCCCGAGCAGCACGGTGCGCCGTCCGAATGTATCGGAAAGGCTACCGAAGAAGATCTGCGAAAGGCCGAAACCGAGGAAGAACACGCCGATGACGAGCTGGGTGTCGTTGGAGTTGGCGACGCTGAGCGACTGGCCAATGCTCGGCAAAGCCGGCAGCATACTGTCGATGGCAATCGCCACGCTCGCCGTCATGACGGCAATGGTGATGATGAACTCGAGGAGGCCCATGTTGAGGCGCGCTGCGCCCGAAACCCCGTCGACATGGTCGGATTGTGTGGTGATTGAGGTCATTGTGCGTACCCGTAAGAGCAGATCTGGGAGGAGAAATCCGGTTGGCAAGGCTGTTTGGCAGGCTGTGATCAGCCCGCCGGGTTGTGTGCCTTGAACAGCTTTCCGCGTTCGGCGATGAGAACGAACACGACACCGATCGCCGCAACGGTGAAATAACCGATCGCAAGCGGTGTCGCCGTGCCGTCGAAGGCCTGACCGATGATGGCACCGATGACGCCGCCGCCGATGGTCTGGGTAAAGCCGAGCACCGAGGAGGCGGTGCCGGCGACGTGGCCGAGCGGCTCCATCGCCATCGCGTTGAAGTTCGACGCGATCAGCCCGAACTGGAACATCGCAGCACCATAGAGAACCACGAAGAGCGGGAAGGGCACCGGGCCATAAAGCGACGCCACCATCCAGAGGAGGCTCGCCAGCATGAAGCCGAGCAGTGCGGCATGCGACAGCGCCCGCATGCCGAAACGCCGAACGAGCTGCGAATTGGTGAACGACGCGACCGCCATCATTCCTGCAAATGCCGCAAACACGACCGGGAACCACAGACCCAGCCCGTAGACCCCAACGAGGATCTGCTGGGCGGAGTTGATGAAGCCGAAGAGCGCACCGAGGATGACCGATGTCCCCAGCGTGTAGAATAGCGACAGACGGTTCGTCAGGACGATCTTGAAGCCGCTGAGGATGACCGCCGGCGTGAAGGCCCGGCGATGATCCGGGTTCAACGTCTCCTGGAGCCGGAACACGACGAGCGTTGCTATCGTGAAGGCAAAGAGCGCGATGACGACGAAGATCATGTGCCATTCGGCAAAGATCATGATCAGCTGTCCGACGCTTGGCGCTATGACCGGTACGATCATGAACACCATCATGATCAGCGACATCACTTCAGCCATGCGACGGCCACCATAGACGTCACGCACGATCGACACGGTGATGACGCGCGTGGCGGCGGCGCCGATGCCCTGGACAAAGCGAAGCGCGAGCAGGGCGCTGAAGGTCGGTACAATGGTGATTGCGACCGCGCAGACACCGTAGATACCGAGACCTGTGAGCAGCGGCGCCTTGCGGCCGAAACGATCTGACAGCGGGCCGAAGAACAGCTGCGCCACGCCCATGCCGATGAGATAGGCAGTGATGACATACTGCCGATGATTTTCATCGGTGACGCCGAGGCTGGCGCCGATCTGCTGCAGACCCGGCAACATAATGTCGATCGACAAGGCATTGACTGCCATCAGCATGGCCATCAGGGCGATGAACTGAAATTTGCTGAGGCCGGGAGCGGCCGCTTCGTCTGTCGTGCTCGTCATAGGCAAAATCCTTGCGGCGCGCCGGGCGCAACCGTAATAGGTCAAGACCGGAGTTTGTTCCGGAAAGAGGCGACGTCGGCTGGCAAAATGCCGGTCGGCATGTCGAGTGTCGTTTGAGAGGACGGGCCTGGTCCGGCAAAGCGGTGCAAGCGGCATCCGATGTGAAGCGAAAGGGACTTTCGGCGATGGGCAGCCGGGCCAAGCCGGAGCATGGGGACGGGCGAACGCCCTTTCAGGCTGCTTATGCCGATTTATCGCGACCGCTTCATGACAGAACGAGAATGTGTTCCACCTAGAAAAGAACAACGAAAATTAGACGATCCGGATTTATTTCCGGAATCAAAAAAGGCGGTCGCCCGCCTTTTCCGACCAGATCGGAGTTGGCGGCCTGACTTAGGCAGCAGCGCCCTTGACCGAAATTCCCTGTTCCTGCAGGTGCGACTGGAGTTCGCCAGCCTGGAACATTTCGCGGACAATGTCGCAACCGCCGACGAATTCACCCTTTACATAAAGCTGGGGAATGGTCGGCCAGTTCGAATAGTCCTTGATGCCCTGGCGCAGGTCCGCGTCGGCAAGAACGTTGATGCCCTTGTAGTCGACGCCGATGTAATCAAGAATCTGGACCACCTGGCCGGAGAAACCACATTGCGGGAACTGCGGCGTACCCTTCATGAAGAGTACCACGTCGTTGGTCTTGACTTCGTTCGCGATGAATTCGTGAATTCCGCTCATCTTTTCATCCTTCCTGCGCCGGTTTCAAGGACCGGATATCGATTGGGCCTTAGATAGCATGCATATCAGTGATTTTCATCACCCAAATGCAACAAATATTGATGGGCCTCAAGATGTGGTTTTAATACAACTGCTCAGGCCGAACGGCGGCGTGCCTTGCTGCGTGCGCTGGCGGTTCGCCGCCGGCTCACCTGTTTCTTGGCCGGCTTGCCGATGGCGGCTTCCAGGAGATCGCCCAGAATGCCGCCCGTCGCTGCCTTGCGTGTCCGGCGTTTGGTCCGCTTTGTCGCGGTCCGCTTGACGCCGGTCTTCTTCAGGATTTCCTTCAGCGCGCTGTCGACAACGCCACTGACCAGTTCCTTGATCAGATCGGCCATTGCCTGCTTACTCCGGCGCGCTGGTCTGAAGGGCGAGGGCGTGCAGAACGCCGCCCATGTTGCCCTTCAGCGCGTTGTAGACCATCTGGTGCTGCTGCACCCGGGTCTTGCCGCGAAACGCTTCGGCCACGACTTCGGCGGCATAGTGGTCGCCGTCACCGGCCAGATCGCGGATCGTGACCTTGGCGCCGGGAATTCCTGCCTTGATCATGTCTTCGATGTCGCCTGGTGTCATGGGCATGTTACGCCAACTCCTTGTTATTCTGCAGTGCCCGCAGCGTTGCCGACACTGTCCATACACTCAGGGAACCACGATTCAGGGGCGAAACGCAATTGCTGAATTGATCGCAACGGAAACTCACGCAGCCCTGCGCGTGCGGCAATTTCGAATTGCCGCCGCACCCGGCCGCCGTCGCGCAGTCTCAGTTTTCCGGTGCCAGGTCGCCCTGCATGAATTCCGGGAACCACGCCTCGTGGGCGGAGCGCAACTGCCCGATCGAGACCGCCTTGGCGTCGCCAAGTTTGACCGCATCGCCGCCGGTCTTGCCGATCGCCGGCAAGGAAACGCCAGCGGTTTTCGCTCGTGCGAGGACGGCATCGAGCGCGCCGGCAGCAACCGTCACGACGTAGCGGCCCTGATCTTCGCCGTAGAAGCTGGCGATCGGATCATGACCCGTGACCGCGCCGACCGTGGCGCCGATGCCCGATGCCATCGCCATCTCGGCGACCGCAAGAGCCAGGCCACCCGACGAGCAGTCATGAACGGCGGTCGCAAGGCCATCGTGGATCAGGCCGCGGACGAAGTCGCCGACTTTGCGCTCATGCGCCAGATCGACATGCGGTGCCGGGCCGTCGGTGCGGCCATGGACGTCACGCATATAGACCGACTGGGCGATGTGCGAGCCGAGACCATCAGGCGCACCGGCAAGAAGGATCGTTTCGCCGGCAGCGGCAAAACGGATGCGCGCCATCTTCGACCAGTCCTTGATCAGGCCGACGCCGCCGATGGTCGGGGTCGGCAGGATTCCCTGGCCGTTGGTCTCGTTGTAGAGCGACACGTTGCCGGAAACGATCGGGAAGTCGAGCGCCGTGCAGGCTTCGCCGATGCCCTTAATGGCATGAACCAGCTGGCTCATGATTTCGGGGCGTTCCGGATTGCCGAAATTGAGATTGTCAGTGGCCGCCAGCGGCAGAGCGCCTGTCGCCGTCAGGTTGCGCCAGCATTCGGCAACCGCCTGCTTGCCGCCTTCGAACGGATCCGCCTCGACATAGCGCGGCGTCACGTCGGAGGAGAAGGCCAGCGCCTTGGTCGGGTGCCCCTCAACGCGCACCACGCCGGCGTCACCGCCCGGCAGCTGCAGCGAATTGCCCTGGATCAGAGTGTCGTACTGTTCGTAAACCCAGCGCCGCGAGGAATTGTTGGCCGAACCGACCAGTTGCACGAGCGCGTCGGCAACATCCGTCTGCGGAATGTCGTTGGTCGCAAGTGCCGTCGGAACCTTGGCCGGCGTCCAAGGGCGGTCATATTCCGGCGCTTCGTCGCCCAGTTCCTTGATCGGCAGGTTTGCGACTTCCTCGCCCTGATGCAGGATGCGGAAGCGCAGGTCGTCGGTGGTCTTGCCGACGATCGCAAAATCGAGACCCCACTTGACGAAAATCGCCTTGGCGACTTCTTCCTTGGCCGGCTCCAGCACCATGAGCATGCGCTCCTGGCTTTCCGAGAGCATCATCTCATAGGCGGTCATGCGTTCTTCGCGCACCGGCACGGTGTCGAGGTTGAGTTCGATACCGAGGTCGCCCTTGGCGCCCATTTCAACGGCCGAGCAGGTGAGACCGGCGGCACCCATGTCCTGGATGGCGATGACGGCGCCCGTCTGCATCAGCTCAAGGCAGGCTTCGAGCAGGCACTTTTCGGTGAAGGGGTCGCCGACCTGGACGGTCGGGCGTTTTTCCTCGATCGATTCGTCGAACTCGGCCGAGGCCATGGTTGCACCGCCCACGCCGTCACGACCCGTCTTGGCGCCGAGGTAAACGACCGGGAGACCGACGCCTTCAGCCTTGGAGTAGAAGATCGCGTCGCTCTTGGCGAGACCGGCGGCGAAGGCGTTGACGAGGATGTTGCCGTTGTAGCGGGCATCAAACTCGACTTCGCCACCGACGGTCGGAACGCCGAAGGAATTGCCGTAGCCGCCGACGCCGGCAACGACGCCGGAAACGAGGTGGCGGGTCTTCGGATGATCGGGCGAACCGAAGCGCAGGGCGTTCATCGCCGCAACCGGGCGAGCGCCCATGGTGAAGACGTCGCGCAAAATGCCGCCGACGCCGGTCGCTGCACCCTGGTAGGGCTCGATGTAGGACGGGTGGTTGTGGCTCTCCATCTTGAAAACGACGCAGTCGCCGTCATCGATGTCGACCACGCCGGCATTTTCGCCAGGCCCCTGGATGACGCGCGGACCCTTGGTCGGCAGCGTGCGAAGCCACTTCTTCGAAGATTTGTAGGAGCAGTGCTCGTTCCACATCGCCGAAAAGATGCCAAGCTCGGTAAAAGTCGGCTCGCGTCCGATCAGGCCGAGAATGCGCTCGTATTCATCGGGCTTGAGCCCGTGCGAGGCGATGAGTTCCGGGGTGATGGGGCGGGTGTTGGAAATCGTCATCGTCGACCGTCAAATCCTTCGGGCGGCGCGCAATCCTTCCACGGGATATGGCGCGTGCGAACCGCAACAGACACAGGGGGCGCTTTGCGGCTTCTTTAGCGTATGCTGCGGCGCGGCGCGACAGAAAAATACGGGCGATCAACAACGGTTGCCGCCCTTTTTCGAGGCGCCCGGGCGTCTCGCTGATGCTGACCTGTCAGAACTTGTAGCCGAGCGCGAGGCCGGCGCGGGTCAAGCCGTCGTTGGGACCATCGCAAAGTTCGGCATGCGAGGCATGCTCCACCGTCGCCGACAGGTTCCAATGCTCGTCGAACCTCAAGCCGGCCGCGGCATATTCGCGGAAGAGCAGGCGGCAGCCGAGCTTCGGCCCCAACGTGCCGTCAGCGTGCAATTCTCCGTCATGCACCGTTCCGCCGGCGCCAAGCTCGACGAAGAACCGCTTCGTCACATCGAAGGTCCAGCTCAAGCCGCCATAGACTTCGTTGGCGCCTTCGGACGAGGTTGCGATGGCGGCCCCTGCATGAATGCGCGGTCGCAGCAGCTGCTCGCCAAGATCCTTGGCGCCGTCTGCATCGAGCGGATCGAGGAAGACCGTGAACGAAGGAAAGACGCCATGCTCGCGGTTATCGCCGTTGTTGATGGACGCAGTCGTCCCGAAGCGCATCTCATCGAAGATGCCGTCACCGGCGATGGCGGGGGCGGTCGGCACCATACCGGCGAGAAGAAGCGACAATGTTGCGAAGCAGCGCGATGGACGAAGAAGAAGCAATGATGGCATGCCGAATCCCTGAAGCGAATCGATCTACGCAAGACTGCTAAAACATATGATGCTCAGCCTTGCGCGAAAGTCACCCCGCGGATCCGGGTTATCAGTCGAAACTATCGTAGCCCGCTCGCCCGCTGTCGAGCAGCCGCCTCAGCGTCTGAAAGCCACGGCGCACCTCGGCACGGTCGGCCGGCGAGGAAAAGCCGATGCGAATGCGGTGGAAGACGCGGTCCGCCCGGCCGGCCTTGAACTCATCCTCGTCGTCGACGAGCACGCCTTCCTGTAGTGCTGCCTGCTTGAACGTTCCGGAAAGCCAAGGCTCCGGCAGCTTCATCCAGAGGAAGGGAACACTCGGATGCGAGCTGAACTCGATACCGTCGAACACTTCGCGCGCCATCGCCTCGCGCACCCGGATCTCTTCGATACCCTTGCTTCGCAGAATGGTGGCCGAGCCGGAGAGAACAAGCCGCGCGCAAAGCTCCGCCAGGATGAACGGCAGGCCGCCGCTGACCATCTTGTGGGCAATGCGGATGCGCTGGCTGAAATGGGGAGGGCAGGCAACCCAGCCGCCGCGCACGCCAGCGGCGACGGACTTTGAAAGGCCGCCGACGAGAAAGGTTCGCTCGGGCGCAAGCTCCGCCAATGGCGGCGTCGGATCGCCGGTCATGGCACCATAAAGATCGTCTTCGACCAGCCAGACGCCGTATTTACGGGCGATATCGGCAATCGCCTGGCGCCGGGCAAGCGGCATGACGGCAACGGTCGGGTTTTGCGCGCTCGGCATCAGGAAGGCGAGCTTGGGATGCTGCTGGGCACAAACCCGCTCGAAGTCCTCGGGAATCAGCCCGAATTCATCCGATTCCATCAGCGTCGTGCGACGCCCGATCAGGCCAGCGCTGCGGCTGACCTGGGAGTAGGTAAGCGTCTCGAAGGCGATACGATCGCCGGGCGAGGTCACGGCGGCGATTACGGCGATAACCGCAGCATGCGCACCCAGCGTCGGCACGATCGTTTCCGGCGAGGGACGAAAGCCGCCGCGTGCCAACCATTGGCATCCGGCCTCGAACCAATGATCCGGGAAGTTGCGGGCGTAGCTGGCAATGTCGGCGTGGTGATCGCGGCTGATCTCGCTCAGCAGTTCACTCAAGACATGGCCCTGGCCTATATCCGGTGCCGCGGTGCTGTCGAAGCGCAATTTCCCGGCGGGTGCAATCAGCGGCCGGGTGCCGGCCAGGGATGTGGTCAGCGGGTCGGCCTGCTCCGGCGGGCGGCTTTCCTGGTGATCCAGCACATAGGTTCCGCGCCCGACCTCGCCGCTGACAAGACCGCGTTCGCGCACGATATTGTAGGCGCGTCCGATGGTGCCAATGGTGACACCAATGTCATAGGCGAGGTTGCGCTGCGGCGGCAATTTGGCGCCGACGGGCAGGGCGCCTTCGCCGATTGCCTGCTCGATCTGGTCTGCAATCCGCGCATAAAGCGGACCGTGACCCTGCTGAATGTCTGGGAGCCAATTTGTCATAGTGACAATTATCTAGATTACAGGGCGAAATATGTCAATTATCACCAATGCAATGATGTCAATCGATGCATTGGAGCGCACAATGAGTACAATTGATACAATTTGCTCGACCGTCGTGGAAAAGGCCCCTCGCGCACGCCGCAAGGTCGGGTTCGACGTCGAATTTTCGGGGAGGGCGAAGAATGCGCTTCAGCGCCTCTGGCGGCTCTACTGCTTCCTGGCGGCCAAGAGGCGCAGCCGCTTGGCTCTCGAAGAGATGAGCGACTGGCAATTGAGGGATATCGGCGTCTGCGAGAAGGATGCCCGGCGGGAATCGTCGGTGCCGTTCTGGCGTTAACGCACGCGGCGCGAAATGTGTCGCGGTTTTGCAATAACGGCATGCGCAAAAAATCAAAGCGCGGTAGACGATCCTTCGCGACGCGCATTGGCGAACGCTGAGGGTGCCGGCCCCGCAGCGTCCGAACTCTCAACCGGTGGCTTGATTAATTGCAGCCCTGGCCGCCAGCGGCCCAGCGGCGGATATCTGCGCTCATGCGGGTGCCGACCGGTTCGCTCAGCAACGGCCCGAACGCCTGCAGCCGCGCCGGCTGGCCTTCCGCCTGAACGACGGCCAGCGGCCGTGCTTCGGGCGACTTGCGCGGTACGATCAGGATACGGGGGCGTCCGGAGAAGGAATTGAGTTCAGGGGCGAGCCGGTAGTTCTTGAAGGCCGGATCGCCCGATTTGAACCAGCAGCTGTTGGCGCCAAGCGCAACGCGCTCCATCGTCGGCAGGGCGGCCGAATTTGCTGTCGGCGCCGGTGGGCGCGGCGATTGGCAGGACGTCAGAAATGTCAGGGCGAATGCCGCGCAAGCAGGGGCGATCAGGCGTCCAGTGAAAGTTGAAGGCATCGACGGTCTCGCTTGCGTTAAGGGGATGGTCGAATGCCTTCTATCAGTGGGACGGTTAAGCGGCGATTACTTCGAGAGCCGAAGCGAAGATGCCGCGACCATCGGCGCCGCCGTGAGCCGCTTCGATCAGATTTTCCGGATGTGGCATCATGCCGAGTACGTTGCCGGCCTTGTTCATCACGCCGGCAATATCGCCCATCGAACCGTTCGGATTGGTGCCTTCGGCGTAACGGAACACGACCTGGCCATTGCCTTCGATCGACTCCAGGGTCTCAGCGTCAGCAAAATAGTTGCCGTCGTGGTGTGCGACGGGGCTGCGGATGATCTGCCCCTTGGAATAGGCGCGGGTAAAATCTGTGTCGGCGTTGACAACCTCAAGCTTGACTTCGCGGCAAACAAATTTGAGCGAAGCGTTGCGCATCAGCGCGCCCGGCAGGAGACCGGCCTCGACCAGAATCTGGAAGCCGTTGCAGACGCCAAGAACCTTGACGCCCTTTTCGGCCTTCGCCTTGATCGCCTGCATGACCGGCATGCGGGCCGCAATTGCGCCACAGCGCAGATAGTCGCCGTAGGAGAAGCCGCCGGGGATGACGATCAGGTCGACATCCGGGATCTCCGTTTCCGTCTGCCAGACGGTCACGGGCGCCTTGCCGGAGATTTTTGTAAGGGCAGCGATCATGTCGCGATCGCGGTTGAGGCCTGGAAGCTGGACGACGGCTGACTTCATGGTGCGGTTCAAACCCTGCCTGCGCCTCTTGAAGCTCATGCAATTCGAGGCGGTTTCCGATGCGGCCGAAGCGCAGTTCCGTGCGCTCGGGGCCGATGTTGGATGCACTGCGCATCCCTTCCACTTTAAAACCATCGAGCCGCGGGCAGAATGTCCCTTCGATGTCGCTTGGCTGATCGGCATGGGAAGGGCCCGTACTGCATGGGCCGCATCGTCATTTCCAGTTCACCCGAGCCGTCATGTCCGGCCATCCGCGGCGCTCCGCCGCCGTTAGGCGAGGGAGATGGTGTAGTTTTCGATCACCGTGTTGGCGAGTAGCTTTTCGCACATCGCCTTGAGGTCGGCCTCAGCCTTGGTCCTGTCGCCGGTCTCGATCTGCAGATCGAACACCTTGCCCTGGCGGACCTGGCCGATGCCGTCGAAGCCCAACGCGCCGAGCGCGCCTTCGATTGCCTTGCCCTGCGGATCGAGAACGCCATTCTTCAGCGTCACGGTTACACGTGCCTTGATCACTTTACACTTTCCCCGAACTAACTTGACCAGAAACTACTTGACCAGAACCGGGCCGGTGCCGCGCACGGGCTCGTTCTCGTTCATGATGCCGAGACGGCGAGCCACTTCCTGATAGGCCTCGACCAGGCCGCCCAAATCACGGCGGAAGCGGTCCTTGTCGAGCTTTTCCTTGGTCTCGATGTCCCACAGACGGCAGCTGTCCGGCGAGATTTCGTCCGCCAGGATGATGCGCATCATGTCACCTTCGAACAGGCGGCCGCACTCGATCTTGAAATCGACGAGCTGGATGCCGACGCCGAGGAACAGACCGGTCAGGAAGTCGTTGATGCGGATGGCAAGCGCCATGACGTCATCGAGTTCCTGCGGGCTTGCCCAGCCGAACGCGGTGATGTGCTCTTCGGAAACCATCGGGTCGTCCAGAGCATCGGCCTTGTAGTAGAATTCGATGATCGAGCGGGGAAGGACGGTGCCTTCTTCGATGCCGAGGCGCTTTGCCAGCGAGCCAGCGGCAACATTGCGCACGACGATCTCGAGCGGGATGATTTCGACTTCCTTGATCAACTGCTCGCGCATATTGAGACGGCGGATGAAGTGCGTCGGAATGCCGATGCGGTTCAGATGCGTGAAGATATACTCGGAAATCCGGTTGTTCAGCACACCCTTGCCGTCGATGACGTCATGCTTTTTCTTGTTGAAGGCGGTCGCGTCGTCCTTGAAAAACTGGATCAGCGTGCCCGGCTCGGGACCCTCATAAAGGATCTTTGCCTTGCCCTCGTAGATACGGCGGCGACGATTCATGGATATTGTCTCTGTGGTTGTTGGCGCTCTTGGGTCGCGCTAGTGGAGTGTTCTTACGGGGTCCATAGCTGAAAAGAACGCATTTCACAATCGGCGTATCTTCCCTTCCCCTGATTTACCTAGAGCGTGTCGCGATCTCTAGGATCCGCTCCTCGCGCTTTGGATCTTTGATCTTTCGCATGCCATTATCGCAAAACCGCTGCGCACTTTTGCGCGACATGCTTAGGGTACCATGAAAGTCACGAAACAAGAAAACTTCGCATTGCACTTTGACCACTGGTTTGGTTTATGGCGATAACTATTTCCGGCATGGAATTCTCAAGGGAGATCAATTGATGACGACGATGCAGGATCGCGAAAAGGCCTTCGAAGCCAAGTTTGCGCTGGACGAGGAACTGCGGTTCAAGTCTGAGGCGCGCCGCAACAAGCTGCTCGGCCTTTGGGCTGCCGGCTTGCTCGGCAAGACCGACGCGGAAGCCTATGCCAAGGAAGTCGTTGCGGCCGATTTCGAAGAAGCTGGCCACGAGGACGTCGTGCGCAAGATCAAGGCAGACTTCGACGCTGCCGGCGTTGCCCAGAGCGAAGAGCAGATCCGTGTGCGCATGCTTGAGCTTCTCGGCGAAGCGATCGAGCAGATCCAGAGCAAGTAATTTCGGGTGGCCAGACGGCCCCGTGACATCGCCGCTCGGCTGAAAAGCCGGGCGGTTTTTATTTGGCCGCCTTGTAGCGACGTCCTTTTTCCGGCGCCGTTTCGGCGCCCGGCGACGGCTTCCAGCCACTTTTGATGCGCTGTTCGAAATCGAGGCGGCTCATCGGCTTTGCCAGCGCGTAGCCTTGCAGGATGTCGCAACCGAGATCCCTCAGGATCGCCGCGTGCTCCCAGGTCTCCACGCCTTCTGCCACCACCTTGATGTTGAGCGAGTGGCCGATGTCGATGATGGCGCGAACGAGCTTTGCCTGTTGGGCGCTTTCGGTGATGGGCCCCACGAGCGCCCGGTCAATTTTCAGGCGGGCCGGATTGAGGTTGAGCAGGCCGATGATCGAGGCGTGCCCAGTGCCGAAGTCGTCGATTTCAATCTCGATGCCGAGTCCGTTGAGCGCAGCGATCGTCTCGGCAATCTCATCTTCGAGATCGTCGAGGAATATGGATTCCAACAACTCGAAGGATAGAACCCCCGGCGGAATGCGCATCGCGCGGAGGTCGGAGATCAGGCTCGGATCACGCAGCCGCCGCGACGAGACGTTGACCGAGATCTTGGGCACTGTGAGACCGGCACGACGCCAGGCGGTAAAATCGGCATAGGCCATCTCGACGATGTTCCTGTCGATCGCGGGCAGGGCGTTGATCTCCTCGGCCACCTTCAGGAAATGTGTCGGAGCAAGGATGCCGCGTTCGGGATGGTCCCATCGCACCAGGGTTTCTACACCGGTGAGATCGAGCGAGCGGGCGTCGAATTGCGGCTGGTAGTAGGGCACGAACTGGCCCTCCTCGATCGCCTGACGGATATCGTCGCCGGTTCGCTTGGCACTGAGGATCTGGTTCTGGATCTGCTCGGAAAATACCTCGAATCGGTCACGGCCGAGGCTCTTGGCACGATAGAGTGCGATATCGGCATTCATCAGCAATTGCTTGGGATCGGTGTCGCCCTCGCCCCTCCAGGCGATGCCGATACTGGCGCCCAGCCGGCAAAGCTGCCCGTCGTAGGGAATAGGGCGGCGGAAGGCATGGACGATGCGCGCTGCGAGATCTCCCAGATCGCCAAGGCTGCGGCCACGACGGCAAAGAATGACGAATTCGTCGCCGCCGATGCGGGCGATGAAATCGTCCTGATCGGCATGACACCGCAGGATCGCGGCGGCATGCATTAGCATCGCATCGCCGGCCTGATGCCCGAGCGTGTCGTTGATCTGCTTGAAGCGATCGAGATCGAGGTGGAGGATGGCATTCAGCGTCGGATCGTCGGCGAGGATCTGATCGAGGTAGCGCCGATTCGGCAGGTCCGTCAGGTAGTCGTGCAACGCGTTGTATTCGATGCGGATGCGCGCTTCTTCAAGTTCACGGTTGCGGGCTTCGGTCGAAGCCTTGGCCTTGCGCAGCTCCTCCTGGAGCGCCACGTCTTCCGTGACGTCCCAGTTCGCGCCGATCAGTTTGCGGGTGCCGTCGCGGTCGACATAGAATGCCGTGTTGGCACGAATGTGCCGGATTTCGCCATCCGCCAGGATGATGCGGAACGCATTGGTGAAGGGGGCTCCTGCCGCAACGCCACCGTTGACGCGGGCGATCGCGATTTCCCGGTCGTCGGGATGCAACATGTCTTCCCAGTTGCGGCCACTCGGCGCGCCGGCCCCAGGATCAAGGCCATAGATGCCCAGAATGCGTTCGTCCCAAAGGGTCTCCTGAGTTTCGAGATTGTGGTCGAACACGCCGATCTTCGAGACGTCAAGCGCCAGCCGAAGACGCCGTGAGATTTCCTCAAGCCGCGTCTCGGCCTCCTTTCGCGGCGTAATATCCGTGTCGGTGCCGATAATGCGACTGGGCTTGCCGTCCTCTCCATAGGCGACGGATGCGCCGCGGCTTTCGATCCAGACCCAATGTCCGTCCGCGTGGCGTTCGCGATACTGGAACGTGTTGTAGGTGACCTCGCCTGAATCTTGGCGCCCGATCGAAGCCACCACATGGGCACGATCGTCCGGATGCACATTCTCGATCCAGGCATCGAGCGAGCCGTCGACCTCAGCGTCGTCAGGAAGGCCGCGCAGACGCTTCCACGTGGCGGAGTAGAAGAGATTGCCGGTCGAAAAATCGTGATCCCAGACGCCTTCGAGCGCACTTTCAAGCGCATACTTCCACCGCGTCTCATCGTTGCGAAGTCCGGCAATCTCGCAGATCAGATGATCGACCGGAAGCATCAGCAACAAGCGGTTGTCCGCCATTGCACAAGAGGAGCAAACCAGAGAAACGGTGTCGGCCGCGCCATGCAGGCGGATCGTCTGGGCGGATGCCGAAGGTTGCGACGTCCCATCGGGCGACAGCAGGTGTTGGTCGTCGGCATGAACAAGGTCATGGAGAGACCGATTGAGTAACTCGCACGACTGAAGGCGCAAAAGATCGCAGGCATAGGGGTTTGCCGAAACGATCGTCCCTGTTTCGTCGACAACGATCGCCCCGACCGGCAGCTGGTCCAGCGCCGATCGCATCACAATGTCTAGCTTCGCCGATGCACGGCGTTTGTTGTTGATGGGATCTTTCGGTCCGGTCACGTATCCCACGATCCAGCATTTGTTGCCGGTAGATGATGATCGCGGACCATGAACTTCGGATTAATGCCGAGTCGTCTTGTTAGCAGGGCGATCAGGGCTGCAGGCGGCTGAGAAACTGCGCGAAGACCATCGTGCCCTCCGGCCACGGGCCGTGTCCGGACTCGGTGTTGAGATGGCCGGATTGCCCGGCGTCCACCAGCAGGGCCCCCCAGGATTTGGCGATCTCGTCGGCATGCTCATAGGAGCCAAACGGATCGTTGCGGCTTGCGACCATGAGCGACGGAAACGGCAGCGGATCGCGCGGATATGGCCCGAAGGTCATCAGGTGCTTCGGCCGGATCGCGGCATTGGCCACATCCGGCGGGGCGACCAGGAAGGCGCCGGCGATCTTCTTTTCGATGTGGGGCAGGGCATGGACCGCAGTCGCAACGCCGAGCGAGTGAGCGACGATGACGACCGGCTTTTCGGCGGCATTGACCTCCTCGATCATGCGCGCCACCCAATCCTCGCGCACTGGCTTGGCCCATTCGGCCTGCTCCACGCGGCGAGCCGTGGACATCTTTCTCTCCCAGCGGGACTGCCAATGGTCGGGACCAGAATTGGTGTAGCCGGGAACGATCAGGATATGGGCGTCGGAAAGTTTCATAATGGCCGCGATGTGGCGTCGAAACTCGTCGAAGTCAAGGCGTAGGCGACAGAGCCTGCATTTTATGTATAATCGCCAATGCAGGTCGCGGTCGATGCGGCTCGAGTTTTGCCGTTGTCGCTGGTCCGTGGCCGCTCTGTAGTGGTTGAGGAGTGTGAGCCATGACAACATTCCATGTTCTGTCGGGATCGGACGCGAGTGCCGCCCATCCCGGAATACGAAAGATCGGCCTGGCTGACGTGATGGACGCGTTACGCCTCGGGTTCAGCGACTTTCGCGAAAAGCCGTCTCACTATGTTTTTCTCTGCTTGATCTATCCCATCGCCGGCGCCGTCCTGATGACCTGGAGTGCAGGCGCCAACATGCTGCCGCTGCTTTATCCGCTCGCATCGGGCTTTGCCCTTGTCGGACCGGTTGCGGCCATCGGGCTTTATGAAATCAGCAGGCGTCGCGAACTCGGCATGGATACGTCCTGGCCTCACGCCTTCCGACTGCATCGTTCTCGGGCGCTGCCCTCCATCCTGGCCGTCGCGGCGATGCTGTTCTTCATCTTCATCGCCTGGCTGCTGGTGGCACAGGCTCTCTATGTCAGGATGTTCGGCGCCGAACCGCCGGCATCGATTGCCGCCTTCTGGAATGGCATCGTCAACACGGAACAGGGCTGGAACCTGATCCTGGTCGGCAATGCCGTAGGGTTCGTTTTCGCCGTCATCGTGCTGTCGATCAGCGTGGTGTCGTTCCCGTTGCTGATCGATCGTGACGTCGGCGCCGTGGCCGCGGTCGAAACGTCGATCCGCGCAACACTCGTCAATCCGATACCGGTCGCCTTCTGGGGATTTATCATTGCCGCTGGCCTGCTGATCGGCTCTATCCCGGTCTTCGTTGGTCTCGCCGTGATCATGCCTATCCTCGGTCACGCGACGTGGCATATGTATCGCAAGATGATCGAGCCGGATCCACGCAGCCGCAGGCGATAACGACAAAACGGCCAGCCTTCGCGAGGCTGGCCGCTTCTTCTTGCGATGATCGCTCGAACTACTTGAAATACTTGTAGTAGGACGAAATCTGGGCAGCGGTGTTGGACGAAAGATTGAGCTTGATGCCGATCTTGTCACCGCGATACCAGCGCACCATTCCGGTCAGAAATCCGAGTTCTTCGCTGCGGATCGTTACTTCCTGTCCGGTGCGGGCGTTGATGTCGAAATAAAGCTGAAAGCAGATGCCTTCAGCGGAAAGATCCGTGACGATACCGTTGCTCGCGCCCGTCTTGCAGGTGACCGTCCCGGTAATCTTCGTCTGCGTGCGCGCAGCCGTGCGCTGAACACTGTCCTTGTAGGCCATGTGAACCCTCGATCTGAATTGCTCAGGATCGACCATCTCACGCAATGATTGAATTCCTTGCTAACAAAAATGCCCGCATTTGATCAGACTGCGTCAAATGCGGGCATTATGGCGCATTACAACAGAAACGTGCTTCGTTCTGGCACGAACCGGGCGGCTATCGCGCCCGGCTTTTATTTCTTGGGCATGTCGTCACCGCAAAACCGCCGCACACGTTTGTGCGAAATGCTTACAGCGCCGCGCGTCTTTTAAGACGCGCCAAGGTCGCTGTAACACTTTGAATTGCTGCATAATTTTTCCCTTAAATCGATTCCGATTTAAGGAATTATGCATTAGCCAAAGACCCGGCTGAAGATCGTGTCGACGCGTTTGGTGTGGTAACCCAGATCGAACTTTTCGCGGATGTCAGCTTCCGACAGGGCCGCGCGAACCTCGGCATCGGCAAGCAACTCCTCCAGGAAGTCCTTGCCCTGTTCCCAGACCTTCATCGCGTTGCGCTGGACGAGGCGATAGGCATCCTCACGCGACACGCCGGCCTGCGTCAATGCGAGCAGGACGCGCTGCGAGTGAACGAGACCGCGGAACTTGTTCATGTTCTTGGTCATGTTGTCGGGATAGACGAGCAGCTTGTCGATCACGCCGGTCAAGCGGGCCAGCGCGAAGTCGAGCGTTACCGTCGCATCCGGGCCGATCATGCGCTCGACCGAGGAATGCGAGATATCGCGCTCGTGCCAGAGCGCGACGTTTTCCATCGCAGGAATGGCGAAAGCGCGGACCATGCGGGCAAGACCCGTGAGGTTTTCCGTCAGCACCGGATTGCGCTTGTGCGGCATGGCCGACGAGCCCTTCTGGCCCGGCGAGAAGTATTCCTCAGCTTCGAGGACTTCCGTGCGCTGCAGGTGGCGGATTTCGGTGGCCAGGCGCTCGATCGACGAGGCGACGACGCCAAGGGTGGCGAAATACATCGCGTGGCGGTCGCGCGGGATCACCTGGGTGGAGACCGGCTCTGGCTTCAGCCCAAGCGCCTTGGCGACGTGTTCCTCGACGCGCGGGTCGATATTGGCGAAGGTGCCGACGGCGCCGGAGATAGCGCAGGTCGCAACTTCTTCGCGGGCTGCGATAAGACGCTGCTTGCAGCGATCGAACTCGGCATAGGCCAGCGCCAGCTTGACGCCGAAGGTCGTCGGTTCGGCGTGGATGCCGTGCGAGCGGCCGATCGTCACCGTATCCTTGTGTTCGAAGGCGCGACGCTTCAGCGCTTCCAGCAGCTTGTCCATATCGGCAAGCAGAAGGTCGGTTGCCCGTACCAGCTGCACGTTGAAGCAGGTGTCGAGCACGTCGGAGGACGTCATGCCCTGGTGGATGAAGCGGCTGTCGGGGCCGACGAACTCTGCCAGATGCGTCAGGAACGCAATGACGTCGTGCTTGGTGACGGCTTCGATTTCGTCGATACGATCGACGTCGAACGTGGCGGCGCCACCCTTTTCCCAGATCGTCTTTGCGGCATCTTTCGGGATCACGCCGATTTCGGCCAGCGCATCGCAGGCATGGGCCTCGATCTCGAACCAGATGCGGAACTTGGTTTCCGGCGACCAGATGGCCACCATTTCCGGTCGGGAATAACGGGGGATCATGGGCTCTCAGCTTTCGTCATCAGTGGAGGATGGCTGTGCCTCTAGCAAAGATGCCCGGCAAGCTCAACGTTGTTGACGGCCCTCAGCCCCCGCAAGCCACAGGCTGACGGCCAGAAGTGCCACGCCGCCGACCGGAAGATAGAGCCGAATGCCCAGCACCAGGAACTGGTAGAAGGCGACAAGCGAGGTAAAGGCGAACTGGTAGAACCAGGCCCGGGTGCCGGTATCGGCGTGCCAGCGGGCGTAAAACAAGCGATAATCGAGCGCAAACAGCATGGCCGTCACGGCGATCGTGCCGAGCGACAGGCACAAGAGATAGGCCGCAAACCGGGTTTCGGCAGGACGGCCAAGCGTGGCGAAACGCGCCAGGAACAGTGCAGGCGGCCAGGCCAGCATGGCACCGAGACCATACATCACGAGCAATTCCGCCAGATGGAAGGTTAGGGTGCTCTCGCGAAACCAGAGCGCAAACCAGGCGGAAGCGGCCGTCACCAGCCCCCAGGCCGGCGCGCCCAACACAAGTTCAGGCGCGGACGGGAACGCCCGTACGAATCGCGAGCGCTTCAGGGCGGGCGCGGAAGCATAAGCTGATTTCGCCCCGGCGCCCGTTTCATTCATCTTGCGATCCGGGTCGGAACCGCAATCCATCGTCCGTCGGTCGTGCCCTCGAAGCCGAGCGATTTGACCAGCACCATCACGACATGGGTTTGCGTGCCATCGTCGTTCATGTGCGTCACTGCGCCGCCGATGCGATAACCGGTCGGGCAACGGCGGCTTTCCGGCACACGAGCGTCGTCCTGCAGCACGTCACTTGCCGGCTTGCCGGCCTTCATCGTCATCGACAGGCGGAAGCCTTTGACCTCTTTCAGGAAATCTTTGCACAGCCCTTCCGGCTCGAAGCTTTTTTCCTCGAGTGTCAGGCCGTAGGTCTCACGGAAGGCATCGTCTGCGGCAAAGGCATCGTAGGTAAGGGCCAGCGGCGCTGCATTGGCTTCGGTAATCGGATTGTAGGCAGCGAGCAGTCCCGGCGCATCGGCAAGCCTGTAGGCATCGATCAAGGGCGCGGCGCGGCGATGCGCCTCGTGTCTCGTCCGGTGCAGCGGAGCGCCATCCTCGCGACCGACTGCGCGCACCGGCGCGCCCGGCAGAAAGGTGTCGTTGCGCGTATCGACGACGTAGATCGTAGAATACGGGAAACCCGAGCCGTCCTGGACGCCATACTCCTCGAACGCAAAAACATTGCCGTCGGAGGAAAAGCCGATCGGCTGGAATGCAGCATAGTCACCGGCCGATGCCTGTGACGCCATAAGCGCAGCCACCCCGAGAAGCAGCCCTGACGTCGCCAGGTGCGCCATTAGCGGGCCTTTTCGGCGGGGGTGCGGATCGCCTGGATGGCAGAGCGATAGGCATCGACCGAACCACCCTTGAAGATTGCCGAACCGGCGACGAGCACATTTGCGCCGGCGCCGGCCGCAATCGCTGCCGTTTCAGGGGCGATGCCGCCGTCGACTTCGATCTCGATTGGCCGATCGCCGATCATCGCCTTGATCCGGCGGATCTTTTCCGCCGTCGCGTCGATGAATTTCTGGCCGCCGAAACCCGGGTTGACCGTCATCACCAGTACCAAGTCCACGGTGTCGAGCACATATTCGATGGCGCTTTCGGGCGTTGCCGGATTGAGCGAAACGCCGGCCTTCTTGCCGAGCGACCTGACGGTCTGCAGCGAACGGTGAAGGTGCGGCCCGGCTTCAGCGTGAACCGTCAGGATATCGCAACCGGCCTTGGCAAAGGCTTCAAGGAACCCGTCGGCGGGCGAGATCATCAGGTGGCAATCAAAGGTCGCCTCGGTATAGCGGCGCAACGACTTGATCACGTCGGGCCCAAACGTGATGTTCGGCACGAAATGCCCGTCCATGACATCGAGATGGATCCAATCCGCGCCGGCATCCACGACGTCGCGGACTTCCTGTCCGAGCTTCGAAAAATCGGCCGCCAGGATCGACGGTGCAATGCGAATGGGATGGGTCATGAGAGGCTCCGGCTGTTTCCCGCGCAATAGCACTCCGCAGCCGCGCAAACAACATGCGCGCTGCTAATCGTGGTTCAACCGCGGCTGGACCAGCACGGGACGGGATCGTTTTCGGCGGGTGTTGCGTCATGGACGCCGCGGGCGATCGCGCGCGCCATCGTCGCCGCGGCGGCTGCGCCGAGATCGAGGAAATCCGCGAGCTCCAATGTTCTGCCGCTTGCGCCGGTGGCAAGCGCGAAGATGAGGTCACCGTCAAGCGGCGTGTGCGCCGGCCATAGGGCCCGCGAGAAGCCATCATGCGCCGCGATTGCCAGGCGCTTGGCCTCGGCCTTGGTCAACACCGCATCCGTCGCGATCACCGCGATCGTGGTGTTGGCGGCTGCCGACAGGTTGGCAGCCAGTTTCGTGCGGATATCGGATGCGTCCGCCGGCAGGGGATGGGGCAGGCCAAGCCCACCGAACTCTTCCTGCTTCTCGAAGGGAGCGGCCCAGAAATGCCGGGTGCCGCCGACGGTCGCCGAGCCGAGTGCGTTGACGGCTACGAGCGCGCCGACGGTGATCCCGTTCGGCAGCACGATCGAGGCGGAGCCAAGGCCACCCTTGAAGGTCGCCGTCAAGGCGCCGGTGCCGGCGCCTGCCGAGCCCGTCGAAAAGCTCAGATCCGCTTTGCGCACAGCCTCGTAGCCAAGTTCGCGGTAGGGGGGGAACTGCCCCCAGTCCTTGTCGCCACCGTTGATCAGGTCGAACAGGATTGCAGCCGGCACGATCGGCACGCGGTGTGGCCCGATGGCAAAGCCGCGTCCCATCTCCTTGAGTGCTGCCTGCGCACCGGATGCAGCGTCCAGGCCAAAGGCCGAACCGCCGGACAGGATGATGGCATCGACGGTCTGCACGGTGTTGTGCGGTTCGAGCAAATCCGTTTCGCGCGCGCCGGGAGCACCGCCGAGCACCTGGACGGCGGCCGTTGCCGGCGGATCGCAGACGATTGCGGTCACGCCCGATTTCAAGCGATGGTCTTCGGCATTGCCGACGGAAAGGCCAGCGACATCGGTGATCAGGTTATATGGCCCAGGTACCATCATTGCGCTCCGGCGGCGTCGGCAACGGGGACGAAGCGGCCCGCCTGCCATTGCATCAATCGATAGGGGTTGCCGGCGCGCTCGTGCCCCGAGTTGAAAGCGATCGGGCCGAGGATCGTCTGGTAGGGGGCCTTGAGCAGCACCTCCGTCAGCGGCTTTTCGTCCTTTTCAGCTTGATCCCTGGCCTGCTCCAGAACAGACATGGCGCCGAATGCCTGGAGCACATAACCTTCGGGCTCGATGCCGGCTGACCGCATGGCGTCGGCGACAGGCTTGCCCTCAGGAGACTGCGCCGCATCGGGCAACGTCAGCGCCAGAACACCGTCGGCCAGCGGTACGGTCACGTCGGCTGCGTTCAGCGTGTCGCCGCCGAGCAAGGTCAGGCTTGCGCCTTCCTCCTGCGCATCGCGCGCGATCACGGCGGTATCCTGTCGGTCGCCGCCGGTGAAGACGTGCGTGGCGCCGCTCTTGACGAGCCGTCGTACGAGATTGATCTGCTGCTCCTGGGCGGGGCGATAGGTGTCGGTAAAGACTGGTGTCAGTCCGATTTCGCCGAGCGCTGCGCGCACGCTCTCGACCAGTTCGCGGCTATGGATCGTGCCGTCGTCGATCAAGGCGATCGGCTTGTCCTTCCAACGCGCGGTAATGGCAGCAACGATGCCGGCCGATTCGGCCTTGCCGCTCGGGGCGAGGCGAAACAGCGGCCAGTTCTTCTTGAGCACGTCTTCCATCAGGATGTCAGAACGCACGCTCAGCGTCACCGCTGGTATATTGGCCTCGGCGAGCGCTGGCAGCGTCGCGGTGAGGCTCTCGGTGCAGAGGAAGCCGATGGCCGCCTCGGCGCCGGCCGCCAGAAGCGCCTTGGTCAGAGCTTCGGCACTAGCCGCGTCGCATGTTTCGGGGATGACGACGATTTCGCTGCCGCGATCGGCTGCCTGGAAGGTGGCGCCATCGATGATCTGCTTGCCGAGCAGGGCGAACGGCCCTTCAACGGGAGCAACAACAGCGACCTTGACGCCGGCAGCGGCGGCAGGTGCAGCTTGCGCCATTCCCGCTACGATGAGGCTCAAAACGATCGAACGAAGCATGCAATTCCCCGATACTGCATAATTCCCAAGGTCGGAATGGTTTCAAGGAGAGATTATGCAGCGAGTCTAAAAATGCTACCGCATTCCTTGGCGTGATCTCAATCATCCGCGGCGCTGTAGTGGCCGCATGTTTTAAGGATGTGGCCACCGGCGTCAAAGGAAAAGATGCAGGTGGAAACGACGGCCATCCGATCCGCGCCATGACCATGTCGCGGATCTGCAAGATTCTCCGGCCGGCGGGTTTCATATTTTCCGCCAGCGGCTATATGTGCCTGACATCGCCTGGAGAGAGATGTGTTGGAGAGAACCCGACTGGACCCGATAAGTTATCGCGACGCGATGAGCCGCCTGGCCGGCCACGTGCAGCTCATCACCGCTGCCGATGGCGGCGAGCGACGCGGAGTCACGGTCACCGCCTCCTGCTCGGTTTCCGACAGCCCTCCAACCGTTCTCGTCTGCCTGAACGCTGCAAACCCGCGCAATGACATCTTCGTGCGGGGAGGCAGCTTTGCGCTGAACCTGCTCGGCGACGAGCATCGTGCGCTCGCCCACGCCTTTTCCGGTCGTGACCAGCTCGACATGGATCGCCGCTTCGCGCTCGGCCAATGGACGCAGCTGACGACCGGTTCGCCGATCCTCGTTGATGCAACCGCCGCTTTCGATTGCCGGCTGATCGAGGTCAAGACCATCGCGACCCATATCGTGCTGTTCGGCGAGGTCGTGGATGTCTCGCTCGGTCCGTCGCGCCCGCCGCTCATTTATGTAGACCGCGGATACCACTCGCTGTAGGTTTTCAAGACGGGCGATCCGTTCTCGCTGAGAACGTGAGAAAATGCCTGCAAGCAGCTGATATAAGACGTTTATATCAGATATCATGACGAATGACTGAAACTGGCCGTGGCGGAGGATGCATGGCGCCGGCGACAGGTGAATTGCCCCAATCCATCGATGAAACGATGGCGATGCTGGAGGCACAGGATTATCTCGCCGGCACGGCGCTTGCGACGGTGCTGTTTCTCGCGCTCCGGATGAAACGCCCGCTCTTTCTCGAAGGCGAGGCCGGTGTCGGCAAGACCGAGGTCGCCAAGGTGCTCGCCCGTGCCCTCGATCGGCCTTTGATCCGCCTGCAGTGCTACGAGGGGCTCGACGTCGCGTCTGCCGTTTACGAGTGGAACTATCCCGCGCAGATGCTGGAGATCCGGCTGTCGGAAGCGGCCGGCACGGTGGACCGACGCAGGGTCGAAAGCGACATCTTCTCGGAACGATTTCTCATTCGACGCCCGGTGCTTCAGGCCATTTCGGCTGAGAGCGGACGGGCACCGGTGTTCCTGATCGACGAACTCGACCGCACCGACGAAGCCTTCGAGGCGTTTCTGCTCGAGGTCCTGTCGGATTTCCAGGTGACCATTCCGGAACTGGGCACCATCCGCGCTGCCGAACCGCCGATTGTCATCATCACCACCAACCGCACGCGCGAGATCCACGATGCCTTGAAGCGGCGTTGCCTCTACCATTGGGTCGACTACCCCAAGGCGGCGCAGGAACTCGAAATCATCCGCCGCAAGGTTCCGGGCTGCAACACAGCCCTGTCGCGCGAAATCATCGCCTATGTGCAGCGGCTCCGCACGATCGATCTTTTCAAGAACCCGGGTGTTGCCGAGACGATCGACTGGGCGACGGCCCTGACCGAGCTCGACCGGCTCGCACTCGACCCCGAGACGATCGCCGATACGCTGGGCACTCTCCTAAAATACCAGGACGACATCGCCAGGATCGACGGAGCCGAGGGGCGCAAGCTGCTCGCCGAGGTCAAGGCCGAATTGCTGACGGCAGGTTGACGATGGAGCCGGGAGAACATCCGCCTGATGGTGCCATTCTCCCGCCGATGCCGCCCGGCGACGGAAAGCTGGCCGACAACATCGTGTTCTTTGCCCGCGCCTTGCGACGCGCCGGGATGAAGGTCGGCCCCGGAGCGATAGCCGACGCCATCGGCGCGGTCACCCTGATCGGCATCGGCACGCGCGACGAGTTCTACGCGGCACTTCAGTGCATCTTCGTCAAGCGCCACGAAGACCAGGCAGTCTTTGACGAGGCCTTTCGTCTGTTCTGGCGTTCGCGCGGCCTCGTCGAGAAGATGATCGCGATGATGTCTCCGCTCGCGCCGGAACGCGGGAGCGAGCGCCAGCGCCGACGGGCCGGCGAGACGCGGGTCAGCGATGCGCTGATGTCTGGCCACGACGATGCCCGGCCGCCGCGCGACGAACCCGAGATCGAGGTCGACGCACGCTATACCGTCTCGGGCAGGGAGCTTTTCCGCAAGGCCGATTTCGCCCAGATGACGGCTGCTGAAATCACTGAGGCGAGGCGGGCGCTGTCGTCGCTGGTGCTGCCGCTCGACCGGGTGAGGACCCGCCGCTACCGCGCCTCTGCGCGGCAGATCCGGATCGATCCGCGCGCGACGATGCGCGACGCCATGCGCTTCGGCGGTGAATTGATCTTGCCACGCTTTCGCGAGCGGCGTCTCGTCCATCCGCCGTTGGTCGTGCTTGCGGATATTTCCGGGTCGATGAGCCAATACACCCGCATCTTCCTGCATTTTCTCCACGCCCTGAGCGAAAAGCGCCAGCGCGTTCACACCTTCCTCTTCGGCACGCGGCTGACGAATGTTTCGCGGCCGATGCGAAACCGCGACCCTGATGTCGCGCTCGACGAATGCATCTCCGCGGTCAAGGACTGGTCCGGAGGCACGCGCATCGGCGAAACCCTGCATGAGTTCAACCGACGCTGGTCACGACGCGTGCTGGGGCAGGGTGCCATCGTCCTTTTGATCACCGATGGCCTCGAGCGCGACGATACGGCAGAGCTGGAGCAGGAAATCGACCGCCTGCACCGCTCATGCCGCCGGCTGATCTGGCTCAATCCGCTCTTGCGGTTCGACGGCTTCGAGGCGCGCGCCCGCGGCGTCAAAGCGATGCTTCCGCATGTTGACGAATTCCGGGCCGTGCACAATCTTGAGTCCGTGGGCGAGCTGGTCAAATCGCTGTCGGGTCAACGGTCTGGGGCGGCCGACCCTCGACGGTTCATGAACGAGCATCGCGTAATGCTGGGAGGCCGCGCTGGGAGGTAGGTAACATGCAGGCATCAACCGACATCCTCGATCCACTCGCCATCGCCGAAGCCTGGGTCGGCGAAGGGCGCCGGGTGGCGATTGCAACGGTGATCGAAACCTGGGGATCTGCGCCGCGGCCGGTCGGCAGCCACCTGGTGATCGACGGTGCCGGCAATTTCGAAGGTTCCGTTTCCGGCGGATGCGTCGAGGGCGCAGTCATCAGCGAAGCGGCCGATATTCTTGATACGGGAAAGCCGAGAATTCTTGAATTCGGCGTTGCCGACGAGACGGCATGGCGCGTCGGACTTTCCTGTGGCGGCCGGATCCGGGTGCTTGTCGAGCGGATTGATGGCTGAACCATGGATATCACAACCCTTCAGGCATTAAATGCGGCGCGCGCTGATAGACGAGCGGCTGTCGCCTTCACCGATCTTGAGACCGGCCAGAGCCATCTTTGCGTCGAAGGCGAACGCTGTCCGGACGAATGGGTTGACGCGATGGCATCTGCACTTCGCTCCGGTAAGGCCGGAATAATCGTCGCGGCTGAGCGGTCCTTCTTTCTCAATGTCTACCTGCCACCGCCGCGTATCCTCATTGTCGGCGCCGTCCATATCTCCCAGGCGCTTGCGCGCATGGCGCCCATCGCAGGCTTCGACCTCACCGTCGTCGATCCGCGCACTGCCTTCGCGACCGCCGAACGCTTTGCCGGCGTCGAGTTGATAGCGGAGTGGCCGGAGGACGTTCTGAAGGTCAGGCCGTTCGATCGGTTTACGGCCATGGTCGCAGTCACACACGATCCGAAGATCGATGACGAACCGATCCGGGCGGCACTTGCCAGCGGCTGTTTCTATGTCGGGGCGCTTGGCAGCAGAAAGACCCATGCAAGCCGCGTCGAACGACTGCGGCGCCTCGGACTGACCGATGACGCGATCGCGCGGGTCAAGGCGCCTATCGGGCTCGACATCGGCGCAGCGAGCCCAGCGGAGATCGCGGTTGCGATCCTCGCCGAAATCATCGAAGCGCTGCGGCGTCGGGATATCATGCACGGCAGCGAGGAGCGTCTATGAAATTTGGCGCCGTCAAGCTTTCAGCGGCCGAAGGCGTCTTGCTCGCGCATGCCGTCAAGGCCGGCGATCTGCGATTGCCGAAGGGGCACGTGCTGACCTCAGCCGATATCGCGGCACTTGCGCAGGCAGGGATCGCCGAGATTATCGTCGCCCAACCGGATCGGGGCGATCTGCTCGAGAATGAAGCGGCGGCCCGGATCGCCGCGGCGATCGCGCCTGACCATCTGCGGTTCTCGGCAGCGGCAACCGGCCGCGTGAACATCTATTCGCGGGTACACGGACTGTTCGTCGCCACCCGCGAAACCGTCGACAAGCTGAACCGCATCGACCCGGCCATCACGCTCGCCTGCCTTGCAGACCATGTGTCGGTCCAACCCGGCGACATGGTGGCAACCATCAAGATCATACCTCTTGCATTGGCAGGTTCACTCGTCGAGCAGGCCGAAACGCTGTTGCGTACTCATACTGCCTTCGAGGTCAAACCCTTCGCCGCACGCAACGCGGCACTGATAGCAACCGAGTTGCCATCATTGAAGCGCCAAGTCATGGACAAGACCCATGCGGTGCTGGCCGCGCGCCTGCGGCAATCCGCAAGCCAACTGACGACCGAGCGGCGCGTCGCCCATATGGAAGACGCCGTGGCTGCGGCCATCGACGATTTGAAGGCCGACCACGACCTCATCGTCGTCTTTGGTGCCTCGGCGGTTGCCGATTCGGACGATGTCATTCCGGCCGCCATCCGTCGTGCTGGCGGCACTGTCGATCATGTCGGCATGCCGGTCGATCCCGGCAATCTCATCGTGCTCGGCCGCGTCGGTAAGGTGCCGGTAATCGGAGCACCGGGCTGTGCGCGCAGCTCGCGCGAAAACGGCTTCGACTGGGTGCTCGACCGCATTCTCGCCGGCGAATGGCCAAGCCCGCATGACATTACGGGGCTCGGCGTCGGCGGCCTCTTGAAAGAGATACCAACCCGTCCGCAGCCGCGCGAACCTGCTGCGCCGAAGGCCTTGCGGCCGGTTGAAACCGTTGTGCTGGCCGCTGGCCGTGCCAGTCGCATGGGCCCTGAAGGCGGCCATAAGCTGCTGGCGACCTTCGATGGCGTGCCGCTCATCCGCCGCACCGTCGTCAGCGCGCTTGCAGCCGATATCGGCCGGGTGATCGTCGTCACCGGTCACAGGGAGGTGGAGATCCGCGCGGCACTGGGTGGCCTGACGGTGACGCTCGTCTCCAACCCCGATTATCTCTCCGGCATGGCGTCCTCGTTGACATCAGGGCTTGCTGCACTCGATCAGGGGGCGAGCGGCATGCTGGTGATGCTGGCCGACATGCCGGGGATAACGGCGGGCGACCTGCGCCGGCTCGTCGATACGTTTGCGGCAGAAGGCGGAAGCGCAGTGATCCGGGCCACGGCCGGTGGACAGCGCGGCAACCCGGTTATCCTGCCGCGGCAGACATTTGCCGCCATCGGCCGACTGGTTGGCGATGTTGGAGCTAGGCACATCGTCGAGGGATGTGGATTGCCGGTGATCGACGTCGAGCTGGGCGCCGCTGCGCGTCTTGACCTCGACACGCCGGAGCAGATCATCGCTGCCGGCGGAATTTTGGAGGAGTGAACGCGTGGACAATGCCGCAATCGAAGAGATGTTCGAAACGCTCGGGCCGGTGACCATCAAACGCATGTTCGGCGGCAAGGGCATCTATTTCGAAGGAATCATCTTCGCGCTTGAAGTCGACGGCGAAATTCTGCTGAAGGGCGATGACAAGACGGCCCCAGCCTTCGAGGCGGCCGGATCCCGGCAATGGGCCTATGACGGCAAGGGCAGGCCGGTGAAGATGCCCTACTGGAGCATCCCGGAAGAGGCGTATGACGATCCTGAGGAAATGGCGCGATGGGTCAGACTTGCCTATGAGGCGGCGTTGCGGGCCAAGAAATAGGCCGACCCATCGACTTCAAGCGAGATGGCGAATGAGGTTCAGCCGGCGTCGACCAGAAACTTCGCCTGTGCTCGAATCGCACCGACGGCGTCGGCGGCAAACCGCGAAAGCGGCTGGGGCAGGGCATCGAGATCGTACCAGCCGATGTCGGACAGCTTGTCCGGCTCGGTCAGTTGCGGTTCGCCCGAAAAGTCGTCGGTCACGTAGATCATCGAGATCCAGTGCTGACGATCCGCTTCGATCAGTTGTTCGCTGAGGCAGAGAAAGCGGGTCGAACGGATCGACAGGCCGCTTTCCTCTTCGGCCTCACGGCGCGCGGCGAGCTCGCTGCGCTCCATGTGGTCGACCTTGCCGCCCACAATGTTCCAGTGGCCGGCTTCAGGCGCCTTCAGGCGCTTGCACAGCAACAGCTTGCCGTCGCGTATGATCGCTAGTCCGCAGCCGAGGCCCGGAAAGTCAATGCCCGGCCGACCCATCGGTTGGATCAGGCCTTCCCGGCAATCAGCATGAATGCAGGGATCTCGTCACCGAAGCCGACAGGCGTCGGGCCGTCGTCGTGGTCACGACGGTGGCGATTGCGACGATCGCGGTTGTCGTCATTGGCAGGGTTTGCCGCGCGGACCGGACGTTCCGGACGGTGGCCGTTGCCCTGCTTCGTCTCTGCGTTGCGTGCCGGTTTCACCGATTCTACCCTTTCCACGACTGCTTCGATTTCGGCCTCACTATCGGCACGAACCGTATCTGTTTTGTGATCGGAACGGCCTCTCGGCGCACGGTCCCCATCTTTTTTACGGTCCCTGCGACCGTCGCGACCGCGGTCACGGCGACCGGTGTCGTGGCTTTCCATCGGCTCGGGAAGGTTCGAAAGATCGCCGTTCAGCCATTCGACCTTCTGGCCGATCAACTTCTCGATGGCGTCGGAGAACTTCGTGTCGCGTTTGGTCACCAGCGTGAAGGACGCGCCGGAGCGGCCGGCACGGCCTGTACGGCCGATGCGGTGAACATAGTCTTCCGCATGGATCGGTACGTCGAAATTGAAGACGTGGCTGACATCGGGGATGTCAAGGCCGCGGGCAGCAACATCGGATGCGACCAGCAACTTGATGTTATTGTCCTTGAAATTGGCAAGCATGGTCATGCGCGAGCGCTGGTCCATGTCGCCATGCAGAGCGCCGACCGAGAAACCGTGACGGTCAAGCGACCGGAAGAGGTCGGCGACATCCTTCTTGCGATTGCAGAAGATGATGGCGTTCTTCAGCTCGTCCTGGGCGCGGATCAGGTCACGCAGCACGGCGCGCTTTTCATAATCTTTCGCGTGTGTCGCAACGAAGCGCTGCGTCACCGTCTGGGCTGTGGACGCCGGGCGGGCGACTTCGACCCGTTCCGGGTTCTGCAGGAAGCGGTCGGCAAGCTTCTGGATCTCCGGCGGCATGGTTGCCGAGAAGAACAGCGTCTGGCGCGTGAACGGGATCATCTTGGCGATGCGCTCGATATCCGGAATGAAGCCCATGTCGAGCATGCGGTCAGCTTCGTCGATGACCAGGATCTCGACGCCGCTCATCAGCAGCTTGCCACGCTCGAAATGGTCGAGCAGGCGGCCGGGTGTGCAGATCAGCACATCGGCGCCGCGCTCCAGCTTGCGATCCTGTTCGTCGAACGAGACGCCGCCGATCAGGAGTGCGATGTTGAGCTTGTGGTTCTTGCCGTACTTGTCGAAGTTCTCAGCGACCTGGGCAGCCAGTTCGCGCGTCGGCTCCAGAATCAGCGTGCGCGGCATGCGCGCTCGTGCACGACCCTTTTCGAGCAGGGTCAGCATCGGCAACACGAAGGAGGCCGTCTTGCCTGTTCCCGTCTGCGCGATGCCGAGAATATCGCGGCGCTGGAGTGCCGGGGGAATGGCACCAGCCTGGATCGGGGTCGGGATTGTGTAGCCCGCATCGGTAACTGCGGAGAGAACTTTTTGGCTAAGGCCAAGGTCAGCAAAATTGGTCAAAGGGAAATCTGTTTCCGTTCCGGTTCGATAAGAACACTGCTCGATCGGTGGAAAACACACCACCGCGTGGCCGGGCTCTTAAGCCGAATGCCGTCGAAAGTCAAGAAATCCAGCACGTTGAAGCAGGAAAAGGTGAACGGCAACGAATCTGTTGCGTTTCTTGTCAAGT
Source organism: Ensifer sp. LC384 (assembly GCF_001695865.1). Taxonomy (NCBI): domain Bacteria; kingdom Pseudomonadati; phylum Pseudomonadota; class Alphaproteobacteria; order Hyphomicrobiales; family Rhizobiaceae; genus Ensifer; species Ensifer sp. LC384. Next base: position 224,422 of record NZ_MBST01000045.1, read on the forward strand.
AGCAGCGGCCGGGCAGGCCGGCGCAGCGCTCATTTCATATAGCTGGCGAGCTTGCTGCCAGCGTTGAGAAACCGCATGGGATCAACCGCCTGACCGTTCAGCCGGATCTCATAATGCAGGTGCGGGCCCGTCGAGCGCCCGGTGTTGCCGGATTTGCCGACGACATCACCGGCCTTGATCCTGTCACCGACCTTGACCAAAACCGTCGAGAGATGGGCGTAGCGGCTGGCAACGCCGTTGCCATGATCGATCTCGACCATGTTTCCATAGCCACCCGTCAGGCCGGCATTGGTGACGGTGCCCGGAGCCGCCGCACGGATGCGGGTGCCAACCGTGGCACGAAAGTCGATGCCTGCGTGCAGCGCCAAGCGGCCGAGAAAGGGATCGAGCCTGTTGCCGAAGTCGCTGGTGATATCGCTCGCCGGCGACGGGTTGCCGAATGGCAGTTCGCGGACCTGAGCCCGGGTCCGCTCAAGCTCGACAAGGGCCGAGTCGAGCGCGGCAAGCGACCGGCCGAAGCCGTCGTCGTTCACGGGCTCGACGAAAGGGCCGCCAATTGCCGCATTCGTCGAAGCTGTGGTCTCATCGGATGGCGCCAACTCCGCGACGTCATTCTTCGACAGGGCAACACCTGTGCGACCGACGATCCTGCGGATCGCCTCAGACGTCCTTGCTGCCCCATCGGTCAGTTGCTCGAGCCGTTCCATCTGGTCGCGCTCGACATCCTTCAGCGAGAGCGTCACTTTCGAAAAGAGCCGATCGGCGCGGTCGGAGGTGCTTTCGCCTGACGCGGGCCGGGCATAGGCAAGGGCGGCGATACGGGCAGGCGCAGCACCTTGCACACCGCTCAGCCCCATCAACTTTTCGATCGCCTGAACGCCGCCGGTGGCGTCGGCACGTTTTTCGTGGGCGAGGGGTTCAACCTCTGCCGGCTGGGTGAAATCGGTCGACAGGCCGGAATTTTCCGCCCGTTCGATCAACGCACCAAGTTTGCCGTTGCGAGAGGAAAGCGCCTGCTGTTGCTCAAGCAGTTTTTCGACCTTCTCTTCGACCACCTGCTGATCAAGCAACTGTCGGCTCGTAACGCGATCGACCTGGGCCCGCAACGCAGTGATTCGGTCTTCGTATTCGTGCTGCATGCGTGCCTGACGGGCAATCGTGCCACCGATCAGATCGTCGCGAAGAACGAGGTAGGATGTGGCGGCGAGGTAACCGATGCTGAAAACGCCGGCTGCGGAAACGGCAAGGGCCGCCATCCACGGACGCACGGTCATATGGCGGACCTTGTCACCGCTCGCCAGGATCAAGACGTGATTCTGCGCGCGCTTTCCGAAGGTGCGATTTGCCGAACGTTCAGACACTCCACCACTCCCGCCATCTGCGAATTGTCTCGCACTGCTTGACGGGCATTACACTTCGTTAGGGTTAATATTTGGTTGAATGCTCGCACTACGAGAGATTGGTCGACGCGGTCATCGAGCGGTAGAAGGATGGAGTGAGGCCGGCTTCCGCCCGGGCAATGTCGTTGAACGGCGCCTTGAGCGGGCCGCGAAAATTGGCGCGGACAAGCTGCTGAAACGTTGCCGCCGGATCCTTTCTTTCGCGCGCGCAGAGGAAGCGGAACCATTTGGCACCGACCGCCACATGGCCTTTCTCGTCCTCGTAGATGACGTCGAGCACCGCGGCCGTCTCAAAGTCTCCGGTCTCGCGCATGCGCGCCTGCAGGGCCGGTGTCACGTCGAGCCCGCGCGCCTCCAGGATCAGCGGGACGACGGCAAGCCTGGCGGTCAGGTCGTTGCGTGTGTCGTGCGCCGCCTGCCAAAGTCCGTCATGGGCAGGCAGGTCGCCATAGTCGGCGCCAAGGTCGTTCAGGCGCTGGCGAACCATGCGGAAGTGCTTGGCCTCTTCGACTGCAACCTTCATCCATCCATCGAAAAACGAGTTCGGTACGGATTCGGACGCGAAGCGTGCGACGATATCGAGCGCGAGGTCGACGGCATTGAGTTCGATATGGGCAATCGAATGCAAGAGCGCGATCCGCCCCTTGAGCGAGCCGAGCGAGCGCTTCTTCACCTGCGTCGGTGGCGTCAGAACAGGCTTTTCCGGCCGACCCGGCCGCAGCGGAACCGGGCGGTCGAGCGGCGAGCGCAGCGACAGGGTACGGCGCTGCCAGCGCCGGGCGGCTTCCTGCGCCAGCTCAGTCTTGACGGCGAGATGCGCAGCGCTGATCGCCTCGACAGCGGCGCCGCGCAGGCTGTGGAACGTGGGAAGCGTCGTCATCTCGGTCTCTTCGTTTTTCACTCAGAGCTCCTTGGCGGCCTCGAGCACTTCGTTGGCGTGGCCATTAACCTTGACCTTTTCCCAGACGCGCGCGATCCGGCCGTCGGTGGCAATGAGGAAGGTGCTGCGTTCAACGCCCATATATTTGCGGCCGTAAAGGCTCTTTTCCACCCAGAGGCCGTAGGCGTTGATGACGGACTTCTCCTCGTCGGCAGCAAGCGTTACCGCCAAGTCATGTTTCTTGGCGAAGCGGTCGTGACGTTTCACCGAATCGGGTGATATCCCGATCAGCTCGACGCCTGCGGCGGCAAATTCCGGGGCAAGTTCGGTGAAGGAGATCGCCTCCAGCGTGCAACTTTTGGTGTCGTCCTTCGGGTAGAAGAACAACACGACCGGGCGCCCGCGCAGGGCCGAAAGCGCGATCGTACCGCCGCCGTCACGGGGAAGCGTGAAGTCGGGAGCGAGATCTCCGGGAGTAAGGCCTGCCATGAATAAACCTTCCTTGCGCCAAGTTTTGCGGACAATCGCCGGCTAGGGCATATCGAGAATCAGCGACCTCCGTCCAGCGGATTTGTGCTAGATTTGACAGGTTCCGGACGGGTTGCGTCGATAGGACCCTTTGCCCGGCATCCACACACGCGAAACCCGCGGATGTGTGAATGCTTTCCACAGCATGGTCGGTAAGACGTGATGACACCGTCCGGCCAGATGTGGTCTACGTGACGGTGAAAATGATCCGTCGACCCGTTGCCGCATGATGCATCGACGGGAGCGGCGGGCTTTCCCGTACTGAACCGGAGGGCGTCCGCGCCGATGAGTGAGATCCGCGGCGAAAAAGTCGGCTTTCGCAAGAAAGACATCGTCGCGTTGCATGCGTTGCCCTCAGCGCAGGCACACGAACCCGTCATCGTGCATGCGCCACACAAACGCGGGATCCTGCGTTTTCTCAGCAAGATTGCGGTTTGCGGCTTTCTGCTTGCCTTCATCATCGCAGCCAGCCTGATCGCCGTCGTCGAGAGCGGGGCTATCGACGGCACGCTCAATGCGCGCGCCCGCACGGCGCTGAACGCGGCGCTCGGCGGTGCCTATCGCGCCGAGGTCGGCAGCACCGTCGTTCGCATGACCTCAAACGGTGCACTGGCGCTGAAGGCGCGGGAAGTGGCGCTGAGCGAAACCACATCCGGCCAGCCCGTCGCAAAGTTGAGTTCGATATCCATTGCCCTCGACCCTCTAGCACTGTTGACGGGCCGGATCGCGGTTTCACGCCTTGAAGCGGAGGGCGGCGATTTCGACACAGGCCTCCTGCCACGCGGCGAGCCGATCGACCTCACGAAAATCAAGATCGCCGACGTGGGCGACGCGCTGGAGCAGCTATTTGCCCATGTCGACCGCATATCACAGATGGCGGCGGGGCGCGGTGACCAGACGGTCTTGCTTTCCAATTTCTCCTTCACCGTCGCCGGCGCGCGTGACCGCGTCGTGCCGGTCGATGCAAGGGAACTGGAGTTCAATCGTGATGCCGATGGCTCGATGCACGTCAAAGGCAGCGTTGCCGTCGATGGTGTCGATGTCGATCTCAGCGCCAACGCTCTTGGTGCAAAAGGTCATGTGTCGGGTTTCGAAGCCGCGATCTCGAACGTTCCGTTGAAGCCCTTCTTCTATCACGGCCCCTTCGGCAAGGAGGCGGCCTTCGGCATCGACGCAACGGCGGGACTGACGCTCGCGGCAACGCGCGCCGCTGAAGGCGCCAAGCCCGATCTTCGCGTTGCCGTCAGGAGCTCGCAAGGGGCATTCCACGCCGGCGGCCTCGTCTCGGCAATCAATCCCTCCCAGATGGATATCGCCTATGACTTCGAACGCGCATCGGTCGAAATCCTGCCATCGACCGTGAACATCGGCCGCTCGATCTTCCCGTTTACCGGTGCAGTGAAGGACCTTGACAAGATCACAGGTGCAACCGACCAGGGCTTTGCCATCGATCTCCTGTTCAGGAATGCCAGCTCTGCGCCGGAGGACATTGCGGAGCGCCCTTTGATCTTCGACGCGAAGGCGAGCGGCCGCTTCACCTCTGATGCGCGCCACCGCCTGATCTTCGATCAGCTCGCCGTTTCCAGCCCGCTCGGTTCCATGTTCGGTTCGCTTTCGGTCGCCTTCGGCAAGACCTCGCCGCAGGTGAGCTTTGCCGCGGTCAGCGATCGCATGGAGCCGACCGCGGTCAAGCAGCTCTGGCCATGGTGGCTTGCCAAGGGCGCCCGCCGGTGGGCGATAGGCAATCTCTTCGGCGGCACAGTCACCGATGCGCGCATCGAAGTTTCGGTGGCAGAGGGGCGGATAGCCGAGAACGAAGGCGAGCTGAAGCTCGGCGAAAAAGAACTGAACATCACGTTCAACATCGACGATACGCGCGTCAATATTGCCGGCGAGATTCCACCGCTGCGCGACACGTCGGGCACGTTCAAGCTGAGCGGCCAGCGCATGGAAGTGGGCGTCAAGCAGGGAGCCGCCTACTTCCCCTCTGGCCGATCCGTCGCGCTCAATGGTGGCGATTTCATCATTCCCGATGTCTACACCAAACCGCTGATCGCTGAGATGAAGATCGAAGTTGGCGGTCAGGCCGACGCGATCGCCGAGCTCGTCACCTACAAGCCGATACAGGCGTTGCAAAAGACACCGTTCGTTCCCGGCGACTTTACCGGTCCGCTGACCGCACAGGTCGGAGCGCGCTTTGGCCTCGTCACCGACCAGCACCCACCGCCGCCTCTCTGGCAAGTGGAAATGCAACTCGATGACGTCACTGTCACGCGCCCGATCTCCGGGCGTGACGTCTCCAATCTTTCCGGCACGTTCCGGGTCGACAACGAGCAGGCGGTTCTCGATGCCAATGCGGTTGTTGAAGGCGCAAAGGTCAAGATCGCGCTCACCGAACCGGTCGACAGCAAATCGAAGGTCAAGCGCAAACGCGAAATCAGCGGCACACTCGATGATGCAGCCCGAGAGAAGCTGATGCCTGGCCTGTCGAAGATCATCTTCGGGCCGATGAACGTCGATCTGGTGATCGATGAAGCTGATATGCAGCATGCCACCATCGATCTGACCAGGGCAAAACTCTCGCTGCCCTGGATCGGCTGGAACAAAGGCGCCGGTATTCCCGCCGAGGTGCGCTTCACATCCGATATCAGCGACAGCGTCACAACCATCAAGGACTTTGCGATCGCCGGCGACGGTTTCGGCGCGCGCGGCACCCTGCAGGTCGATGACGCCGGCATAGTCAACGCAAAACTCAGCAATGTCCGCCTGGCGCAGGGCGACGATTTCAACGTTGTCATCGATCGCCACAAGGGCATCCATGTCGTCACGCTGAGCGGTACTTCGGCCGACATTCGTCCGATCCTTGCCCAGATGAAGAGCGGCGCGAACGGCAACGGCGGCAGCGGTGACGACATTACCATCCAGGGCCAGCTCGGTCGCGTCGCCGGCTTCAACGGCGAAGTGCTGTCGAATGTGAATCTGGTGTATTCGGAACGGGGCCAACAGATCGAAGACATCAACCTGTCGGCGGTGACCGGCAGCGGCCAGGCGGTGGTAGCGCGGCTAGCCAAATCGGGCGCCGACAACACGCTTGAGCTGACCACTGGCGACGCCGGTTCGCTTGCTCGCTTTGCAGATATCTACAGCAACATGCGCGGCGGTCTCTTGAACCTGAAGCTGCGCGATCGCGGCGGCCGGTCGTGGCGCGGCTCGATCGATATCCGCAAGTTCTCGCTCGTCGGCGAACAACGCCTGCAGTCGATGGTGTCGACGCCGGCGGGACAGGACGGGCGAAGCCTCAATCAGGCGGTCCGCCGTGACATCGACGTCAGCACCGCACGCTTCGAACGCGGCTTCGCCCAGCTTGCGCTTGATCGCGGCGCCATCCGCGTCGATGGCGGCGTCCTCAGGGGGACCGATGTCGGCGCGACCTTCCAGGGAACCGTGCGCGACGGCAACGGCATCATGGACATGACCGGCACCTTCATGCCCGCCTACGGCTTGAACCGGATTTTCGGCGAGTTGCCGTTGATCGGCGTCCTGCTCGGCAATGGCCGTGACCGCGGCCTGCTCGGCATCACCTTCAAGCTCAATGGCCCGTTCAACCAGCCGAAGCTGACGATCAATCCGCTTTCGATCATCGCGCCCGGGGTCTTCCGCAGCATTTTCGAGTTTCAATAAAAAGGCCGGCGCAATGGCCGGCCTTCGACATGGTCTGATTGATGCCTGACTTAAGCAGGGCGAATCAGGATGTGCTTCTTCTTGCCGAGCGACAGCTTGACGATGCCATCCGAGGTCACGTCACCGCTGCCAATCAGGCGGCGTTCGTCGCTGACGGCCTCGTCATTGATGCGCACGGCACCACCCTGAACGTGACGGCGGGCCTCGCCGTTCGATGAGGCAAGTCCTGCGCGCACGACGAGCGTCAGCAGGCCGATGCCGGCCTCGAGCTCGGATGCGGGCACATCGATCGACGGCAGGTTTTCCGAGACAGCACCTTCCTCGAAGGTCTTGCGGGCCGTCTCTGCCGCCTGCTCGGCAGCGGCGCGGCCGTGCAGCATGGCGGTGATCTCGGTCGCAAGGATCTTCTTGACCTCGTTGATCTCCGAGCCGCCGAGCTGCGAAAGCCGCGCGATCTCCGCCATCGGCAGCGTCGTGTAGAGCTTGAGGAAACGCGAAACGTCGGCGTCCTCGGTGTTGCGCCAGTACTGCCAGAAATCGTAGGCCGACAGCATGTCCGGGTTCAGCCAGATGGCGCCATTGACCGACTTGCCCATCTTCGCGCCCGACGATGTCGTCAGCAGCGGCGAGGTGAGGGCGTAAAGCTGCGTCGTTCCCATGCGGTGGCCAAGGTCGAGACCGTTGACGATGTTGCCCCACTGATCGGACCCACCCATCTGCAGCCGGCAGCCGGTACGCTTGTGCAGTTCGACGAAATCGTAGGCCTGCAGGATCATGTAGTTGAACTCGAGGAACGACAGCGATTGTTCGCGATCAAGCCGCATCTTGACGCTGTCGAACGACAGCATGCGGTTGACCGAGAAGTGGCGGCCGACGTCGCGCAGGAATTCAAGGTAGTTGATGCCAAGCAGCCAGTCGGCGTTGTTGATCATCAGCGCGTCCTTGGGGCCGTCGCCGTAGGTGAGGTAGTTCGAAAACACCGTCTTGATGCTGGCAATATTGGCGTCGATCGTCGCCGGCGTCATCAGCTGGCGTGCCTCGTCCTTGAAGGAGGGGTCGCCAACCATGCCGGTGCCGCCGCCCATCAGCGAGATCGGCTGGTGACCGGTCGCCTGCAGCCAGTGCAGCATCATGATCTGAATGAGGCCGCCGGCGTGAAGGCTCGGCGCCGTCGGGTCAAAGCCGATATAGGCAGTCACGGTCTCCGTCCGGAACAACTGGTCGAGGCCGGCGTCATCCGAACTCTGATGGATGAAACCACGCTCGCTGAGGGTGTGGAGGAAATCGGACTTGAACTCGGACATGACCTGTCTCTTTCGGCTGGGTAGAACGTCTGCGCGCGGCGTTTAGCACTGTTTGGGCAAAAGTGCACGTCTTTGCTTGGCCGATGATTTTGCTATGTAGACAGACAACGCCTTGGAGGAATGCATGGGCAAGATCATGACCGCGGTCGGCTTGATGAGCGGGACGAGCATGGACGGGATCGACGTGGCGCTGCTGCATACCGACGGCGACGCGATTGTCGAACGGGGGCCTTCGGCCGGATACACCTACGACGCCCGCTTCCGCGACCGGCTGAAGCAGGGTCTCGAAGACGCAAAGTCGATCGCAAGCCGCGGGCAACGGCCAGGCATCCTGGCCGATCTCGAACGGGAACTGACACTCAGGCATGTCGAGGCGGTTCGAACCTTTCTCCAGCATAACAACATCTTGCACGAAAGTGTTGATGTCCTTGGCTTTCACGGTCAGACGGTGCTTCACCGGCCAGACGACGGCTTGACCGTCCAGATCGGCGACGGGGCGCTGCTCGCCCGCGAAACGGGCATCGATGTGGTCTATGACATGCGCGCCAACGACATGGAGCACGGCGGCCAGGGCGCACCGCTCATTCCCGTCTATCACGCGGCGCTTGCCCGAAGCGCCGCAGCGAATGGCGAACTGGTTGCGCCGGTCGTCTTCGTCAACATCGGCGGCATCTCAAATCTGACGTTCATCGGATCGGACGACGGACTGGTTGCCTACGACAGCGGCCCCGGCAACACGCTGATCGATCAATGGGTGGAGGCACATGCCGGCATTCCCTTTGACCAGGGCGGCATGATCGCCAGCGAAGGCAGCGTGCTGCCGGATCTCGCCGAACGCTATCTGCTCAACCCCTTCTTTTCGGCAGAAAAGCGCCGTTCGCTCGATCGCAACGATTTCGCGCCGCCACAGGGAAAAGACGCCAATCTCGAAGACGGTGCGCGCACGCTCGCCTATGTCACGGCCGCCGCGATCGTCAAATCGGCCGGTCACCTGCCTTCTGCGCCTGCAACCTACATCGTTTGCGGCGGCGGCAGGCTCAATCCGGTGATCATGCGGGATCTGGCATCCCAGGCGAAGATCCATGGTGCAGACGTGCTCGCGGCCGAGGCGATCGGCTTCAACGGCGATTCGATGGAAGCCGAGGCCTGGGCCTATCTTGCGGTACGGTCGCACCGAGGGCTACCCCTGACCTATCCAGGCACGACCGGCGTGCGCCAACCGCTGACCGGTGGAAAATGGGCATCACATACGCCCGCGTGACAGCAGGAAGCGTCAGCGCCGCACATTTTGATCGATTAATCAATTTTTCGCCCGCCGCCGATAGTATCGTCCGGCGCTGTCACATGAGGCGGCACCAAGCGGCCTTGCCGTAGCAATAGACAATTCGGGTTCCGTCGATGGGTGGTGCGATTTCTCTGCTGGCTGTGAACTTCATCATCGCCCAGATATTCACTGCAGCATTTCTTGTGATAGCCGCGAAGAGCCGGTCCAGACGCGCCGCGCTCTATTGCGCGGGCGGGTTTGCCGTTGCGTCGTTCGCGGCGGTGTTCGAAGCCGTCGTGCCGTTTACATCCTTCCCTCGTTTTTTCGCCATCAGTGCATTCGCGAGTGTGCTCGCCGGTTTCTGTCTGTTGCGCTTCGGCCTCGGTCTGTTCTATCGCGTGCCGGCCAACTGGCAGGTTCTTGTCGCGTTCTTCCTGGCCTCAGTGGCGCTCGACCTGGGCATATACGACCTGCCGAGAGGAACGCTGCAGCATGCGGCACTTTATCAGTTGCCGTTCTTCGTCATTCAGGCGTGCTCGGCATCAGTCGTCATCCGCTCCGAACGGCGCTCGGCGGCAGACTGGATCCTGCTCTCGCTGCTGGTACTGACCTCTTGCTACTATCTCCTGAAAGTCTATGCCGCTGTGGCAGCCGGCTCCGGGGCAACGGCTCAGGATTATGTATCGAGCCCGTTCGCGCTGATTTCCCAGGCGCTTGGCGCCATGCTGATCGTTAGCACCGGCCTTGCCATGCTCGGCGTCATGGTCAAGGAGATCGTCGACGACGCGCGTGCACGCTCGGAAATCGACCTGCTTTCCGGGCTCTACAACAGGCGCGGCTTCACCGAGCGTGTCATCCCAATGCTCCAACTGCGCGAAGGCCGCCTGCCGGGCACGTTGATTCTGGCCGACCTCGACCGTTTCAAACTGGTGAACGACAGCTACGGTCATCACACGGGCGACGAGGTGATCCGTCGGTTTGCGCGGGTCCTGAAGGATGTCATGCCCAACCGCGCGGTTGCCAGTCGTCTTGGCGGCGAAGAATTTGCAGTGTTCCTGCCGTCCACCGACCTGGAAGAGGCGCGGGTGGTCGCGCACGGAATGCGCGCTGCGATGATGTCGCAGAAGATCGACGGCCTTGCGGAGCAGGCGAGAGTGACCGCGAGCTTCGGTGTTGCGGCCGTTGCAAAGGCTGAACCGCTCGAACAGGCGATGCAGCGGGCAGACAAGGCGCTCTATGCAGCAAAGGAAAACGGGCGCAACCGGGTAGAATGCGCCGCGGTGCCGCAGAATGTGGTCAACCCAACGGTCCCACAATGGATCGGGCGGCCTTGAGAGCCGCCCGCATCGGCATCAGCGGATGCGCTTGGCAGCCGGTTCCGGCGTCAGTTCGCCGTTGAGGCGACGGTCGAGATAATCCTCGCATTCCGCCATCAGGCCTTCGACCTGGCCGTTGAAGAAGTGGTTGGCTCCCGGCACGGTCTTGTGGGTGATGAGAATACCCTTCTGTGCCTTCAGCTTTTCGACAAGTCCGTTCACGTCCTTCTCTGGCGCCACCTTGTCCGAATCACCGTTGATGATCAGACCGGAAGACGGGCAGGGCGCCAGGAACGAGAAGTCATAGGTATTGGGCTGCGGAGCGACGGCCATGAACCCTTCGATTTCCGGGCGGCGCATCAGGAGCTGCATGCCGATCCAGGCGCCGAAGGAATAGCCGGCAACCCAGCAGCTCTTCGAATCAGGATGCAGGCTCTGCACCCAGTCGAGCGCCGATGCCGCATCCGACAGTTCGCCGGCCCCGTGATCGAATTCACCCTGGCTACGGCCGATGCCCCGGAAGTTGAAACGCAGCGTCGTAAAGCCGCGCTTCTGGAACATGTAGAAAAGCTGGTAGACGATCTGGTTGTTCATCGTGCCGCCGAACTGCGGGTGCGGGTGCAGGATGATGGCGATCGGGGCGCTCTTCTGCTTCGAAGGCTGATAGCGGCCTTCGAGGCGGCCGGCAGGTCCGTTGAAGATAATTTCGGGCATTGGCTCTCCGGGGGTGTTCCTGGTTCGAATCTTGGTTTCGGATCGCGATGAGTCTTGACGAAAGCACTCAGCTTTTCTAAAACCTAGTTTAGAACCGTTCAAAACTTCTGTGCGGGCATTCCGCCGTGTGTTTCGTCTCATAAGGCAAGCGAGGCGGAAAATTCAAGGAAAATGCACCGTCGGTGGTTGTCGGCGATGAGTCTATTGTTCTAGCGAAGGAAATTATGTCGAGCTCGCGCATCTATATGGACTGGAACGCCACGGCGCCGCTTCTTGCCGAAGCGCGCGACGCGTGCCTGTCTGCGCTCGACCTGGTCGGCAACCCTTCCTCGGTCCATGGCGAGGGCCGGACGATCCGCACGCTGATCGAAAATGCCCGCCGCGACGTGGCTGCCCTTTGCGGCGCCAAGGCGGCAAGCGTGATCTTTACCAGCGGTGCGACCGAAGCAGCCAACATGGTGCTGACGCCCGATTTCCGCATGGGCCGGACGCCGCTGAAGATCGGCCGGCTCTATGCATCGGCTATCGAACATCCGGCCGTGCGCGAAGGCGGGCGGTTTGGGCGCGAGAACGTTTCGGAAATCCCGGTGACCGCCGCCGGCGTCGCCGATCTGGAGGCACTGCGCGAACTCCTGGATGCATATGACCGCGAAAGCGGGTTGCCAATGGTGGCGGTGATGCTGGTCAACAACGAAACCGGCATCGTTCAGCCTGTTGCCGAGATTGCGGAGATTGTTCGAGGCCATGGCGGCATTCTGGTCGTCGACGCGGTGCAGGCCGCCGGACGACTGCCGCTTTCAATCGAAGCATTGGGCGCGGATTTTCTCATCATCTCCTCGCACAAGATCGGCGGTCCCAAGGGGGCCGGCGCGCTTGTCGCCCGTGGAGAGATCATGATGCCGACACCATTGATCAGGGGCGGCGGCCAGGAGAAAGGCCATCGGTCCGGCACGGAGAATGCGGTCGCACTTGCAGGCTTTGCCGCGGCGGCGCGCAAAGCCGCCGATAATCTCACGGAGCGAATGACATCGGTGGCGGCACTTCGCGACCGGCTGGAACAGGAGATGCAGGTCTCGGCGCCGGATGTGGTCATCCACGGCCGCGACGTTTCGCGCGTTGGCAACACCACCTTCTTCACGCTTCCTGGTATGAAGGCGGAAACGGGGCAGATCGCTTTCGATCTTGAAGGCGTGGCACTTTCGGCAGGCTCGGCCTGCTCGTCCGGCAAGGTCGGCCAGAGCCACGTGCTGACGGCCATGGGCTATGACCCGCGCCAGGGCGCACTGCGCATCTCGATCGGGCCCGGCACGACGGAAGCGGAGATCGAGCGTTGCGCGGCAGTGTTCGCCAAGGTGGCGGCAAGGCGCCGCGCAACGGGGCAAGCCGCATGAGCACGTGCGGTTGAACGAAATTGCGGAAAAGCAATTTTCCGCTTGGCAAACGGGGTGAAAAGCGCCTTTTAGCCATTACATAAGCGGTGCGCCAAGTTCGCATCGTGTTGACAAGCTACCGGACCTTGGATCCGGAAAGATTGGAGAACGACATGCCTGCCGTGCAGGAGACCATTGATCAGGTCCGTCAGATCGACGTGGACCAGTACAAATACGGATTTGAGACGACCATCGAAGTCGAGAAGGCGCCGAAGGGTCTTTCCGAAGACATCATTCGTTTCATCTCCGCCAAGAAGAGCGAACCGGAATGGATGCTGGAATGGCGTCTTGAGGCTTATCGCCGTTGGCTGACGATGACAGAGCCCAGCTGGGCGCGCGTCAGCTATCCGAAGATCGACTTCAACGACATCTATTACTACGCCGCACCGAAGGGCACGACGGGGCCGAAGTCGCTTGACGAAGTCGATCCCGAAATTCTCAAGGTTTACGAGAAGCTCGGTATCCCGCTGAAGGAACAGGAAATCCTTGCCGGCGTGCAGAAGTCGAGGATTGCTGTCGATGCCGTGTTTGACAGCGTTTCGGTGGTCACGACCTTCAAGGAAGAACTGAAGAAGGCCGGCGTGATCTTCATGTCGATCTCCGAGGCGATCCGCGAACATCCCGATCTCGTCAAGAAGTATCTCGGCTCCGTCGTTCCGCCGACCGACAACTACTACGCGACGCTCAACTCCGCCGTCTTCACCGATGGCTCGTTCGTCTACGTGCCGAAGGGCGTTCGCTGCCCGATGGAACTGTCGACCTACTTCCGTATCAACGAGAAGAACACCGGCCAGTTCGAGCGCACGCTGATCATCGCTGAAGAAAGCGCCTACGTTTCCTACCTCGAAGGCTGCACGGCGCCGCAGCGCGACGAAAACCAGCTGCACGCGGCTGTGGTCGAACTCGTTGCTCTCGATGAAGCCGAGATCAAGTATTCGACGGTCCAGAACTGGTACCCCGGCGACAAGCAGGGCAAGGGCGGCATCTACAACTTCGTCACCAAGCGTGGCGATTGCCGCGGCAAGAACTCCAAGATCTCCTGGACCCAGGTGGAAACCGGTTCGGCGATCACCTGGAAGTACCCGTCCTGCATCCTGCGCGGTGACGGCTCGCGCGGCGAGTTCTACTCGATCGCCGTATCGAACGGCCACCAGCAGATCGACAGCGGCACCAAGATGATCCACCTCGGCAAGAACACGTCGAGCCGCATCATCTCCAAGGGCATTGCTGCCGGCGTTTCGGAAAACACCTATCGCGGCCAGGTTTCGGCCCACCGCAAGGCCGAAAACGCCCGCAACTTCACCCAGTGCGACTCGCTGCTGATCGGCGACAAATGCGGCGCGCACACCGTGCCCTATATCGAGGCAAAGAACTCGACGGCACAGTTCGAGCACGAAGCGACGACCTCGAAGATCTCCGAGGACCAGCTGTTCTACTGCCTGCAGCGCGGCATTCCGCAAGAGGCGGCGATCGCGCTGATCGTCAACGGCTTCGTCAAGGAAGTCATCCAGGAACTGCCGATGGAATTCGCGGTTGAAGCGCAGAAGCTGATCGGCATCTCGCTGGAAGGCTCGGTCGGCTGAGGCCCTGAACTGAATATTGAATGGCGCGCATCAGCTTTGCGCGCGAACAGACGTTCGTTTCCCAAGAGGACGATAGAAATGCTTGAAATCAAGAACCTGCACGCACGCATCGCCGAAGACGGCACTGAAATCATCCGTGGCCTGAACCTGACCGTGAAGGCCGGCGAAGTCGCCGCCATCATGGGTCCGAACGGCTCCGGCAAGTCGACGCTGTCCTACATCCTGTCTGGCCGCGAAGACTACGAAGTCACCGAAGGCGAGATCCTTTACAACGGCGAGAACATCCTCGAGCTCGAGGCTTCCGAGCGTGCGGCCAAGGGCATCTTCCTCGCCTTCCAGTACCCGGTCGAAATCCCGGGCGTTGCCACCATGCAGTTCCTGAAGGTGGCAATGAACGAGCAGCGCAAGTATCGCGGCGAAGACGAGATGACGACGCCGGACTTCATGCGTCGGGTCAAGGAAGCCGCCGCCGAGCTGAAGATCGCGCCGGAGATGCTGCGCCGTCCGCTGAACGTCGGCTTCTCCGGCGGTGAAAAGAAGCGCGCCGAGATCCTGCAGATGGCTCTGCTCGAGCCGAAGCTGTGCGTGCTCGACGAAACAGACTCCGGTCTTGACATCGATGCGTTGAAGATCGTTGCCGACGGCGTCAACGCGCTGCGTTCGCCCGACCGCGCCGTGATCGTCATCACCCACTACCAGCGCCTGCTCGACTACATCATTCCGGACACCGTGCACGTGCTCTACAAGGGACAGGTCATCAAGTCGGGCGACAAGACGCTGGCACACGAACTCGAAGCCAACGGCTACGCGGACCTCATCGAGGCCGCGGCCTAGGGCCTGTTGAAGGAGTGTTCGAATGAATATGCAACAGGCAATCAAGATGACGGCAGCCGAAACGGCGCTCGTCGATGCCTATACCGCGCAGATCGGCGATCTGCCGGGCGACGGCTCGGTACTGTCGGTTCGTGACACCTTGGTGCACGAACTGCGGACGGCCGGCCTGCCGACGCGCCGCGTCGAATCCTGGCACTATACGGACCTTCGCACACTGCTGCGGACAGTGCCTGCCGCCGATCCGACGGCGTTCGCCGCTCGCGTCGAGGCACTTGTCGCCGGCTCGACCGTGCTTTCGATGCGCAACGGCCATGCCGACCTCAAGGGTAATGCGCCTGAGGGCGTAACGATCCGTTCCTATACCGATAGCCTGCTCGACGGTTCTGCCGCCGCTGGCCTTGCCGTGCTCGGCTCCGACGACGCGATCGGGCGCATCAATGGCGGCCTTGTGCGCGGCGGTCTGGAACTTGCGATCGCAGACGGCACCGCGCTGGAAGATCCGCTCGAAATCCAGCTGGTACAGAGCATGGGCCAGGCGCATACGCGCTTCCCGGTTTCCTTCGGTGCTGGCACCAAGGCAACCGTGATCGAGCGCCACCTGTCGACCGATGACGGCGAGAGCCTGGTCTCGACAGTCAACGACGTGACGGTGGGCGAAGGCGCAGATATCATCTGGATCATCCTGCAGCAGCAGGGGGTCGCCGACACGCATTTCGGCCAGATCCGCTTCGATCTCGCCAAGGACGCCAAGCTGTATCTTTTCGTCATCAATGCCGGCGGCAAGCTGGTGCGACAGGAGATCCACGGCAAGACGAGCGGCGAAGGCGCCGACTTCAAACTGCGCGGCATCAACCTGCTCGGCGGCGAAAGCCACACTGACGTGACCTTCACGCTTGGCCACAACGTGCCGCACACCACATCGACGGAAATCATCCGCAACGTGGTCTTCGATCGCGCCAAAGGCGTCTTCCAGGGCAAGATCCTGGTGGCCAAGGACGCGCAGAAGACCGACGCGCGGATGGCGTGCAACACGCTGCTTCTTTCGGACGATGCCGACCTTTCGTCCAAGCCCGAGCTGGAGATCTTCGCCGACGACGTGCAGTGCGGTCACGGCGCGACGGTTACCGACATCGACCACACGCAGCTCTTCTATCTGCTTGCGCGCGGCATCCCGGAAAACAAGGCGCGGGCGATGCTCGTCAACGCCTTCGTCGCCGAAATCGTCGAGGAACTCGAAGACGAGCCGCTGGTCGAGGCGCTGGAAGGCGTAATCTCGACCTGGCTCGTGAAGCATGCCTGACAGGCGCGTCTGATTGGATTGAAAGACATGGAACACACTGTGCCGGTGCCAGCCTATGACGTCGAAGCGATCCGCAAGGATTTCCCGATCCTGTCGCGGACCGTCTATGGCAAGCCGCTTGTCTATCTCGACAACGGCGCATCGGCGCAGAAGCCGCAGGTCGTCATCGACGCGGTGTCCCATGCCTACGCCAACGAATACGCCAATGTGCATCGCGGACTGCATTTCCTCTCGAATGCGGCCACCGAAGCCTACGAGGCGTCGCGCGAGAAAGTGCGCCGCTTCCTGAACGCACCATCCGCCGACAACATCATCTTCACCAAGTCTTCGACCGAGGCGATCAACACGGTCGCCTATGGCTACGGCATGCCGAAGCTGGGCGAGGGCGACGAGATCGTGCTGTCGATCATGGAGCACCACTCCAACATCGTGCCGTGGCATTTCATCCGCGAACGCCAGGGCGCCAAGCTGGTCTGGGCGCCGATCGACGATGACGGCGCATTCCATATCGAAGATTTCGTCAAGTGCCTGACGGAGCGCACAAAGCTCATCGCCATTACCCATATGTCGAACGCTCTGGGCACCGTGGTTCCGGTCAAGGAGATCTGCCGCATCGCCCGCGAGCGCGGCATTCCGGTGCTGGTCGACGGCAGTCAGGGCGCCGTTCATACGCCGGTCGACGTGCAGGACATCGATTGCGACTGGTACGTGATGACCGGTCACAAGCTCTACGGCCCCTCCGGCATCGGCGTGCTTTACGGCAAGATGGACCGCCTGAAGGAAATGCGACCCTTCATGGGCGGCGGCGAAATGATCGAGGAAGTGACCGAAGACCGCGTCACCTATAACGATCCGCCGCATCGTTTCGAAGCCGGCACACCGCCGATCGTCCAGGCGATCGGGCTCGGTTATGCTCTCGACTACATGGAAAAGATCGGCCGGGCGGCGATCACGAAACACGAGGCAGATCTGACCGCCTATGCGCGCGAGCGTCTATCAGCGATCAACTCGCTCAAGGTGTTTGGCGATGCGCCTGGCAAGGGCAGCATCTTCTCCTTCGAGATTGCCGGTGTTCACTCCCATGATATCTCGATGGTGATCGATCGCGCCGGCGTTGCGGTGCGGGCGGGTACGCATTGTGCGCAGCCGCTCTTGAAACGCTTCGGCGTGACCTCCACATGCCGGGCATCCTTCGGCCTCTACAATACGCGGGCCGAAGTGGACGCTCTGGCGGATGCGCTCGACTACGCGCGCAAGTTCTTCGCCTGATCGAGTTTGAAAAATGGTTCAGAACTTCTACTCAAGCATCTGAACTGAAATAGAAAGTCTAGGAGGCCGACATGAGCCTGGATGCAATGGAAGACAAGATCGACGTCCGCGAGGGCATCGTGCATTCGGCAATCCCGGCCGAAGAACTGGCACGTCTGAGCGACGATATCATTGGCGCACTGAAGACGGTTTACGACCCGGAAATCCCGGCGGATATTTTCGAACTCGGCCTGATCTACAAGATCGATATCGAGGACGACCGCATGGTCAAGATCGACATGACACTGACGGCGCCCGGCTGCCCTGTTGCCGGCGAGATGCCCGGCTGGGTCGAAAATGCGGTGGGCGCCGTCGAAGGCGTGTCAGGTGTCGAGGTTTCGATGACCTTCGATCCGCCGTGGACGCCTGACCGCATGTCGGAGGAGGCCCAGGTCGCCGTCGGCTGGTACTGAGGGTCCCGTATTGATCCGTTAAGCTGCGGACACTACATTTGATTCTGGAAAGCGCCGGGCCTTTACCCCGGTGACGACAAGGAGAAAGAGCCGATGGGCTTTGCCGTGATGAGCTTGACCGATGCTGCTGCCGGCCGCGTTCTGGCGATCGTTGAAAATGCAGGTGGCGACGCTTTGGGAATCCGCGTCGGCATCAAGAAGGGCGGCTGCGCCGGCATGGAATATGCCGTCGATCTGGTAACCGAACCCAATTTGAAGGACGACTTGATCGAACACCAGGGTGCAAAGGTCTGGGTCGCTCCCGAGGCCGTGCTTTACCTGCTCGGCACGCAGATGGATTTCGAGGTGACGGCCTTGCGCTCCGGCTTCACCTTCAACAATCCAAACCAGACGTCCGCCTGCGGCTGTGGTGAATCAGTCGAGCTGAAGCCGGCCGATCTGGCCGCTCTCGCCGCCCAGGGCGATGCCGTCGTGCGCGCGCACTGAGCGTCCCAACCTTCTCGAACAGACCATCGGGCCCGGGTTTTCGCCGGGCCTTTTTTCTGCTGATATAAGGGTGCGTGACTGGGGGAGATGGGCGTGACGGCGTTCGACGAGGAGCTTGTCTTCAAGGCGCTCTATGAGACCTTTCCCGATCCGGTGATCATCCTCGACGCGGAGCGCATCATTCGCTCGGCCAACCCGGCCGCACTTGCCCAATTCGGCTATGCAGCTGGTGCGTTCATCGGCCAGCCGGCGCGACTTATCTATTCTGACGACGACGAATACAACAGGCGGCTGCGCAATCGCGCCGCAAGGGTCGACGAGAGGATCGCGCGCACTTCGACCTACACCTACGTCAGGCGCGACGGCTCGACGTTCTCAGGCCATTTGCGCACGACACCGCTCATCGATGCCGCCGGGCAGGAGCTGGCCCTGATCGGCATCATCCGCGATGTCTCTGATCTCGCTAGAGCCGTGCTTGAGAGACAGCAGGCGTCCGACATGCTCGACGCAGCACTCGACGTCATGCCCGAAGGTTTCGCGATCTTCGATGCCGAGGAGAGGCTGCTGGTCTACAATCGCGCCTATGTGACGATCTGCGGTCCGGCCGGCCCCTTGCTTCGCCCTGGCATCACCGCCGAAGAGATCCTTCTGCTTGCGCAGAAGGAGGGCCACTATCCCGAGGCCTTACCCGACAGCCCGGACTGGCAGGCTTGGGTGGCCCATCGACTGCAGGATTTTCGCCAACCGGACAACAGGGCGAAGATCTACCGTTACGCCGGCGACCGGTGGCTGAGGGTGGAAAATATCAAGACCAAGGACGGAAACACGGTCGTCCTGCGCGTCGACGTGACTGAACTGAAGCGCGCGGAACTGGCGCTCGAGCGCCAGCGACAGGAGCTTGAGCACAAGAACGAGGCACTCGATCAGTTCACGGCGACCGTCTCCCATGACCTGAAGGCTCCGTTGCGGCACATCTCGATGTTCTCCGAGATGATCGAGGACGAGCTGGCCGCCGGCAACCAGGATGATGTCTCAGCCAGCGCCCGCCATCTGCGCGACAGCGCCAAGCGGATGAACCGGGTGATCGACAGCCTGCTCGATTATTCGCAAATCGCCTATCAGATCAGCACCTGGTCCGATGTTAACATCAGCGACATCGTCGCCGATACGCTGGGCGTTCTGGGCGGCCACGCCCGCGAGGCGAATGTGGCCTTCGAAATCGGTGCGCTGCCAAAGGTACAGGGTGATCCGGAGCTTTTGCGCCGGCTCGTTCAGAACCTGATCGGCAATGCCATAAAGTACCGCCACCCGGATCGCGGGCCGGTCGTGCGCGTCAACGGCCGCGCCGTCGGTCAGCAAGTCGAGCTTGTCGTCGAGGACAATGGCATCGGCATCGACCCGCGGTTCGCAACCCGTATCTTCGAACTGTTCCAGCGCCTGCACCATGACGAAAGCACCTATGGCGGCACTGGCATCGGCCTTGCGCTCGCCAAGCGGATCGCCGAAAGCCACAACGGATCGATCCATCTTGACACGGACTTCACCGAAGGCGCACGATTTGTGGTGACCCTTCCGAAACGGAAGCGGAAAACCAGATAAGGCGACCGGGTTGGCCAAGTCACCGAAGCGATTGCTTGTGGTGGACGACGACGTGCACGACGCGCGTTTCGTCACACGCGCCCTTTCGCAGACCGACGACACTCTCGATATCGTCCATGTCATCCACGCAGACGAGGCCGTGGCGCGCCTTGAGAACGACCACTTCGATTATGTGCTGCTCGATATCAAGATGCCCGGCGTCGACGGGATGGAATTGCTGGAGCGCATTCGCACCAATGAGGGCACGTCGGTGGTGCCGGTCATCGTGCTGACGTCATCCACCAGTCCGAGCGACGTCTTCCGGTCCTACAAGGCCGGCGCGAACGCCTATGCGGCCAAACCGTCGTCGCTCTCGGGTTACTGGCAGTTCGCCGAGGCCTTCGTCCGCTTCTGGATAGACAATACCTTGCCGCCGCGCGGTGTCGTGCTTCACCAATAGAGGTAGGATACGGGGCGCGCCGTTGCGGCGCGCCCCGCCTATCATCAGCTTATTCTGCTGCTTCCGCGTAGCTTTCCAGTGGCGGGCAGGTGCAGACGAGGTTGCGGTCGCCGAAGACGTTGTCGACGCGGTTGACCGGCGACCAGTACTTGTCGACCCGGAAGGCGCCCGGCGGGTAGCAGGCCTGTTCGCGCGAATAGGGACGATCCCAATCGCCGACCAGGTCTTCGACCGTGTGCGGAGCGTTCTTCAGCGGATTGTTCACCTTGTCCATCCGGCCTTCCTCGATGGCGCGGGCTTCCTCGCGGATTGCCAGCATTGCATCACAGAAGCGGTCGATCTCGGCCTTGGTTTCCGATTCCGTCGGCTCGATCATCAGCGTGCCGGCGACCGGCCAGCTCATGGTCGGAGCGTGGAAACCGCAGTCGATCAGGCGCTTGGCAACGTCGTCAACGGTGACGCCGGCGCTTTCGACCAGCGGACGGGTGTCGATGATGCACTCATGCGCCACACGGCCCTTGGACGACTTGTAGAGCACCTCGTAGGCGCCTTTCAGCCTTGCGGCGATGTAGTTGGCGTTGAGGATCGCCACCTTCGTCGCCTGGGTCAGGCCTTCGCCGCCCATCATCAGGCAGTAGCTCCAGGAGATCGGCAGGATCGAGGCCGAGCCGAAGGGAGCTGCCGAAACCGCACCGTCATTGCCATCCGTTTCCGGGTGGCCCGGCAGGTAAGGTGCCAGATGCGCCTTGACGCCGATCGGGCCCATGCCGGGACCGCCGCCGCCATGCGGAATGCAGAAGGTCTTGTGCAGGTTCAGGTGGCTGACGTCGGAGCCGATGTCGCCGGGGCGGGCAAGGCCGACCATGGCATTCATGTTGGCGCCGTCCAGGTAGACCTGGCCGCCGTGCTTGTGCACGATCTCGCAGACCTCACGCACGTTCTCCTCGAACACACCGTGCGTCGAGGGATAGGTGATCATGCAGCACGAGAGGTTTTCCGCGTACTGCTCGGCTTTCGCACGGAAATCGTCCATGTCGATGTCGCCGTTGTCGCTGACCTTGATAACAACGACCTTCATTCCGGCCATCTGGGCAGAGGCCGGGTTGGTGCCGTGGGCCGAGGTCGGGATCAGGCAGACATCACGATGGCCGTTGCCCTGCGCCAGGTGGTAGGCGCGGATCGTCAGCAGACCGGCATACTCGCCCTGGGCGCCGGAGTTCGGCTGCATGGAGATCGCGTCATAGCCGGTAACGGCGCAGAGCTTCTCCGACAGGTCCTCGATCATGTGCTGGTAGCCGGCGGCCTGATCCTTCGGAACGAAAGGATGGATTTCGGCAAATTCCGGCCAGGTGATCGGCAGCATCTCCGCCGTGGCGTTGAGTTTCATCGTGCAGGAGCCGAGCGGGATCATCGCCCGGTCGAGCGCGAGGTCGCGGTCCGAAAGACGGCGGATATAGCGCGTCATTTCGCTTTCGGCGCGGTTCATGTGGAAGATCGGATGGGTCAGGTATTCGCTGGTGCGCAGCAGCGGCTGCGGCAGGCGATAACCCGGCTCGAACTCTTCCACCTTGAAGTCGCCGCCAAAGGCCCGCCAGACGGCTTCGAGCGTGACGGGACGCGAGCGCTCGTCGAGGCTGATGCCGATCTTGGTGTCGCCGATCTTGCGCAGGTTGACTTCCTCGGCGACGGCGGTCTTGAGGATGATGCCCTGCAGCTTGCCGACATCGACAGTGATCGTATCGAAGAATACGTCCGGCTCGACAGTGTAGCCGAGCTTTTCGAGGCCCATGGCGAGGCGAACGGTCTTCTGGTGAACGCTCTGGGCAATCGCCTTGATGCCCTTCGGTCCATGGAAGACGGCATACATCGAGGCCATGACGGCAAGCAGCACCTGGGCGGTGCAGATGTTCGACGTCGCCTTTTCGCGGCGGATGTGCTGTTCGCGGGTCTGCAGCGACAGACGATAGGCGCGGTTGCCGCGCGCGTCGACGGAGACGCCGACGAGACGGCCGGGCATCGAGCGCTTGTGCGCGTCCTTGACGGCCATGTAGGCGGCATGCGGGCCGCCATAGCCGACCGGAACGCCGAAGCGCTGGGTGCAGCCGATGGCAATGTCCGCACCCATTTCGCCGGGCGACTTCAGCAGCGCAAGTGCCAGCGGATCGGCCGCGACCGTCGCGATCGCGCCGGTCTGGTGCAGGCGGGCGATCAGGCCGGTGAAGTCATGGACGTGGCCGTAGGTGCCCGGGTACTGGAAGATGGCGCCGAAGACATCGACCGGATCGAGATCGGTGAACGGGTTGCCGATGATGATCTGCCAGCCGAGCGGCTCGGCACGGGTCTTCAGGAGAGCGATCGTCTGCGGATGGCAGTTCTCATCGACGAAGAAGGCTTTCGCCTTGGACTTTGAGACACGTTCGGCCATCGCCATCGCTTCGGCGGCGGCCGTCGCTTCGTCGAGCAGCGAGGCATTGGCAACGTCGAGGCCGGTCAGGTCGCAGACCATGGTCTGGTAGTTGAGCAGCGCTTCCAGGCGACCCTGGCTGATTTCCGGCTGATACGGCGTGTAAGCCGTGTACCAGGCCGGGTTTTCCAGGATGTTGCGCTGGATGACCGGCGGCGTGATCGTGCCGTAATAACCCTGGCCGATCAGCGACACAAGCTTCTGGTTGCGGTTGGCGGTTTCGCGCATCTTGTCGAGCGCTTCGCGCTCGGTCATCGGCGCGCCCCAGGCGAGCGGCGTCTTCTGACGGATCGACGGCGGCACGGTGTCATCGATGAGGGCGTCGAGCGACGGATAACCGACGACCTTCAGCATCTCATCCATTTCGGCCGGCGACGGACCGATATGACGCCGGTTGGCGAAGTCATACGGCTTGTAGTCGGTAAAGGTGAAGTCCTTGGGCATGCTCATCAGGCGACGAGCTCCTTGTAGGCCGCTTCGTCGAGAAGGGCGTCGGCTGCGTTCGGATCGGCGAGTTTCAGCTTGAAGAACCAGGCAGCGCCCTGCGGGTCGCTGTTGACCAGCGACGGGTCGTCAACGATCGCCTGGTTGATTTCGACGATTTCGCCATCAAGTGGACAATAAACGTCGGATGCTGCCTTGACGGATTCAACGGTTGCGGCCGTGTCGCCCTTGGCAAAGGTGGAGCCGGTTTCCGGCAGTTCCACAAAGACGAGGTCGCCGAGCTGGCCGGCCGCGTGTTCGGTGATACCGACCGTTGCTACGCCAGCTTCGACCTTCAGCCACTCGTGTTCGTCGGTGAACTTCAACATTTGCGCTCTCTCCTGATCAGCGTTTGTAGGTTTGTTTGACAAAGGGCAGGGCGGCGACGACGACCGGCAGATATTTGCCGCGCACCTCCGCATAAACCGTCGTGCCGTTGTCGGTATGGGTGGCGTCGACATAGCCCATGGCAACCGGGCCATCGACGGTGGGGCCGAATCCGCCTGATGTAACCTTGCCGACGAGCGTCTTGCCCTCGGTGTCGGCAAAAAGATTGGCGCCGCCGCGCACCGGCGCGCGGCCCTCGGGCTTCAGGCCGACGCGGCGGCGAGATGCGCCTTCTGCGAACTGGCCAAGAATGCGATCCGCGCCGGGAAAGCCGCCCTCGCGGGCGCCACCGGCACGCCGGCTCTTCTGCATCGCCCATTCGATGGCGCCTTCGACCGGCGTGGTCGTGGTATCGATATCACTGCCGTAGAGACAAAGGCCCGCTTCGAGACGCAGCGAATCGCGCGCGCCGAGGCCGATCGGCTTGACATCAGGATGTTCGAGCAGCCGCTGGGTGACGTCGGTGGCCGATACCGAGGGAATGGAAATCTCGAAACCGTCTTCGCCGGTGTAGCCGGAGCGGGAGATGATGCAGGTAACATCGTGCAGATCGGCTTCGGCGACATCCATGAAGCGCATGGCCGAGACGTCAGCCCACAATTCGCCAAGAACTGCCTCGGCGTGCGGTCCCTGCAACGCGATAAGCGCGCGATCGTCCAGCATCGTGACTTCGCAGATGTCGGCGAGGCCCTTCTTCAAATGCTCGAAATCGGCATCCTTGCAGGCGGCGTTGACGACCAGGAAGAGGTGGTCGCCGCGGTTGGCGATCATCAGGTCGTCAAGAATGCCGCCTTCGGCATTGGTGAAGATCGCATAACGCTGCCGGCCCTCGGCAAGGCCGACCACATCGACCGGCACCAGCTTTTCCAGCGCCAGGGCTGCGTCCTCGATCTTGCCGGACTTCGGCCGGACGATGACCTGGCCCATGTGCGAGACGTCGAACAGGCCTGCCGCGGTGCGCGTATGCAGGTGCTCCTTCATCACGCCGTCGGGGTATTGGACCGGCATGCTGTAGCCGGCAAAGGGCACCATGCGGGCACCCAGCGACAGATGCAGCGCATGCAGCGGCGTATGTTTCAAATGGGAAATCTCTTCCAACTCCGGCCTCCAGGTCTGGCGCACGCGCGCCGGCTCACACTTCCGGCGTCAGACGCCGTCAAATTCGAGCCCCCTCTGTCCCTTTGCCTGAGATTGTTATCCCTTCGGCGAGCGCAAAAACGCTTCTCTCCAGAGTCCTACCGGCACCTTGCTGGTCCTTTGGCCTGAGAGTTTCCGGGGCGGTTGCTCCTTCGGCACCGGAGCGAACCGGTTTCTCCCAACAAGATCGCCTCCAAATAACGGCGAACCCGTGAACTTGGCAAGGGGGCGGTGTCGCGGTCAAACACATTTTTGTCGCAGCGATTTTCAGTCGCGGAAACGGGTGCGTCAATTCTGCCTTTGCATTCTCCTCCGCTTGAGGATAACTCAGGATCGATACCGGGGACGACAATGACTAGGTGCGAAGGACATTTGCGGATCGCTGTGCGGATCGTCGCCGCCTTCGCGCTCGTCATCCTGTCCTTCGCGCATAAGCCGGCGATGGCGAAAAGCCTGACGCCTGCAGAGATCGCAGCCTACCAGCTCCCCGACGGAACCATCGCCGATATCTGCTTCGGCATGGACGGCATCGACCACGATAGCGGCAAGTCGCCATCAATGGCGCCGGTCTGCGAGGCCTGCCGGCTCGCGGGCGCTGCCCTGCTACCGACGCCGCCGCAGCAAAGCGAACGCGCAGAAACCGGCAGCTGGCGCACCAATCTGCACCGCGCGCAAGGCGAAATCACCGTCCGGCACCTGCGCCTTCTGCCGCCGCCGCGCGGACCTCCTCACCAGTCGTAACGCTTCCACCGCATTCAATTTCAATGCGCCGCGATGGCGGCATCGACCACGACAGCACCGGGCTCCCACCGGCATGTGGTCAGGAGTGTACGACATGAACACGACCAGACTGACTGTGCTTTCCCTCGGCCTTACGCTTACGACCGCAAGCATCGCCCACGCACATGCGACGTTCGAAACCGACAGCGCGCAATCTGAAACGAGCTTCAAGGCGGTGCTGCAGGTGCCGCATGGGTGCGACGGCAAGGCAACGACCGAAGTGCAGATGAAGCTGCCCGAAGGCTTCGTCTTTGCCAAGCCACAGCCAAAGCCCGGCTGGGAGCTGGAAATCATCAAGGGCGATTACCAGAAGACCTATGACAATCACGGTGACAAGGTCTCGTCCGGCCCGATCGAGATCCGCTGGAAAGGCGGCAATCTGCCCGAGGAGTTCTTCGACACCTTCGTCGTCAAGGGTAAGATCTCAGGCTTCGACAAGGAAACCGTACTTGCCTTCCCGACCACCCAGCTGTGCGGTACCGACGGTAAGGTGGTTTGGGACGAGGTGGCCGCCGAAGGCCAGAGCGCACATGACCTGAAGAGCCCGGCGCCCACCGTGACGGTGACGCTGGCCGGTGGCGACGAGCATGCCGGTCACGGCGAGCATATGGCTGCGGACGGTCCGGTAAAGGTTGGCGACCTCGAAATTTCCGGCGGCGCGGCCAAGGCGATGCTGCCGGGGGCCAAGGTTGGCGGCGGCTTCCTGACGATCAAGAACGGCGGCAGCGTTGACGACCGGCTCATGGCAGTCGAGAGCGCGGTCGCAGGTCGCGTCGAGATCCACGAAATGGCGATGGAGAACGACGTGATGAAGATGCGCAAGCTCGATGACGGCGTTGCCATCCCCGCCGGGGAGACCGTCAAGCTCAAGGCCGGCGGCCTGCATCTGATGTTCATGCAGGTGTCGAAGCCGTTTGCCGAGGGCGAAGCGGTGCCGGTTACGCTCGTCTTCGAGAAGGCCGGTAAGGTCGATGCCACGCTTGCCGTGGGTACGCCGAGCGGTGGCGCTGCGGCTGCGGGCGGTCAAAAGCACCACTGACGAATCTGATGTGACGCGCGGCTCTGCCTCAGGCGGCGGCGCCGTTCTCATCTTCCTGGCCGGCGGGATCTTCCTGCCGGCCATTGTGTTTGCGCTCTTCGGGCATGTCCTCGTCGTCGCGCATGTATTCGAGATAGCGGCGCAAGGTTTCCGCCTCGGTCTGCTGGGGCAGCCGGCCGTCGGCGCTCATCAGCATCAAAGACAGGGGCAGGGCGCCCTTCATCTTCGGAACGGATGCGGGGGTGATCGTGGGCTCGCCGGAACGACGGGTCGAAAGCAGGGTGATCGCCTCGTCGGCCGAGCCATCACCGGACACACGCGCTTTCGGCTTGACGGCTTCTGCCGCATAGGCCGCTGTGGTCGCGGATACCGTAACGACCTGTACCACTTTCTCCGCCTGCCTTCCCCGGTTATCAATCCTTTCCTTTTTGCGCGATTTCGCTTGAAGCCAGGTGAAAATAGGCGGTCGCCTTTTAGTCGAATCCTAACGATTGCCTCGATGGAGCCCGAGCAGGGTCTCCGCGGGCCGGCGCCGGTGGAAAGTAAGTCGCAGGCAGGCGCGGCCGCAGGACTTCGTCAACACCTTGCTCGTTGCCGAAACCGTTGGTCTTGTCGCGATGCCGGCGATCGCGGTTGATTATTCGTCTTCGACCCGAGACAGTATCAGCCTCTGAATGTCCGGATCCTGGCTGCGGATTGCCGTCATCAACGCGCCCAACCGGCCGCGAAGGCCATGGATCTGATCGAGCAACTGCATGGCGACGTCGACGCCTTCATCGTTGACGCCCATGGGGCCGGTCAGGTCCTGGATGAGCCGGGCACGGGCGAGATCATCGTTTTCGAAGTGCCAGCCGCTCTCGGCCCGGCGCGGCACAAGCCAGCGCTGCTCGACCCAGACCTTGAGCACCGTGACCTCGATTTGGAGGTGTTCGCAAAACTCGCTGTCGTTCATGCGTTGCCTCCCAGGTTCTTGCGCGGATTCTCCGCTTTTCCGGCCGCCCAGCCCTCGACGAAGGCGGCGAGCGCCGGATCTGCCTGCGGCGAAAGCGTGATCTTCAACGTCACATAGGCATCGCCATGGCCGCCACCCGGCTTGCGCAGGCCTTTGCCCTTCAGCCGCAAGACCTTGCCGGTGTTGGAGTTCGGCGGGATCGTGACATTGACGGCGCCGTCCATGGTCGGAACCCGGATCTTGCCGCCAAGCACCGCTTCGCTCAGCGAAATCGGAATGTCATAGCGCACATCCTCGCCATCCAGCTGGAACAGCGAATGCGGCCGCACGCGAATGTCGATCAGCGCGTCACCGGCGGCCGCGCCGTTGAGACCGGGCTCACCCTTGCCGCGCAGACGCAGCGTCTGGCCGTCGCGCGTACCCGGTGGGATCGTCAGATCAAGGGCCGGCCCGCCACCCGGCAGGCTGATCTGTTTCTTGGCGCCATTGACCGCCTCGAGCAGATCGATCTCCATCGAGAAATGTGCATCGCGCCCGCGCATGGATTGTTGGCCCCGACCACGACGAGAAAAGAAGCTGGAGAAGATATCGTCCGCATCGCCGAAATCGGAGAAGCCGTGGGCGCTTTCGTAGCGCCCGGCCGTGTCGCCGGCTCCGGCATAATCGCGGTAGAAGTTTCTCGGTGCCGTTTCCGCGCCGGTCTCGTCGATTTCGCCGCGATCGTACTTGCCGCGCTTCTCCTCGTCGCTCAGCAGCGCGTAGGCGGCCGATACCGCCTTGAAACGATCCTCGGCTCCCTTGTCTCCGGGATTGAGATCGGGATGAAGTTTCTTGGCGAGCTTGCGGTAGGCGCTCTGAATATCTTTTTGCCTGGCGTCCCGGTTGACGCCCAGGGTTTCGTAAGGACTGCTCGGCATGCGGTCTCCCTCAGACTGAAGCGATCGACAGTGAATCAGGTTGTGCGGTACAGCTCACATGTCCCAATCCAATTGGGTGATCGGTCGCTTGACGACAAGCATAGGGCAGCGGCGTGGAAACGACAGGGAGAAAACGAACGGCGGCCGATTTGTGCTCTTATTTCGCGAGTAAACCGTTTCTGCTACAATCCGGACTCTGGAACCATTCGCAAAAGGCAGCGTTCCCATTGGGTGGTTCTCGAGGGAGGCCAGCATGTCCGTACGCCTGCAGCTTGCCATCATGGTTGGACTAATGATCAACGCCGTGCTCTTCGGCATCGGTGCAGTCATCGTTCTCTCCATTCCGGTGCTGGCCGACAACGCCAAGTACTTCCTACCGGTCGTCGTGGTGACGTGTTTCATCCTCACGCCCTTCATCGCGTGGGTCATGGCGCCGCGCCTCCGGCTGCGTTACTGGCGAGAGCGCGAGCATTCGGGCAAACATCTGTCGACGTGAGATTTCGTTTCGGTTTTCCCTGGGCAGGCGGCTTGAGGCAAGTTTCTGAGAGCCAGGCACCTCGGCGCCCGCCGTTGTCTGCCTGGTTCACCCTTCTGGCAGTAAGAGCGCTGGCGCGTTCAAAGCCAGGGCCATGACCAGAACGACGGCCTGGCCTGAAGCAGGCGCGTTTGCCGCACTCAAGTTACACGCAGGCATTGAACACATCACAGGCAAGCACAAATTAGCCTTAAACAATCAATGTCCTTGATACTCACCGCGCCGAGTATCATAGAATTGTCGGGTCAAATCGTCATGCGTCGCTTCGGCGGTAGCGCACGGCCGAAGATCAAACGATGCTGAAGGAGCAAAAGCCTATGAAAACCGCGATGTTGCTACTCGTTCTCTCCACCTTGGCTGCCTGTGCGCAAACCACGGGTGGTGGTTATGGTGTGAATTATGTTGGCGGCGACGGCGACTATTACCAGGGCATCGTCTCACCGAAATAATCCGGTGAGGGCAGACTGGAATCCCATGGAAATGGGCATTTCGCCAAAACGGCTTCGGTTGCGCGGGTGCGATCTCCCACGCTCCCATCAACCGAAGCAATGGTCGCGTCAGGGCCAGCGACGCGAACGCGTCTGCCTTTGAAGTCAGCTAACTCTCAAACCGCTTCTTCAGGAAATAACGCGGGATAGCACCGGACCCGCCCTCCAGCTGGCCGAACACCTCGAATCCCCGCTTTTCGTAAAACGGCCGTGCCTGGAATTCGAAAGTATCGAGCCAAAGGCCGATGTAACCGCGATCGCGCGCAATCTTCTCCGCTTCGGCGATCAATCGCTGCCCCAGGCCTTGGCCGCGGAAACTTTCCGGCACCGCGAGATAGCGGATGAAACCCCAGCCATAGCCATCTGTCGCATAAAGCCCGCCGATTGCCGCCTTCGTTTCGGGATCGCGAATGAGGACGGCGAAGCCAGGCTGGTCGACCATACCGCTGTGCGCATCGTTATAGGCATCAAGCGTCGCGACGATCGTGCGTAGATCGTCCTTGCTCGGATCTTCGAGGATGATGTCGATGTTGGGGACAGTCATTTGGGATGAACTCGCGTTCGACAAGTGAAACAGCTTTGGGAGCCTGCACCATGCACATCGTTCGGACACACGGCTCGAGCATCAGTGCAATCTTAGGTTCCCTGTTTGTTCCAAGTTGCAAGCCAGCCCGAAGTTTCCTCCGGGCTGGCCTTTATTCTTCAAGAGATTCCAGCAGATATCAGCTGCAGCCGCTGGTGGCGCCGCAGGTGTCGCACTTCTCGCAAGTGCCGTTGCGCACCATGGTGAAGTTCTGGCACTCGGAGCAGATGTTGCCGGTATAGCCCTGCATGATCGAGCGGGCGCGGCGTTCGGCTTCGAGCTTCTTGGCGTCCGACTTGGCCGATGCCGCTTCGGCGGCCGCCTTGTCGGAGAACAGGGCCGTCACTTCCGTTACCGTCTCGCTGACCGTTTCCTCGGCGATTTCCTCGGCGAGTTCCGCCGCGCGCTCTTCGTAGTCGCGCTTGAAGGCGACGATTTCAGAGGTTGCGATCGCTGTCGTCTGCTCGATCTTGCGGACCGTGTTGCCGGCAATCGAGGTTACCGTTGCACTGGAGGAGGCACGGGCAGGGGCAGCGGTCGACGAACCCTTCGGCTCACCGGCGCGATCGGCCGTGCCGCCGACGATGGAGGGCTTGTAGCCGCGGGTCCAGCCGGTGGAGATCAGGTTGGTCTTGCCTTCCTGGATCCCTTTGCCGAGCGCCGTGTTGCTGAAGTCGGACGTGTCGACATGGGCCAGATCGTGACGGCCGAGGTAAGACACGGCCAGTTCGCGGAAGACGTAGTCGAGGATCGACGTCGCGTTCTTGATCGCGTCGTTGCCCTGGACCATGCCGGCCGGCTCGAACTTGGTGAAGGTGAAGGCCTCCACATATTCTTCCAGCGGCACGCCGTATTGCAGGCCGAGCGAGATGGCGATCGCGAAGTTGTTCATCATCGCCCGGAAGGCGGCACCTTCCTTGTGCATGTCGATGAAGATCTCGCCGAGGCGGCCATCGCCGAATTCGCCGGTGCGCAGGTAGACCTTGTGGCCACCGACAACCGCCTTCTGGGTGTAACCCTGGCGGCGGTTCGGCAGCTTTTCGCGGGCGCGGATCACCTTCTCGATGACGCGCTCGACGATCTTCTCCGTGATGGTCACGGCCTGGGCAGCGGCCGGCGCCTGGATCAGATCCTCCAGCGCATCCTCGTCGTTCTCGTCTTCGATCAACGAGGCATTCAGCGGCTGCGACAGCTTGGAACCATCGCGATAAAGCG
This sequence comes from Ensifer sp. LC384, assembly GCF_001695865.1. Lineage (NCBI taxonomy): Bacteria > Pseudomonadati > Pseudomonadota > Alphaproteobacteria > Hyphomicrobiales > Rhizobiaceae > Ensifer > Ensifer sp. LC384. The sequence goes on from NZ_MBST01000045.1 coordinate 255,881, forward strand.
CGTTGGCCTTCAGCGCCAGCTTCCAGGAGAGCATGTAGGCGTTCTTGCAATCCTCGACGGTCGCCTCGTTCGGCATGTTGATCGTCTTGGAGATGGCGCCCGAGATGAACGGCTGGGCGGCAGCCATCATGCGGATGTGGCTTTCGACCGAGAGGTAACGCTTGCCGATCTTGCCGCACGGGTTGGCGCAATCGAAGACGGGCAGGTGTTCGTTCTTGAGGAACGGCGCGCCTTCAAGCGTCATCGCGCCGCAAACGTGGATGTTGGCCGCTTCGATATCCTTCTTCGAGAAGCCCATGTGCTCCAGGAGGTTGAAGTCCATCTGCGCGAGCTGCTCGTCGGTGACCTTCAGCGCACCCTTGAGGAAGTCCGCGCCGAGCGTCCACTGGTTGAAGACGAACTTGATGTCGAAGGCCGACTTCAGGGCAGCGTTGACGGCCTCGACCTTCTCGTCGATGAAGCCCTTGGCCTTCAGCGTCGAGGGGTTGATCGCAGGCGCCTGGTTGAGGTTGCCATGGCCGACGGCATAGGCTTCCATCTCGGCAAGCTGGCTCTCGGTGTAGCCGAGCGAACGCAGAGCTTCCGGAACGGCGCGGTTGATGATCTTGAAGTAACCGCCACCGGCGAGCTTCTTGAACTTGACCAGCGCGAAATCGGGCTCGATGCCGGTCGTGTCGCAGTCCATGACAAGGCCGATCGTGCCGGTCGGCGCGATGACGGTTGCCTGGGCGTTGCGGTAGCCGTGCTTCTCGCCGAGCTCCAGCGCCTTGTCCCAGGCGCTCATGGCGTGGATGACGAGGTCCTGGTCCGGATTTTCGCCATGGATGAGGGCGACCGGGTTGACCGAGAGGCCTTCATAGCCCGTCGTCTCGCCATAAGCGGCGCGGCGATGGTTGCGGATGACGCGCAGCATGTTGTCGCGGTTCGGCGCAAAGCCCGGGAACGGACCGAGCTTGGCCGCCATTTCCGCCGAAGTGGCATAGGAAACGCCGGTCATGATCGCCGTCAGCGCGCCGGCAATGGCGCGGCCTTCGGTCGAGTCATAGGGAATGCCGGAGGACATCAGCAGGCCGCCGATATTGGCATAGCCGAGGCCGAGCGTGCGGTATTCGTAGGACAGTTCGGCAATCTCGCGGGACGGGAACTGCGCCATCATCACGGAGACTTCGAGGACCACGGTCCACAGACGCACGGCGTGCTCGTAGTCGGCGATGTTGATGCGCTTCGTCGCCGCGTCCTTGAACATCATCAGGTTCAGCGAGGCGAGGTTGCAGGCGGTGTCGTCGAGGAACATGTATTCCGAGCACGGGTTCGACGCACGGATCGGGCCGGCGGCGGGGCTGGTGTGCCAGTCGTTCATCGTCGTGTTGAAGTGCAGGCCCGGATCGGCCGACGCCCAGGCGGCGTAAGAGATCGACTCCCAGAGGTCGCGCGCCTTCAGCGTCTTCATCACGCGGCCGTCCTTGCGGGCGGTCAGGTGCCAGTCGCCATCGGCTTCGACGGCGCGCAGGAAGTCATCCTTGATCGAGACGGAGTTGTTGGAATTCTGGCCCGAAACCGTGAGATAGGCTTCCGAGTCCCAGTCGGTGTCGTAGGTCTTGAACTCGAGGTCCTTGTAACCCTGCTTGGCGAACTGGATGACCCGTTGGACGTAATTCTCAGGAACCAGCGCCTGCTTTGCAGCGCGGATCTCGCGCTTGAGCGCCGGGTTCTGCTTGGGGTCGTAGCAGGCATCGTCGGTGCCGTCGCAGTTGACGCAGGCCTTCATGATCGCCTTCAAATGCTTGGCGACGACCTTCGAGCCGGTGACGAGCGCTGCAACCTTCTGCTCCTCCTTCACCTTCCAGTTGATGTATTCCTCGATATCCGGGTGGTCGATATCGACGACGACCATCTTGGCGGCGCGACGGGTGGTGCCACCGGACTTGATGGCACCGGCTGCGCGGTCGCCGATCTTCAGGAAGGACATCAGGCCCGACGACTTGCCGCCGCCCGAAAGCTTTTCGCCTTCGCTGCGCAGATGCGAGAAGTTGGAGCCGGTGCCGGAGCCGTACTTGAACAGGCGCGCCTCACGCACCCAAAGGTCCATGATGCCGCCCTCGTTGACGAGGTCGTCGGCAACCGACTGGATGAAGCAGGCATGCGGCTGCGGGTGTTCGTAGGCAGACTTGGACTTCGTCAGCTTGCCGGTGAAGGGATCGACATAGAAGTGGCCCTGGCCGGGGCCGTCGATGCCATAGGCCCAATGCAGGCCTGTGTTGAACCATTGCGGGGAGTTTGGCGCGACGCGCTGGGTGGCGAGCATATAGGCAAGTTCGTCGCGGAAGGCGGAGGCGTCTTCTTCGCTGTCGAAGTAGCCGCCCTTCCAGCCCCAATAGGCCCAGGTGCCGGCCAGGCGATCGAAAACCTGACGGGCATCGGTTTCGGAACCGTACTGCTCATCCTTCGGCAGCGCCTTCAGCGCCTCCGTGTCGGGAACCGAGCGCCAGAGGAAGGAGGGGACATCGTTCTCCTCGACGCGCTTGAGCTTCGCAGGCACGCCGGCCTTGCGGAAATATTTCTGGGCGAGAATATCGGCGGCAACCTGACTGAACTGCGCCGGTACGTCGATATCGGCAAGACGGAAGACGATCGAGCCGTCCGGATTCTTGATTTCACTCGTAGCCTTGCGGAACTCTATCTCCGCATAGGCGGATTGCCCGGCTTTCGTGAAACGACGTTCGATCAGCATTGTCCCGTGTCCTTCGTGTTGCCATGCGCCCGCCACAGGCGCAGTTGTCCCCGCCCGGCCGCGGAGGCATTCCGCAGCCAGTCTCAGCTTCCGTCCTTGAAGGGAAACCCAGATTTGGGTGACCCTGTATCTTGTGAGGTAGGCTGGCTGCAAACACTAAATATAGTATCAACAACTTCGTTATGCCAGCCAAAAGTTGCTCAAGCAGGCCCGAAAATGCGCACAAAATCTCTCGCTGCGGCTCAAGCGGGGAACCCGCAATTACCGCCTGCCAGCACCGACGATTTGGTGAGATGAACCGGGCTCAAAACAATCCGGTCCGCCGCCGTCGCAACGTAAAATCCATTAACCGTGAATCGTCCCGGGGCGTCAAGGGGTGGTTTGTGACGGAAGTTTGAGCGCTAGATGTTGTGTGGATCGGCTGTGGAAAACGGGGACAGCGGCCAATGCCTTGAAAATCAGGCACTTCCGCAGGTTGTCTGTGACACTGCCGCAGCGGCAGGCGGAAAATGAAATTTTTGAAGGGTAAAAAAGCACATAAATGGCATCCGCAGGGGCAATCGCGATTGCGCCGCGACGACCGATGTGGGCGGCAGCGAACCTGATTCGTTCCAAGGTTCCTGAGGCCGCCCCACACGACCATTCAAAACATAGCGCGGGTGGTCTCCCGCGCCTCGCGTTACGGTCAGTCGACGCGTTTTTGCAGCTCGCGCGCGCCGTTCGGCGCATTCACCTTGCCTTCGGTGATGAAGAAGGCAAAGACATCGCGCGGCTCCTTCTTTGCCTTGCGATCGGGTGCGCTCTTGGCCAGCACATCCGGCTCTCCGCCGGCAGCAAAGGTTTTGGCGCGCTCCGCCCAGAGATCGAGCTGGTCGCTCGCATAGCAGGTCTTGATGTCGTCACTGCCCTTCTGCAGGCGCAGATAGACGAAATCGGCGGTGACATCGGCGATCATCGGATAGTCCGCATGTTCTGCGAGAACGACGGCCACCTTATATTTTTCAAGCAGGTCGACGAACTCGCGTACCTGGAACGTCGGATTGCGCACCTCGACGACGTGGCGCAGTGGCAGACCATCCTGCTTTTCCGGAAGGAGTTTGAGGAAGCCTTCGAAATCCTCCGGCTCGAACTTCTTCGTCGGCGCGAACTGCCACAGGATCGGCCCGAGATGGGGCCCGAGTTCCGTCAGCCCCTGCGTCAGGAATTTCTGCATGGATTCACCGGCATCGGCCAGAACCTTGCGATTAGTGACGAAGCGGCTGGCCTTCAGCGAAAAGATGAAACCATCCGGCACGTCGGCCGCCCACTTGGCGAAGGTTTCCGGCTTCTGCGACGAATAATAGGTGCCGTTGACCTCGATCGCCCGCAACTCCTTGCCGGCAAATTCAAGCTGTCGCTTCTTCGACAGGCGGTCGGGATAAAACGTGCCCTCCCAGGGCTCGAAGGTCCAACCGCCAATACCAACGCGGATCTTTCCGGATTGTGTCATCCCATCCTCCTCATGGCGGCAAATTCAAGCCGCATCTAGCTTTGTTCAACGGCCGTCCACGCTGCGGGCTTGGCCATATGCACCAGCGTCTACCCTGGCCGATAGGGGTTCGGGCGGCGACCCATTTCTTGAAAACCATAGGCACGGTAAAGTGCGATGCTTCGCTCCATCCGCGCATTGGCAGACGGCCGCACTTCCGCCACGCCCCGTTCGACCGCCTGCGCATCAAGGACTCGCAACAGTTCGATCCCAATTCCCTGGCCTTGGAAGGCGGGTGCAACCGCGATACTGAAGATCAAAAGGTGATCCGTCTGCCGTTCGAAAACGGCAAGCGCGGAAATCGCGTCGCCATCGTCTCGGATCCAGACCTCTTCGCGCGCGATGCGAGCCTCGTAATCCTCGGCTACGGGCAAGGGCGGTCCACCGAGCAGGACCGTATAGGGCGCGTAGGCTGCAACGGTGACATCCTGCACGGCGGGCAGGTCGTTCATCGTCGCCGGTCGCATCATCGCGAGACCGGCGACAGCGCTGCTCCGCCCGTTGCCCGAGACGCTCACTCGGCCGCCTCGACCTTTCTCATCGGACGACGCTCCAGCAGCTCCTTCAGGAACTGACCGGTGTAGGAGCGCGGCTCCTTGACCACGTCCTCCGGCGTTCCCTTGGCGATGACTTCACCACCGCCATCGCCGCCTTCGGGACCGAAGTCGATGACCCAGTCGGCCGTCTTGATGACTTCGAGATTGTGCTCGATGACGACGACGGAATTGCCCTGGTTGACGAGTTCATGCAGAACTTCAAGAAGCTTTGCCACGTCGTGGAAATGCAAGCCGGTCGTCGGTTCGTCGAGAATATAAAGCGTGCGTCCGGTCGAGCGCTTCGACAGTTCCTTGGCGAGCTTGACGCGCTGGGCTTCGCCGCCCGACAGCGTGTTTGCCTGCTGGCCGACCTTGATATAGCCAAGCCCCACCTGGTTCAGCGTCACCAGCTTGTCGCGCACGGCAGGAACGGCAGCAAAGAACTCCACGCCTTCCTCGACCGTCATGTCGAGCACGTCGGCGATCGACTTGCCCTTGAAGTGCACGTCCAGCGTTTCGCGGTTGTAGCGCTTGCCGTGGCAGACGTCGCAGGTGACGTAGACATCCGGCAGGAAGTGCATCTCGATCTTGATGACGCCGTCGCCCTGGCAGGCTTCGCAGCGCCCGCCCTTGACGTTGAAAGAGAAGCGGCCGGGCTGGTAGCCGCGGGCCTTGGCTTCCGGCAGCCCGGCGAACCAGTCGCGGATCGGGGTGAAGGCGCCGGTATAGGTGGCCGGGTTGGAGCGCGGCGTGCGGCCAATCGGCGACTGGTCGATGTCGATCACCTTGTCGATGTGCTCGAAGCCGTCGATACGGTCATGCTCGGCCGGGTTTTCGCGGGCACCCATGATACGACGGGCGGCTGCCTTGTAGAGCGTCTCGATCAGGAACGTGGACTTGCCGCCACCCGACACGCCGGTAACGGCCGTGAAAATGCCAAGCGGAATGGACGCCGTGACATTCTTCAGGTTATTGGCCCGCGCACCGACGACGGCGATTTCCTTTTTCTTCTTCGGCTTGCGGCGCTCGCTCGGCACGGCAACCGACAACTCGCCGGAGAGATATTTTCCGGTCAGCGACTTCGGATTCGAGATGACGTCCGCGGGCGACCCTTGCGCGATAACCTCGCCGCCGTGGATGCCGGCCGCCGGGCCGATATCGACGACATAGTCGGCGGTCAGGATCGCGTCTTCATCATGTTCGACGACGATGACGGTATTACCGATGTCGCGGAGGTGGCGCAGCGTATCGAGCAGGCGAGCGTTGTCGCGCTGATGCAGGCCGATCGACGGTTCGTCCAGCACGTAAAGCACGCCCGTCAGGCCGGAGCCGATCTGCGATGCCAGGCGAATGCGCTGGCTCTCGCCGCCCGACAGTGTGCCGGAGTTACGCGACAGGCTGAGATATTCGAGGCCAACGTCGTTGAGGAAGCGCAGGCGATCGCGGATCTCCTTGAGAATGCGAACCGCTATCTCGTTCTGCTTGGTGTTGAGATGCGCCGGCAGAGCCTCGAACCAGTCACGGGCGACGCGGATCGACATCTCGGTGACCTGACCGATATGCAGCGTGTCGATCTTGACCGCGAGCGCTTCCGGTTTCAGGCGGAAGCCGGCGCAGGCCGGGCAGGGGGCTGCCGACATATAGCGCTCGATCTCCTCGCGCGCCCAGGCGCTGTCGGTTTCCTTCCAGCGGCGCTCGAGGTTGGGCACGATGCCCTCGAAATTCTTGGTGGTGTTGTAGGAGCGGGCACCATCTTCATAGTGGAAGACGATCTTCTCCTCCGTGCCATGCAAGATGGCTTTCTGCGCGTCGGCAGACAGCTCGCTCCAGCGATTGCCGAGCTTGAAGCCGAAAACCTTGCCAAGCGCTTCCAGCGTCTGGTTGTAGTAGGGCGACGATGATTTCGCCCAGGGCGCGATCGCGCCGTCGCGCAGCGTCCTGTTGTCTTCAGGCACGATCAGCGCTTCGTCGATCTTCTGCTGGCTGCCGAGACCATCGCAGGTCGGGCAGGCGCCGAAAGGATTGTTGAACGAGAACAGGCGTGGCTCGATCTCGGAAATCGTAAAGCCGGAGACCGGGCAGGCGAATTTTTCCGAAAACAGCACGCGCTGGTGGGTTTCGTTGAGCGATTTGTTGGCCGAGCCGCCGGCAGCCGTTTCTTCCGGCGGCAGCGCCTTGTCGGCAAATTCGGCGACGGCAAGACCATCGGCCAGCGTCAGGCAGGTTTCCAGGCTGTCGGCCAGGCGCGAGGCAAGATCGGGCCGCACGACGACACGGTCGACGACCACGTCGATGTCGTGCTTGTACTTCTTGTCGAGCGCCGGAACCTCGGCGATTTCGTAGAAGGTGCCGTCGACCTTGACGCGCTGAAAACCCTTCTTCATCAGTTCGGCGAGTTCCTTCTTGTACTCGCCCTTGCGACCGCGCACGAGCGGCGCAAGGATATAAAGGCGCGTTCCTTCGCCGAAGGCGAGAACCCGGTCGACCATCTGGCTGACCGTCTGGCTCTCGATCGGCAACCCGGTCGCCGGCGAATAGGGCACACCGACGCGCGCGAAAAGCAGACGCATGTAGTCGTAGATCTCGGTCACGGTTCCGACGGTCGAGCGCGGGTTGCGCGAGGTCGTCTTCTGCTCGATCGAAATCGCCGGCGACAGGCCGTCGATCTGGTCGACATCCGGCTTCTGCATCATCTCGAGGAATTGGCGCGCATAGGCCGACAGGCTCTCGACGTAGCGGCGCTGGCCTTCGGCATAGATCGTATCAAAGGCAAGCGACGACTTGCCGGAGCCTGAAAGCCCGGTCATCACGATCAGCTTGTTGCGCGGCAGATCGAGGTCGATGCCCTTGAGATTGTGCTCGCGCGCGCCACGAATGGAGATGGTCTTGAGTTCGCTCATCGGAAGCCAGCTTTTGCATGTCGGTTGAAAGCCCCCTATGTAATGACGCTAACGCCCATGTCGAGGCGCAATCGGCAAAACTGGTGGCCATTTCGATTCGGTTGACAGGATCATAGTGAAATATTAGAACAAAGAAAGAACAAACAACGCGCAAATCGACCAAATCTGTTGTGGATTATGTATGATGCGGGGCGTATCCGCAGCGGCGGACCGCTAAGATGTGCGTTCTTGAAATTCGAAAGCCGTGCCGGTGGCGCGGCAAAACCACGGGAAAAGCAATATGGCTGGTAGTGTCAACAAGGTAATCTTGGTCGGCAACGTCGGGGCGGACCCGGAAATCCGGCGCACGCAGGACGGCCGGCCGATCGCCAACCTGCGCATTGCCACATCGGAGACCTGGCGCGACCGCAACAGCGGCGAACGTCGCGAGAAAACCGAATGGCACACCGTCGTCGTCTTCAACGAAGGCCTGTGCAAGGTCGTCGAGCAATACGTCAAGAAGGGCGCCAAGCTCTATATCGAAGGTGCGCTGCAGACCCGCAAATGGCAGGACCAGACCGGCAACGACCGTTACTCGACGGAAGTCGTGCTGCAGGGCTTCAACTCGACGCTGACGATGCTTGACGGTCGCGGCGAGGGCGGTGGCTCCGGCGTCAGCCGTGGCGGTTCGAGTGACTTCGGTGGCGGCGGTGGTGGCTACGACGACTACGACCAGCAGCCGCGCCAGTCCTCCGGTGGCGGACGCTCCGGCGGCGGCCAGGGTGGTCAGGGCAGCCAGGGTGGGGGCAACTTCTCGCGCGACCTGGACGACGACATCCCGTTCTGAGCCACGCCTCAGCGATCTGCCGTCGCGGAAGCACTGTGGCGACCAGCCTCAGACGATGCGGGTCTTGGTTTGGCAATATCGTGACATTGAAGAAGGGCCGGGAAACCGGCCCTTACGCCGTTGACGAACCTCGCCTCTGTGCAACACGCGGATCGCCAAAAGCTCCTCTCTTTGCGTCATGCTCGGGCTTGACCCGAGCATCCAGCGCCCCCTGGCCCTTGCGCCGTGGCGACAGGGTTGGATCCTCGGGTCAAGCCCGAGGATGACGGCAGAACGGTCGGACGGCGAAATCAGCTTTGTCATCAATCTCGGGCCGACATACGCCGGCCCTTCTTGCGTTCAAACGAAAGCCTCGGCCAGCCAACGTCGCAATGGCCTCAGATCGCCATTGCCGATTTCACGCCATCAACGACGAACTGAACCGCCAATGCCGCCAGGATAACGCCGAGCAGGCGGGTGAGGATTGCCCGGCCGGTGACGCCGAGAAAGCGGTCGATGCGTTCGGCGATAACAAGGGCCAGGAAGAGGCTGACCATCGACAGCGCGATGACGATCAGCAGCTGCGTGCGCTCGACCGCGGTCGGGAACGAGCCGGCGAGCAGGATCGTCGCAGAGATCGCGCCCGGTCCGGCAATCAGCGGCAGGGCGAGCGGGAACACGGCGATATTGTGGATGTGGTCCTTGACGGTGGCGTTTTCGCCGGTCTTTTCCTTCCGCTCCTGACGCTTCTCGAAAATCATCTCAAACGAGATCCAGAACAACAGCAGGCCGCCGGCGATGCGGAAGGCGCCGATGGAGATGCCGAGCAGACCGAGAATGCCGTTGCCGAATACGGCGAAGGCGGCAAGGATGAAGAAGGCGATCAGCGAGCCGCGCGTCGCGACCTGAAACCGTTCCTGCCGGCTGAGGCCGACCGTGAGGCTCAGAAAGATCGGGGCAAGGCCCGGCGGATCGAGCGTAACGAGCAGCGTGGTGAGTGCGTTGACCAGCAGGTCGACATTGAACATCCGTTTCCCCTTCCGGATTGTCACCCCGAGTTTTCCCGGTGGCGGATCGGCATTGTTAGGCAAGCGGAGGGGGCTTGGGAAGGGGTCGGTGGCCAAAGCTTAAGCAATAGCTTAATGAGGATGTGACGGAACCTTCTCACAGCCGTTCAGGCCGGGCAGCCGACTTTGTCGCCAGCACTTCCGATTTACGCTGCAATGCCCTAGAAAAGCCTGCTCCGACGGCAAAAGACTGTTCACAACCACGGGCCAAAATTGGCGCTTCCAGGCGCATTCGGCTATAAATATCCGACTGATTCTGAACAAAGATCGTGATCACAATTGACTGAGCAAAGCACTCCCGGCGGCGGAAAGACTCCGCCAGGCATCGAGCCGATTTCCATCATCGAGGAAATGCAGCGGTCCTATCTCGATTACGCCATGAGCGTCATCGTCAGCCGCGCGCTTCCAGATGTGCGTGACGGTCTGAAACCCGTTCATCGCCGCATCCTCTACGGGATGAGCGAACTCGGCATCGACTGGAACAAGAAGTACGTCAAATGCGCCCGTGTCACCGGCGACGTGATGGGTAAATACCACCCACACGGCAACTCGGCGATCTACGATGCGCTGGCGCGCATGGCCCAGGACTGGTCGCTGCGGCTGCCGCTGATCGACGGCCAAGGCAACTTCGGTTCCGTCGACGGCGACCCGCCGGCGGCAGAACGCTACACCGAATGCCGCCTGCAGAAGGCCGCGCACTCGCTGCTTGACGACCTCGACAAGGAAACGGTCGATTTCCGCGACAACTACGACGGCACGCTGAGCGAGCCGGTGGTGGTGCCCGCGAAGTTCCCGAACCTGCTCGTCAACGGCGCCGGCGGCATCGCGGTCGGCATGGCGACCAACATTCCGCCGCACAACCTCGTCGAAGTCATCAACGGCTGCGTGGCGCTGATCGACAATCCGGCGATCGAATTGCCGGAGTTGATGGAAATCATCCCAGGGCCTGACTTCCCGACCGGCGCGCTCATTCTCGGCCGCTCGGGCATCCGCTCGGCCTATGAGACCGGCCGCGGCTCGGTCATCATGCGCGGCCGTGCCCATATCGAGCCGATGCGCGGCGACCGCGAGCAGATCATCATCACCGAAATCCCCTATCAGGTGAACAAGGCGACAATGATCGAGAAGATGGCCGAACTGGTGCGCGACAAGCGCATCGAAGGCATCTCGGATCTGCGCGACGAGTCGGACCGTCAGGGCTATCGCGTCGTCGTCGAGCTCAAGCGCGACGCCAATGCCGACGTCATCCTGAACCAGCTTTACCGTTACACGCCGCTGCAGTCGTCCTTCGGCTGCAATATGGTGGCGCTCAACGGCGGCAAGCCGGAACAGATGACGCTCCTCGACATGCTGCGGGCCTTCGTCTCCTTCCGCGAGGAAGTCGTTAGCCGGAGAACGAAATACCTGCTGCGCAAGGCGCGTGACCGCGCCCACGTCCTGGTCGGCCTCGCCATCGCGGTTGCCAATATCGACGAAGTGATCAAGTTGATCCGGCATGCGCCCGATCCGCAGACCGCACGCGAACAGTTGATGGAGCGCCGCTGGCCGGCACATGACGTCGACAGCCTCATCCGGCTGATCGACGATCCGCGTCACCGGATCAACGAAGACAACACCTACAATCTGTCGGAAGAGCAGGCGCGCGCCATCCTCGACCTGCGTCTGCAGCGCCTGACCGCGCTCGGTCGCGACGAAATCGGCGACGAACTCAACAAGATCGGCGAGGAAATCAAGGATTACCTCGATATCCTGTCGTCGCGCCTTCGCATCATGACCATCGTCAAGGACGAACTCACCGCCGTTCGCGAGGAATTCGGCACGCCGCGTCGCAGCGAGATCGCCGAAGGCGGTCCCGACATGGACGACGAGGACCTGATCGCCCGCGAAGACATGGTCGTGACCGTCTCGCACCTCGGCTACATCAAGCGCGTGCCGTTGACGACCTATCGTGCGCAGCGTCGTGGCGGCAAGGGCCGCTCCGGCATGGCAACCAGGGACGAGGACTTCGTTACCCGGCTATTCGTTGCCAATACTCATACGCCGGTTCTGTTCTTCTCCTCGCGTGGCATCGTCTACAAGGAGAAGGTCTGGCGTCTGCCGATCGGCACGCCGCAGTCGCGCGGCAAGGCGCTGATCAACATGCTGCCGCTGGAACCCGGCGAACGCATCACGACGATCATGCCGCTGCCCGAGGACGAAACGACGTGGGAAAACCTCGACGTCATGTTCTCGACGACCCGTGGCACGGTTCGCCGCAACAAGCTGTCCGACTTCGTCCAGGTCAATCGCAACGGCAAGATCGCGATGAAGCTGGAGGAAGATGGCGACGAGATTCTCTCGGTCGACACCTGCACCGAACATGACGACGTCATGCTGACGACGGCGCTCGGCCAGTGCATCCGCTTCCCCGTCGACGACGTGCGCGTCTTTGCCGGCCGCAATTCGATCGGGGTGCGCGGCATCAACCTTGGCGATGGCGACCGCATCATCTCGATGGCCATCCTCGGCCATGTCGACGCCGAGCCATGGGAACGGGCAGCCTATCTGAAGCGCGCAGCCGCCGAGCGGCGCACGACGAACGGCGAAGAGGAAGAAATCGCTCTGGTCGGCGAGGAAGTCACCGAAGGCGGCGAACTCACCAACGAGCGCTACGAAGAGCTGAAGGCGCGCGAACAGTTCGTGCTGACGGTTTCGGAAAAGGGCTTCGGCAAGCGTTCGTCCTCCTACGATTTCCGCACCTCGGGTCGCGGCGGCAAGGGCATCCGCGCCACCGATACCTCGAAGACGGCAGAAATCGGCGTGCTCGTCGCGGCCTTCCCGATCGAAGACAACGACCAGATCATGCTCGTTTCCGATGGCGGCCAGCTGATCCGCGTGCCGATCAATGGTGTTCGGCTCGCCAGCCGCGCCACCAAGGGCGTGACGATCTTCTCGACGGCCAAGGACGAAAAGGTCGTCTCGGTCGAACGCATCAGCGAACCGGAAGGCGACGAAGAGGGCGAGGACCTGGTGGCTGCGGAAAACGGCGCATCGGAAACGCCTGAAGCCGAAGCCTGACAGACCGCTCCAACCAACTGAAAAGCCCGCCGATCGGCGGGCTTTTTTATTGAACAGTCGCAACTTCGGGCTGGCGAATGTAGGCTCTCAGGCCTTTGGCCAGCGCATCGAAGACCACACGGCAACGCGGCGCCGTCTTCAGGTTTTCATGCATGACGAGCCAGGTCTCGAGCTTCATTGTGAAGCCGTCCGCCAAGACTGGAAGAATGTCGGGATCCCGGGCGGCGAGCGCATTCTGGCAGATACCGATGCCAAAACCGGCGCGAATGGCGGCAAGCTGCGCGAGGTTGCTGTCAGCCTTCAGCGCAAAGCGCACCTCCGGCAGATCCGGCGAGCGGGCGATGATCGCCCGGATTGCCGCCGTCTCGCGATCATAGCCGATCAGGCTGTGCCGGCTGAGATCAGCAAGCGTCTTCGGCATGCCGCGCCGCTCGATGTATCGGCGGTGGGCATGAAAGCCGAGCGGCACCGCACCGATGTGAAGCGCCACCAGTGCATCCTGACTGGGCGCGGCCATGCGCACGGCAATCTCCGCCTCCTGCCGAAGGATATCCTCGATCGCATCGGACGCCGACAGCTCGATGGTCAGATCGGGATATTGCGCATGCAGCTCGGCGAGGATCGGCGGCAACACCTCGATACCGACCACTTCGCTGGCACTGATGCGCACTGTGCCGCTGACCGTGTCCTGCTGGCCGGAGGCGGCGCGAAGGAGGGCCGCTGACGTTGCGGCAAGTGTTTCTGCATAAGGCCGCAGCGCTTGGGCGGCATCGGTCGGCAGCAGCCCCTGCGGCGAACGGGTGAAGAGGGGAAAGCCGAGCATCGCTTCCATCGCATCGACATGGCGCCCGACGGTCGGCTGCGTCAGGCCGAGCTCGCGCCCGGCCGCCGATAGCGAGCCTTCTTTCAGCACCATCAGGAATGTCCGGTAGTAGTCCCAGCTCGGCTCGATCTTGCTCATACATAAAAGTATAACAACGAAACAGAAAACAGCAATTCCGTTTATCCCGGTATTACAGGACATTGGTTCCATCAGAACCGATGGAGCAGATGTAATGACCGACAATCTGGAACAGGCAAGAACAGTCCTGGTATTGGGCGCGACGGGCGGCATCGGTGGTGCCGTTGCCCGCGGCCTCAGCCAGCGGGGATGGAGAGTGCGCGCACTCAATCGCGATATCGCCAGGGCCGCACAGACGGCACCGGCATTCGAATGGGTGGAGGGCGACGCAATGAAGCGGCTGGACGTTCGCGCCGCCGCAGAAGGCGTCGAACTGATCGTGCATGCCGTCAATCCGCCGGGTTACCGCAACTGGGGCAAGCTGGTCTTGCCAATGCTCGACAACACGATTGCTGCCGCGAAGGCGGAAGGCGCGCGCATCCTTCTGCCGGGCACGATCTACAATTTCGGTCCGGATGCTTTCCCTGTCCTGACCGAGGAAAGCCCGCAGAACCCACATACGGACAAGGGCATCATCCGCAAGGAAATGGAACTTCGGCTAAAGGCTGCGTCAGACGCCGGTATCGGTGTGATCATCCTGCGGGCAGGGGATTTCTTCGGTCCCGATGCCGCCAACAATTGGTTCTCGCAAGGGCTGGTCAAGCCGGGCAAGCCACTGACCGCTATCAGCTATCCCGGCAGCAAGGGCATCGCGCACCAATGGGCCTATCTGCCCGATGTGGCAGAGACGCTGATCCGTCTAATCGAGCGCGCCGAGGACCTGCCTGCCTTTGCCGTCTACCATATGCGCGGTTTCGTCGATGACGACGGCACGAAGATGATCGCCGCCATCCGTCGCGCAGCGGGACAGCAAAGACTTCCGGCACGTGCCTTTCCATGGTGGCTGATGACGCTGGCCTCCCCCTTCGTTCCGCTGTTCCGGGAGTTGCGCAAGATGCGCTACCTCTGGCGGCAGCCGCTGCAGATGCCGAACGATCGATTGCTGGACTTGCTCGGCGAGGAGCCGCGTACACCGATCGATGAAGCCGTGGTCAAAACCCTCAAGGCGCTCGGTAGCCTGCCGCATAGTGCCGGACAAATCGGCGCCGGCGACGGACTCACCCCAGCAAAAATGGCGGTCAGTTCCTGAAGACCATGCAAGCGCCACCATTTTTCCGAATGGTGGCGCAAAGCGCATTGGCTTCCGCCTGGCTATCGCGGCCGATGCGGGCGGCATAACGAATGCGGCGGCCGAAGCTGGCATTGCGTTCGCGCAGGAGCAATGCCTTCTCGCCGCGGATTGGGGCCGGCAGCCGCTTGACGGCGTTGACGAACAGTCGCTGCGCGACCGACTTCTGAAAATGCGCGGCAAGCTGCACGCCCCAGGGCGCCCACTCCGCCTCGTCGATCACGTCGATCTCGCGCAGCCGCCGCGTGCTTGCGAGCGCCACGCAGCCGTCGAGAAAGTTCTTGTTCCTGTCGAGCGTCAGGTCGAGTGTCTTGGGTGGATTGTCCCGCCAGTCCTCGACGCTATAGGCGGTGATCGCCAGTACGTAGTTGCGCGTCTCCGCGGGCAGCCAATCCACTTCGAGGAAGCGCTCCAGCCCATTTTCGCCGGCATTGTAGGCAGCGGCAGCAAAGCCGAGATTGCCGTAGCGCGTCTTGAGTTCACCGAGATACTCGGCCGATTTCCCTAAGGAGGCAACGACGTCGAAACTGTTGGAAAGACCGCGCATTTTGGCCGTGCCCGGCATGAACTGCGCGATGCCTTCAGCCCCTTTCGGGCTGACCGCATTCGGCCGGAACAGGCTTTCGCGCCAGATCAGGCGCGCAAAGAAGGCCGGAGGCAGATCATTGGCGGCGGCATAGTGATCGATGACGCCGCAGACGTCGCGCTCGAAGCTTTCCTTGCTCACGCACAGGGATTTGGAGGAGTCCGTCGCGGACCGGCCGACATAGATGCATTTGGCGCGCACCGGCAACTCGTCGATGCGAGCATGGGCAATATCCGGCAGCCCCGAACTCACCGCGATCAACAACGCAAGTAGCCCCCTGGCAGCAAACGCAAAACCTCTTGAGCTGCCGTTCCCCATGCAGTACCGCCCGCAATCCTCATCGAAACAGACCGGCTTCATACATAACATCTCGCGCGTCTCGGAAAAACCCGTCAGGCGGGCGAGCCGGTGGAGAGCACCAGTTGCATGAAGGTCAGGTCGAGCCAACGGCCGAACTTCGTGCCAACTTCGCGCATTCGACCGGTTTCGATGAAACCCAGGTGTTGGTGAAGCCGGATCGAGGCGGCGTTCTCCGACTCGATTCCCGCCACCATCACATGCTTGTCGAGCCTTTCGGCCTCGGCAATCAAGGCGACCATCAGCTTGCGGCCGATGCCGCCGCCGCGACAGTTGCGGTGGACATAAACGGAATGCTCGACCGTGTGCCGGTAGCCGTCAAACGCCCGCCAGTCACCGAAGGAGGCGTAGCCGGTAATATCGCCGCCATCAGAAATGGCGACGAGGACCGGGTATCCGGCATCGCTTCGCGCCTTGAGCCAGGCAGATCGATTGGCGACATCGACTGTCGTGTCGTTCCAGATGGCGGTCGTATTGGCCACCGCGTCGTTGTAGATGTCGCAGATGACCGGCAGGTCATCTTCCCTTGCTTGCCTGATCAGCATGTTGCCCCGCATGTTCGTACACTATATGACTACGACATGGATACTAAAGTGTACAGCCTCGATCAACGCATCAGCGATCGCATCCGTCTTGAACGGGAAATCCGCGGTTGGTCGTTGACTGAGCTCGCCGAGCGCTCCGGCGTCTCCCGCACGATGATCCACAAGATCGAGCGCGCAGACAGCAGCCCAACGGCAACGCTGCTTGCGCGACTTTCGGGCGCTTTTGGCCTGACGATGTCAACGCTGATTGCGCGCGCTGAAATGAGCCAGGGCAGACTGTCTCGGCGCCAGGATCAATCGGAGTGGCGTGATCCGCAAACCGGATATCTTCGACGCCACGTCTCGCCGATGTCCGATCTGCCGCTCGAACTCGTTGAGATCGAGCTTCCGGGAGGCGCCAACGTGCCGATCCCGGCATCCGCCTATGCGCTTCACCGTCGCTGGATATGGGTGAAACAGGGCATCCTGACCTTCGTGGAGGGCTCGGAGACCCACACCCTTGGCGAAGGGGATTGCCTGGAACTCGGCGCGCCGCAGGATTGTGTCTTCCGAAACGTCGGCAGCGAGACCTGCATTTACGCGGTCATCCTGTTGAGAACCGGCTGAACTCAACGCTCGAGTTCGGCGATCGCGATCGCAGCCATCGTCAGGTCGCTCTCTACGCCGAGGTCATCGCCGTCCTCCAAAAACCAGGCGGCGGAAAGCCCGGCATAGGCCAGCACCCATTGCAGGATTCGGCGCGGGCCAAGCCCCGTCTGCTCGGCGACGATGGGCAGGTGCCGCCGCAGCCGGCCTGGTGCGATGACCAAGGGCAATTCCGGATTGCAGAACAGGTTGGCATAGTCGTAACCGCGATCGCCATGAACACGCTTCGGGTCGATTGCCAACCAGCCGCGATCGCCGAAATCGAGGATGTTGGCGTGATGCACGTCACCATGCAGCACAACAGGCGGTTCCGGGTCGGCAAACAGGCCTTTCGCCGCCTCGAGCGCTCGCACAAAAAGGCCACCTTGAGCAGGAGCGGCCGCCTCCAGCGAACCGAACCATTTGTCGAGCGGCACGAGATCCTGCGGAACGGGTGTCGAACGCGGCGTATGAAGCTTGGCGACGGTGCGGCAGATGATGCGCGTGGCCTCCTCATCGCTGCCCGTCATCGCGAGATGAAAAAGGTTGCGCCGGCTATCCGTGCGCTCCATCAGGACCGCCTCGCCATCCGATTCATAGACTTTTGCAGCACCTTGCCCGTTCCAGTAGAGCATCGGCAGGCGGCCGAATTTTTCTTCGGGATCCTGCGCCAGTTTCAGCATCGCCGACTGGTTGCGATAACGGACGGGATGAAGATGACTGGAGGGGGTGACGATGATTTCCCCGTCCGGCCGCAATGACCATTTTCCGAAATATGAAGAAAACATAAGGGGCCATTTTCCCAATGGACAAATGCCCCGCCGGGTGACGGGGCATAGGCCATGTGGTGGTATCAGGCGACCTGTTCAAGGGAGGGGTAGTCGGTATAACCCTTTGCGCCGCCGCCATAGAACGTCGCCTGATCCGGCGCATTCAGCGGAGCGTTTTCCTTCAACCGCTCGACAAGATCCGGATTGGAGATGAACGGCTTGCCGAAGGCAACCAGATCAGCCTCGCCGCTTTCGACGGTCTTTGCTGCGAGATCGCGATCATAGCCGTTGTTCGTCATCCAGGCCGCCTTGCCGCCCGCTGCGACATAGACGGCGCGCAGCGCGTGATAATCGAACGGACGCTCGCCCTGCTGGTGATCACGCGGGCCGCCGGTCGCACCCTCGATGATGTGGATGTAGGCCAGCGGATAGCGAGTGAGGTTCTTGACGACATAGCTGAAGAGTGGCTGCGGCTCCGGATCGAAAGCGTCGTTGGCAGGTGTTACCGGCGAAAGGCGGATACCAACACGACCGGCGCCGATCTCCGACGTGATGGCATCGACAACCTGGAACAGGAACCGGGCGCGATTCTCGATCGAACCGCCATAGGCGTCGGTACGCTCGTTCGAACCGGCGCGCAGGAACTGATCAATGAGGTAGCCATTGGCGGCGTGGATCTCGACACCATCGAATCCCGCATCGATCGCCGCACGGGCGGCCTTGCGATAGTCCTCGACGATCCCCTCGAGTTCGCCAATGTCGAGCGCACGCGGCTCCGAGGTTTCGGCAAACGAGCCCGTGCCGTCAGCATTGATGAGATAGGTCTTCGACTTTGCCCTTATCGCCGAGGGCGCCACCGGCTTGCCACCGCCCGGCTGCAGCGAATCATGCGAGATCCGGCCGACGTGCCACATCTGCACGACGATCCGGCCACCCTTGGAGTGGACGGCATCGGTAACCTTGCGCCAACCATCGAGGGCTTCGGGTAAATAGAGGCCGGGCACATCGGCATAGCCTTGGCCCTGCTGGGTGATCGCGGTCGCCTCCGTGATCAACAGGCCGGCCGATGCGCGCTGTTCGTAGTAGGTGGCGTTGAGGGTGTTCGGCACGGCCTTCGGCGAGCGATTGCGCGTCAGTGGTGCCATGACGATACGGTTCTTCAGAGCAATGTCGCCGACGGTGATGGGGTCGAAGAGGGTAGCCATTGCAGGTCCTTTCGGTTTCAGTTTGGTCTTGGGGGTGGGTGTCAGAGACTGCCGATGTCCTTCAGGAACGCGGCAATCGTCTCCTCGTTGCGCCTGTAGAAAACCCATTGGCCGAGGCGCCGGGTCGACACTAGGCCAGCGCGCTGGAGAATGGCGAGATGGGAAGACACAGTGGACTGCGACAGGCCGCAGCGCTCGAACTGGCCCGCGCAAACACCCATTTCGAACGGATGCTCCTGCGTCGGAAAGTGCGCCTCGGGCTCCTTCAGCCAAGCAAGGATGTTCACTCTTGCCGGGTGCGCCAGGGCCTTTAAGATTTCGTCTCGATCCATCATCTATCGCCATATCGTGTTTTATCGATAGATGTATCGCCAATGACCGATATACAAATCACAAGAACGTGAGGAGAAAATGGGCAAAAAAAGAGGGCCACAAGAAAACTTGGGCCCTTGTAGTTGTGAAGGTAATTAAAACCTCCAGAGGGGAACAGCTGCTGCGGTGGCGGGGAGGAGAAAGCCACCAAGAATGCATCAGCTGCATTTTGATATGGGAAGCGAAGTACCGGTTTTCAATAGCCGGCTGTGAATTTCGTCACGGTCCGCCCGTGTCCAAACAGTAGACAAAAAAAGAGGGCCACAAGATGACTTGGGCCCTTATAGTTGTGAAGGTAATTAAACCTCCAGAGGGGAACAGCTGCTGCGGTGGCACTGGGAGGAGAAGCCACCAAAGATGCATCAGCTGAGGGTGGTATGCTGCTTTTTTGGGCGAGCAGCAATCATTTAATATGCATGTCAGCCATGCCATCCGCGCATCACTGCCCATTTTTGCATCGCACAAACAAAATGCGGCGCACAAAATGCGCCGCACCATAGAAATTACAATTAAAAAACAACGAACTACGCAGCCATCCGGCAAATGCCTACAAATCAAGCAATTGCGCCTTCGACGTCAGAAGCTCCAGTTCCTCGCCTTGGCGACGATGTAGTCGCGGAAGACTTTGAGCTTGGCGGCATTCTTCATCTCGTCCGGATAGCAGAAATAGGTGTCGAACGACGGGATGTCGGCACTAATCGGAAGTTGTATGAGACCCGGGTCGCGGCCGACGATATAGTCGGGCAGCATCGCGATGCCGATGCCAAGCAGGCAGGCGCGCTTGATCGAGGTCTGGCTGTTGATCTGTAAGTGCGAGGTCCGCGGATTGTCGGAATCGCGGCCGGCGATTTCGAGCCAATTGACATCAAGCAGGTAGTTCGGCGCCGGTTCGCCGAAGGTGATGATGCGGTGATTGTCGAGATCGTCGAGCGACTGCGGTTCGCCGTGCTTGTTGATGTAGGAGGGCGCCGCGTAGACGTGCATATGCACGGTGAAGAGCTTGCGCTGTATCAGGTCGGATTGCTGCGGCTGGCGCAGGCGAATGGCGCAGTCGGCATGCCGCATGTTCACGTCGAGCTCCTCGTTGTCGAGGATCAGCTGTACCTGGACGTCCGGGTGCAGAGACATGAACTCCTGGATCTTGTCGGTCAGCCAGCCCTGGCCAAGCCCAACGGTCGTCGTGATGCGCAGCTTGCCGCTCGGCTTGTCCGTCGTCTCGCTCAGTTGCACCTTAACGCTTTCGAGCTTCATCAGCACTTCGTGCGCGGTCCGGTAGAGGATCTCGCCCTGCTCGGTCAGGATCAGGCCGCGCGCGTGGCGATGAAACAGCTTGATGCCGACATCCTGCTCGAGCGAGCTCACCTGACGGCTGATCGCCGACTGGGAGAGATGGAGCTTGTCTGCCGCATGCGTGAACGACCCAGCTTCGGCCGCCGCGTGAAAAATGCGCAGTTTGTCCCAATCCAGCGACATGAAGTCCCCCATATGAAACCACCCCGGGGGACGGGATCACGTCCTCCGGGTGCGGCTGATGCATCTGTTCCCAACGGGAAGGCTCCTTGCGGGGAACCTCCCGATTCGCAGCTTCTATTCGGCTGCAATTGCGACGGGCATATGACCCGCCAGGTATTTCTCGGCCTCAAGCGCCGCCATGCACCCCATGCCTGCAGCGGTCACGGCCTGGCGGTAGATGTCGTCGGTGACGTCACCTGCGGCAAAAACGCCGGGCACATCGGTCGCCGTCGAATCGGCGGCTGTCCAGAGATAGCCGTTGGACTTCTGCCGAAGCTTGCCCTTGAACAATTCGACGGCCGGCGCGTGACCGATCGCGACGAAGACGCCATCAGTCACCATGTCGCTGGTTTCGCCCGTCTTGGTATTGCGCAGCTTCACGCCATTGACCGATGCCGGCATCGGCGGCTTCGGCGCAGCGCCCAGATATTCGACGACCTCGTGATCCCAGATGATCTTGACGTTGGGCTTGGCGAACAGGCGCTCCTGAAGGATCTTTTCGGCGCGAAACGAATCGCGGCGGTGGACGACGGTCACGGTCTTTGCCAGGTTGGAGAGGTAGAGAGCCTCTTCAACGGCCGAATTGCCGCCGCCGACGACGATGACATCCTTGTTGCGATAGAAGAACCCGTCGCAAGTGGCGCAGGCCGAAACGCCGAAGCCCATGAAAGTCGGCTCGGTTTCGATGCCGAGCCACTTGGCCTTGGCGCCGGTGGCGATGACCAAGGCGTCGGCCGTCCAGTCGTTGCCGCTGTCGGTCTTGACCCGGAAGGGACGAACGGAAAGGTCGACATCCGTCACCAGATCGTTGACGATCTCGGCACCGACATGCGTTGCCTGCTTCAGCATCTGTTCCATCATCCAGGGACCCTGGACCGGATCGGCGTAGCCCGGATAGTTTTCCACGTCGGTGGTGATCATCAACTGGCCGCCCTGTTCCATACCTGCGATCAGAACGGGCTCCAACATTGCGCGCGCCGTGTAGATGGCGGCAGTGTAGCCGGCCGGGCCGGAGCCGATGATCAGCACTTTTACATGGCGGGCAGTCATGGTCTTGTCCTTCGCTCACCGAACTGCCGCAGGGCATGTCCGCATCCGTTACATCACAGGCAAATAGTGCCATACTTTAGGTATTCCCCCTGGGGACTTTCAAGGGCGGTAGCGGTGATACACACAAGTGCTTGAGCCCAAGGCGCCGATTTGACACCAGATCGGGCATTTTTGCACCGCTTGCGTCTCGCCCATTCATGTCACAAGCCCGTGATCACACGGCATGGGAAGCGGGGCCAGCAACAGAGGCATGAGATATAGTCCCGCCGGCGACATGACATGAGCCCCCTGCGTGCCGTACGAAAGGACCAGGGCGGAGGGTAAAGTGCGGGTTGCCACAGATTTTTCGATGTATCGCCCCGAATGAATCGACTTTAGCCGGCCCGGCCGCACCGTAACGCCGGTTTTCCCGCGAATAGTGGGCGCAGATGCTTGTTGTCGGATCAGTTTGGCGATATTTCACGCGGATTCACTTTGCTGGAGAGGCATATGGGGTTGAATGCAAGCCGCGTTTGGCTCGACCGCGAACTCGTCGCGTTTGGCAATTCACCACCGGAGAATTGTCTCGCCCTCGATATGGCCCCCGGATCGCAAACATACGCCCTGACGTCTACACGATCGCACGGCGAAAGCGCAGAACTCGCACTCGCCGAACAGGAATGCAGGCGCAGCACCTGTCGCCACATGCAGGTTGAACGCACGGGGCGCAGTCGGTCGACCTTATGGCCATCCTGATATAATCGGCTCGGCAACGACAACCGCCGGCCAACCAACAAGAATACTCCTGTTTCGACTTAGCCTTGTGCGCCAAAGTCGCCGTGTGAAAAGGACGAACCTTCATGACGAAACAAGTCGAGCTCGACGCAATCGATCTCAAGATCCTTCGCGAGCTCCAGCGTGACGGCAGGATGACCAATGTGGACCTCGCCCAGCGTGTCGGCATCTCGGCGCCACCGTGTCTGCGACGCGTTCGCAAACTCGAGGAAACCGGCGTCATCAAGGGCTACCACGCGCTGCTGAACGCGCCCGCGCTCGGCTTCGACCTGGTTGCGTTCTGCATGGTGGGCCTCAAGCGGCAGTCGGAGGCGGATCTCAAGGCGTTCGCAGCGGCAACGGCCGAATGGCAGATCGTGCGCCAGGCATGGACCGTCTCGGGCGAGAGCGACTTCCTGCTGCACTGCGTTGCCGAAAACCTGACCGCGTTTCAGGATTTCGTCATCGAAGTTTTGACCGCCAACGAGCGGGTCGATACGGTGCGCACGATGTTGACCATTCGCCAGGTCAAGGATATCGGGCTGGTCCAGATCTAGGATCCAGAAGACTTGAGCATCCACAACGGCAGCGAGGCTACCTTGGAGAACGCAGACACGACCGGAGTTGAGTGGCGTCTTCCATGAGCAAACTTCCGCTTTCCGCCTTCATCATCTGCCAGAATGAAGAGGCCTACCTCGGCAACTGCATCGAGAGCCTCGAGCAGTGCGCTGAGATCGTCATCGTCGACTCAGGATCTACGGATGGCACTGCGGCACTCGTGCAATCCTTCATCGACAAAGGATGGCCGATCCGCTTCATGCATGAGCCATGGCGGGGCTATGCGGGGCAGAAGCAATTCGCGCTCGATCAATGCACACAGCCCTGGTGCTTCAACATCGACTCCGATGAGCGTCTCGATGAACCGCTCAAGGCGCTTCTGCCATCCCTGCTTGACGGACCGGCCGAGACCGTCGGTTGGCGCGTGGCGCGCCGCCCCTATCTCATCGGCTACGGTTATACGCCGGAGCGCGTGCACGAGAGGCGCAATCTGCGCCTGATCCGCAAGGGCAGGGGACGCTACGATCTCAATCAGAAGGTGCATGAAGGCATCGTGCCCGACGGTCACGTCGGCGCGGCCAGCAAAGGCAGCCTGCTTCACTATCGTCCGCTCATCATCGACGAACAGATTCTGAAAGAGAACAAATATTCGACGTTGAAGGCGGACCAACAGTTCGCCGCAGGAAAGCCGCCGCGGCCGTACAAGATGCTGGCGAGCCCTCCACTTTATTTCTATCGTCTCTATTTCCGCAACGGTCTTTGGCGCTGCGGCTTTCCGGGCTTCATCGAAGCCATGACCGGTGCCGTTTACGCGTTTTTGACTGCCGCCAAGATCTATCAGAGGCACGCGCTAAAGCGCCATCCGAACCATGACGACATGGATCGGCAGCGACGGCAGCCGTGAGGTTCCCATGAAAGTTATGCACTACCACTTCGGCAAGGACGGTGGCGCGGAGCGCTTCTTCGTCCACCTCGTCAACTCTTTGGCTGAGCGGGGCGTCGAGCAGACGGCGATCATTCGGCCCGGACGCATCTGGCGCAAGGACATCGAAGGCGCAACACGAATTGTCGAGAGCAACTTCCGCAACCTCTCGCTCGATCGCATTCTGCTGCCATTGAAGGTCAGCAGCATGGCGCGGCGTGAGAAGCCTGACGCACTGTTTGCGTGGATGCCGCGTGCCAGCCGGCTGATGCCGAACTACAAGGGTTGCATCAAGATCTCGCGGCTCGGCGACTATCCGCTGCGCCTCGACTATTTCCGCAATACCGACTGCCTCGTCTGCAACACACCTGGCATCGCCGAACATGTGCGCAACATCGGCTGGAAGCGCGATGTCGAGGTGATCTCAAACTTCACCAACACCGAACGTGTCACCGCCGTCGACCGCGCCACGCTTGACACGCCAGCCGACGTTCCGGTGGTCATGTCGATGGGCCGCTTCGTTCCGCGCAAGGGGTTCCATACGCTGATCGAAGCGATTGCCAAGGTGCCGGATGTCCACCTCTGGCTGATCGGCGATGGCGAACAGCGCGAGAACCTCGAAAAGCTTGCCGCCGATCTGGGGGTTACAAACCGTGTCCGTTTCGCCGGATGGCAGAAGGACGTCCGCCCGTTCCTGGCCGCGGCCGATATCTTCGTCATGGCTTCAAGTCACGAACCGCTTGGCAACGTCGTCCTCGAATCCTGGGCGCAAGGGACACCGGTCGTTTCCAGCCGTTCCGAAGGTCCGCAATGGTTCATGCGAAACGGTGAAAACGGCCTGATGGTCGATATCGGCGATGCCGAGGGCTTTGGTCGCGCCATAGAGCGTATCGCCAACGACCCGCAACTTGGATTGCGCCTGGCGGAAAGCGGCCATGAAACGCTGATGAACCAGTTTTCCAAACAGGCAATCACGGATGCCTATCTGAAGCTGTTTGCCTCAAAGAAATAGACGGTTGGCCATTCCGCCAGTCAGCGCATCAGTCGTTCATAGACCGTGTTGATGGCGGCAGCTTCGCCTTCGATCGCGAACGAGTTGGCGGTGCGCGCAAGTCCATTCGCGCCAGCGGTTTTGCGTCGCTGATCATCGTCCATGAAAGCCGCCGTCGCCTCCACCATGGCTTGAAGGTTGTCGGCCGGAACGACCGTGCCGGTTTCGTCCGCTCCGCTCACAACGAGCTCTGAAAATGCACCGACATCCGTCGCCACCACCGGAACACCCGTTGCCATGGCTTCGAGCGGCGTCAGGCCGAATCCTTCCCAGCGCTGCGGTGCGACGAAAAGATCAAGCGCCCGGTACCAGTCGGGAATGTTGGTGTGTTCACCGACAAACAGAATGCGCTCGGCAAGTCCGGCTTTCGTGACGCGCTCCTTGAGCTCGTTTTCAAACGCCACATGCGGCCCTGTGGCCCGGCCAGCGACGATCGCGCTCCAGCCTGGACGGCAGGGCAGGAGAGCGATCATGCTGTCGACGAAGAGATCGGTACCCTTCTGACGGCGGACCCGTCCGAAGCAGCCGACGAATTTCTGGGCCGGATCGACGCCGAGTGCGGCTTTCGCCTGATGCCGATCGGCCGGAGGCTCGAATCGTCTGGTGTCTATCCCGTGCAGGATGACGTCGTTCGGCACCGCGAGATAGGCGGCGGTTTTGCCGCTTGTCGCGATCACCGCGTCCATCCGCCCGATCAGAAACTTGCTCCAGCCCGTATGGCGGCGCTGCGATGCCGACGTGAAGGCGACCTTCAACTTCATGCGCAAGAGATCGCGCAGGATGATCGCCGGCAACATCTCGACATTGCGGCGTGCGTGCCAGACGCGGCAGCGTCGGCCAGCCGGTGCTTTCCAGAGATGCAGGAGATCGAGAAACCGAATCGAAGGCAGGCTGTCGGGAAGGCCGGGGCCAAGCACCGCGATCTTCTGACCCAGCGCGCGCTGGATCGGGATCAATTGGATGATCGTCGAGGTAACGCCCGAGAGGCGTCGCTTGAAATTGGGAGCGATGACCTCGACGTCCCGGATATCAGCCACGGAAGCGCTCTCCTTGCGCATGCGACAATCAATGTCTTGGAAGGCAGGGGGATTGGGGCAAAGCGGAACCGCCGCCCCAAAAGGGGCTATCAGCCCCAGTTTACCGCGAGGATTTCGTAAGCCTTCGAACCGCCTGGAGCGTTCACTTCGATGGAATCGCCGACTTCCTTGCCGATCAGCGCGCGGGCGATCGGCGACGAGATGGAAATGCGACCGGCCTTCACGTCGGCTTCCTGGTCGCCGACGATCTGATAGGTCTTTTCTTCGTCGGTGTCCTCGTCGACGAGCTTCACCTTGGCGCCGAACTTGATCTTTGAACCGGACATCTTCGACAGATCGATGACTTCAGCGCGTGCGATCAGATCTTCGAGTTCGCCGACGCGACCCTCGTTGTGGCTCTGGGCTTCCTTGGCCGCATGGTACTCGGCATTTTCCGACAAGTCGCCATGCGCGCGTGCTTCAGCGATGGCCTCGATGATTCGTGGTCGCTCTTCCTGCTGGCGCCAGCGCAGCTCCTCCTGCAGGTTGACGAATCCACCCTGTGTCATCGGCACTTTGTCGACCATTTCAATGTCCTTCATCAAGCACGAGGCGCCGCTTGGGGGCGGCGCCAACGCAAAAGAAAACGGTCTCCGGCGCGTAAACACCGGAACCGTCCGAAATATCCGAACCGTTCTTATAGCAGAAAGAAAACCGCCAATGCCAGATTTTTCGCCATGATCCACCGCGCCCTTTCACACAGGACGCAACCTATAGGCGCTCTTCGAAAATCGACATCCTCACAAAATGGGCTCGACCTCAACCGCGGTTGAGGTCGTAACAGTTCTGTTTCCGAAACGACCAGCAGGCGGAAATGACAGGATGAGCATGACAAAAAACGGCCACGTCGCTGGAAAATCCGGCCCGCATTCAGAAGCGGAGGGGCGTTGGGGCGAGTTGCTGCAGCCCAACCATCTGGCGGCCACGGCGACGCTTTGTCTCGGTGTCGCGCTCTTCGCCTTCAACGAGTTCTTCATCTCGACGGCACTGCCGACGGCTGTCGCGGACTTTGGCGGCGCGGCGCTGCTCTCCTGGGCTTTCACGCTCTATCTCGTCTTTGCCATCGTCGGTGGAGCGCTGGCGGCGAACGTGAAGGCTCGCTTCGGCGCCCGCAACACGTTGATTGCGGCGGCACTTGTTTTCGTTGCCGGTACCGCGATCGCAACACTGGCGACGAGCATGCCGCAGGTCCTGGTCGGAAGATTGTTTCAAGGTCTGGGCGAGGGCGTCATCGCCGCCGTCTGCTACGCGCTGATCCCCGAGCTTTTCCCGCCACGGCTCGTGCCGAAAGTTTTCGGTGCCGAGGCTATCGTCTGGGCGAGCGCGGCCTTCGCTGGCCCACTCATATCAGGATTTCTGACCGAATACTGGTCATGGCGCGCGGCATTCTTCGTCAATATTCCCGCTGCCGCGATCTTCGTCGCGCTTGTTGTCGCCATCGTTCCCCGACAGACGAGGTCGTCTCAAGCCGTGCAACCCATTCCGCTCCTTCGCCTGTCCGCATTCGGCCTCGGCATATTGCTGATCTCGGTTTCGAACATGGTGCAGAACGGCTTCGCCATGGCAGCCTTGCTGGTGACGGCGATCGCTATTCTCGTCAACACCATCCACATCGACCGCCGATCCAAACACTCGATCCTGCCACTCGGCGCGTTCGCAGTCCGGCGGCCGCTCGGCACTGGCCTCTGGATCATCCTATTGATGCCACTGGCGCAGGCCTCCGGCTCCGTCTACCTGGTCTATGGCCTGCAGCATCTGTGGAATTTCGGTCCGACGGCCGCTGGCTTCTCCAGCGCCTTGATGGCGATGTCGTGGAGCCTGACGGCCATCCTGGTCGCAAGCCTTCGCTCACACGATCTGCGTGTGCGGTTGATCTGGGTGGGGCCACTGCTTCTATGCCTCGGTCTCGTCGGCTTGACTCTGGCGATCGCAACAGGGGAGTTTCGGCTGGTTTTTGTGGGCCAGATTGCCATCGGGGCCGGATTCGGTGTCTGCTGGGGCACGCTCAGCCAATTGCTGATGGACGTGTCGCCAACCGCCGAGCGGGACAAGACATCGACGCTGCTGCCGACGCTGCAATCGGCCGGCTATGCGATCGGGGCAGCTGTCTTCGGGCTAACGGCCAACATGCGCGGCTTCGATGAAGATGCGCGCGTGGTGGTCATGCGCGACGCATTGCTGGCAGTATTCGCCATCGCTTGCATGATCTCGATCGCATCGTTGGTCTTCGGCATCAGAACCGTCCGGCTTGCGCACGGCAAGCGATCGACCGAGGCCCGAATCAGAGCGCGTCAACCAGTGCCGATCGATTGATCAGCTGATCGCGGACAGGGCGGGGTGGACGTCGACGGGCCGGTGGAAAACACCCAGCCTGCGGCGGCCGATCAAAGCGTCCTGTTCGCGACCACGGCCATCGGACGGTGCGATCATCGCCAGAAGCTCGCCGTTGGCGGACCGGACATGGACCTTCAGAGATCCGTAGTCGGCATCGCGGCCGATCCTGTCGGCAATTCGCTGGCCGTAATACAAGGCGGAACCTACGTCGAAGTGGCTGATGCCATCCTCATCGACAAAGCGCTCGTCGCCCCAATACAAATCGAAGAAATAGACCTGCACGATGTTACCCCGTCCCATGCGCATGGCCGGGTCTTTCCGGTCTTGGGAGCGCATGTGGGCATATGAACATCCGACGGCCGAATGCAGGCTGAACCCGGCGTTCAGCTGGCGTTCACAACCATGAAGGGGAGCTTGCGCAGGCTCGGCGCGCGACCCGTCTGCCGTCATCCTCGGGCTTGACCCGAGGATCTAGTCTTACCCCGTGGATCGAGGGCGCTGGATGCTCGGGTCCGGCCCGAGCATGACGGAGAGAGTGGAACCGTTGATGATGCATTGCATCGAGGCGGAGTTCTTCAGCAGGCGAAT
The DNA here is from genome assembly GCF_001695865.1 of Ensifer sp. LC384. Classification (NCBI taxonomy): domain Bacteria; kingdom Pseudomonadati; phylum Pseudomonadota; class Alphaproteobacteria; order Hyphomicrobiales; family Rhizobiaceae; genus Ensifer; species Ensifer sp. LC384. The sequence continues at coordinate 284,937 of NZ_MBST01000045.1, forward strand.
TGCGCGCATCCGGGGATGCGCGCAGTCTTTTTCGATCAGGCCTTGAAGTAGCTCTGAAGCGGGCGGACTTCGAGGTTGCCGGCCTTGAGCGCCTTGATCGCGTGGGCGGCAGCCTCAGCACCTGCCATCGTGGTGTAGTAGGGCACCTTCTGCATCAGCGTCGCGCGACGCAGCGATTTCGAGTCCGAAATCGCCTTGTTGCCGTCGGTCGTGTTGATGACGAGCTGGACATGGCGATTGCGGATCGCGTCCTCGACATGCGGCCGGCCTTCCTGGACCTTGTTGACCTTGGTGGCGGCAATGCCATTTTCGCCTAGGAAGCGGGCGGTGCCGCCGGTCGCCATCACCTTGAAGCCGATGTCGACGAGAATGCGGATGGCCGGCAGGACGCGGGTCTTATCCTCGTCGCGGACAGATACGAACACCGTTCCGTCGCGCGGCAGATCGACGCCGGCGCCCAGCTGCGACTTGGCGAAGGCAAGCGCATAGTCGGTGTCGAGGCCGATGACTTCGCCGGTCGAGCGCATTTCCGGACCGAGCAGCGTATCGACACCGGGGAAGCGGGCGAACGGGAACACGGCCTCCTTGACGGCGATGTGCTTCAGGTTGCGCGGGTCGGGCTTCTCGCCATAGGCGGCAATCGCTACATCCAGCGCTTCGCCGGCCATGACGCGGGCGGCGATCTTGGCGATCGGCGCGCCGATGGTCTTGGCAACGAAGGGCACTGTGCGAGAGGCGCGCGGGTTGACTTCGAGAACGTAGATCGTGCCGTCCTTGATCGCGAACTGGACGTTCATCAGGCCGCCGACATTGAGCGCCTTGGCAAGCGCCGTCGTCTGGCGCTCCAGTTCGTCGACCATCGCGGTGTCGAGCGTGTGAACCGGCAGCGAGCAGGCGCTGTCCCCGGAGTGAATGCCGGCTTCCTCGATGTGCTCCATGATACCAGAGACGAACACGTCCTTGCCGTCGCAGAGGCAGTCGACGTCCACTTCCGTGGCGTTGGTCAGGTAGCTGTCGAACAGCAGTGGGTTCTTGCCGAGCAGCGTGTTGATCTGGCCGGTCTTGTCGTTCGGATAGCGCTGCTTGATGTCTTCCGGAACGAGGCCCGGAACCGTATCGAGCAGGTAAGTCTGCAGCATGCTTTCCGAATGGATGATCTGCATGGCCCGACCGCCGAGAACGTAGGACGGACGCACCACCAGCGGGAAGCCGATTTCGGCGGCAACGAGGCGTGCCTGCTCGACCGAGTAGGCAATGCCGTTGTTCGGCTGGTTGAGGTCGAGCTTTATCAGCAGTTTCTGGAAGCGGTCGCGATCCTCGGCAAGGTCGATCATGTCGGGCGCGGTGCCGAGGATCGGGATGCCGTTCTTTTCCAGAGCTTCGGCCAGCTTCAGCGGCGTCTGGCCACCGAACTGCACGATGACGCCGACCAGCTCGCCCTTTTCCTGTTCGGCGCGCATGATCTCGATCACGTCTTCGGCCGTCAGCGGTTCGAAGTAGAGCCGGTCCGACGTGTCATAGTCAGTCGAAACGGTCTCCGGGTTGCAGTTGATCATGATCGCTTCATAGCCGGCGTCCTTCAGAGCGAAGGCGGCGTGGCAGCAGCAATAGTCGAACTCGATGCCCTGGCCGATGCGGTTCGGGCCGCCGCCGAGGATGACGACCTTCTTGCGGTCGGAGACCTCGGCTTCGGAACGGGCAGCGCCCACGAACGGCGTCTCGTAGGTCGAGTACATGTAGGCGGTCGGCGAGGCGAACTCGGCCGCGCAGGTGTCGATGCGCTTGTAGACGGGGCGGACGTTCAGCGCATTGCGCAGTTCCGCCACTTCCTTCGGGCGCTTGCCGCCGAGCGTTGCCAGCCGGGCGTCGGAGAAGCCCATCGCCTTCAGCATGCGCAGGTTCTCGGCATCCTGAGGCAGGCCGTGCTCGCGGACGCGCGCTTCCATGTCGACGATCGCCTTGAACTGGGCGATGAACCACGGGTCGATCTTGCTCGCCTCGTGAACTTCGGCCTCGCTCATGCCGAGGCGCAGCGCCTGGGCAACCATGCGCAGACGGTCGGGCGTCGGCGTGCCGATCGCGGCGCGGATGGCGTTGCGGCCATCGCCGTTCTCGTCCATGTCAGGGATTTCGATCTCATCGAGACCGGTGAGGCCGGTCTCAAGGCCACGCAGCGCCTTCTGCAGCGATTCGGCAAAGGTGCGGCCGATCGCCATGACTTCGCCGACCGACTTCATCGCAGTGGTCAGGACCGGCGAGGCGCCCGGGAATTTCTCGAAGGCAAAGCGCGGGATCTTGGTGACGACGTAGTCGATCGACGGCTCGAAGGATGCTGGCGTCGCACCGCCGGTGATGTCGTTTTCAAGTTCGTCGAGCGTGTAGCCGATCGCCAGCTTGGCCGCGATCTTGGCGATCGGGAAGCCGGTTGCCTTGGAGGCGAGCGCCGAGGAACGCGAAACGCGCGGGTTCATCTCGATGACGACGAGACGGCCGTCCTTCGGATTGACGGCAAACTGCACGTTCGAACCGCCGGTCTCGACCCCGATCTCGCGCAGCACCGCGATCGAGGCGTTGCGCATGATCTGGTATTCCTTGTCCGTCAGCGTCAGCGCCGGAGCGACGGTGATCGAATCGCCGGTGTGCACGCCCATCGGGTCGATGTTTTCGATCGAGCAGATGATGATGCAGTTGTCCGCCGTGTCGCGGACGACCTCCATCTCGTATTCCTTCCAGCCGAGAACCGATTCTTCGATCAGCACCTCGGTGGTCGGCGATGCGTCGAGGCCGCTGCCGACGATGTCGAAGAATTCGGTGCGATTGTAGGCGATGCCGCCGCCGGTGCCGCCGAGCGTGAAGGACGGACGGATGATCGCCGGCAGGCCGACATCATCGAGCGCCTGCGCGGCGATTGCCATCGCATGGTTCATGTAGCGCTGCTTGCGGTCGCCTTCGCCGAGGTTCCACTGGTTTTCCAGTTCGTCGAGCGCCTTGTCGAGTTCCGGGCCGGAAAGGCGGCTCTTCAGTTCGGCGCGCTCGGCCTCATGAACCTTGCGGTCGTGATCCTTGATATCCGTGGCGTTCGCCAGGCGCGACTTCGGCGTCTCGAGGCCGATCTTCGCCATGGCCTCACGGAAGAGCGCGCGGTCTTCGGCCTTGTCGATCGCATCCGGCTTGGCGCCGATCATCTCGACATTATAGCGGTCGAGAACGCCCATGCGGCGCAGCGACAACGCGGTGTTGAGCGCGGTCTGGCCGCCCATGGTCGGCAGCAGCGCGTCGGGGCGTTCCTTGGCGATGATCTTGGCAACGACTTCCGGTGTGATCGGCTCGACGTATGTTGCGTCCGCCAGACCCGGGTCGGTCATGATCGTTGCCGGGTTGGAGTTGACGAGGATGACGCGGTAGCCTTCCTCCTTCAGCGCCTTACAGGCCTGGGTGCCGGAATAGTCGAATTCGCATGCCTGACCGATGACGATCGGCCCCGCGCCGATGATGAGGATCGATTTGATATCTTGGCGCTTCGGCATGGTCGGTCATCCGTTTCTAGCTGCGCGAAAAACCGGCCAAAGTGGGAGGTCACCGGCCGGGCACGCATTGATGGTCTTTTCAGGCTAGAAGCGGCTTATAGGCAAATGTATCTGCAAGCGAAACCCCGAAAATTCCGGAATCGACAGGAAAGCCGACATATTTCGGCATCCGCTTTGCCACGGGTTCAGCCCGCAGAACGAAAGCCGCATGCAGGGCGTCAAACACGGCCCGGCGCCACCAGAACCTTGACCTCGCCGGCAGGAGGCGGATGGGCAATGACGGCGGCCGCTTCATCGGGCGAAACGCGCCGTGAGATCAGCTTGTCGATCTCGATCGCGCCAGAGGCAACGAGTGCCTTCACGACCATGCCTCCCTGTCCAATTTCCCGGGCGAATAGGACCGTCAAAGCGGGACACGGTCAAGGACGCGAGCGACGAAGACGGTCAGCCCCAGCGCTGTCGCACGGCGGCGGCATAGGTGCGGCTGACCGGCACTTCAGTTCCATCCCTGAGCACGATGACGATGCGACCGTTGTCGCGGACAAGCCGCTCGAAATGCGCGTCCGATACCCAATGGGAACGATGCACCTGCAGGCCCGGCACCGGGCCGAGTTCGCCGAGCGCGTCGGCGAAGCGCAACAGGATGAGTTCGCGTCCGACAGTGGTCGTGACTTCCGTGTAGTGATCACTGACGGTCAGGTGCAGCGGCAAGCCGCGATTGGCAGGTTTCAGGCGCAACAACAGCGGTACTCGGCCCGTGTCCTTCTGGGGAACCGGGTCGCCGGACGTCCGACTCTCGCCTTCGCCGGGGACCATTGCAGCGGTGCCGGCGTCGTTCAGCTCCAAAGCCGTTTCAGTGTTCATCGTCATCCAGGTCAGCGCGCAGAACAGCAGCGACAGGAACAGGCCCGTGGCAATGTCGGCCATGATGTCTGCAGCTGTCGGAATCACTGAAAAGGTCGCAGAGCCGATCGCGGTGGTCACGAGGCCGATTGGTATGCTGGCAACGGCCGCACCGATCATCATGCGAACGAAACCGGAGGCGACCCTTTCGCGCAGCAGGACATTGGCGAGCACCGCCGAGACGATTGCAATCGCCCAGGTGGCGGCGTGCAGCACGAGCCAGAACCCAAGACGGGGTACCGCGGCCAGACGCTCGGCGGTGCCATAGGGGCCTGTGACCCAAAAGATCAGCACGACCGCTGCGAAGGTTGCCCACAAGCGCGGCGCCTTGACGACGAGATGCAGTTCACGAAGCGTGGATTGCAGAAATGGGCGTTTCACGAAGTTTTCCGTCCGTTCCAGTCTTAGCATTTGAGCGCAGCCCGGAGACTGCCGCAAGGTCGGGAAAAATCAACAGCATAGAGATTGCCCATGACACTTGCACCTCTTCTCCATGCACCGTACGCAGTCCAGTTGCACGTCGCGACGGTCATTCCGGCAGCCATCCTGGGTGCTTTTTTGCTCGCCCAACCGAAAGGCACACGCCTGCATAGGCTTCTCGGCAAGATCTGGCTCGCGCTGATGGTCGTGACCGCGTCCGCCACGTTCTTCATTCACGAAATCAAACTGGTCGGCAGCTTCAGCCCCATCCACCTGCTGTCGATCTATGTGCTGTTCGGTAGCTGGCAGGCGATTGCAGCCGCCCGGCGACACGACATCCCCGCACATCGCGGCCACGTGGCGGGCATCTATCTCGGCGGCATCGTCATTGCCGGCCTCTTCACGCTGCTGCCGGGACGACTGATGCATGCGAGCCTGTTCTCTGAGCTTTCGATCTGGCAGGCGGCCGTAACCGCTGCTCTGCTGGCTGCGCTTCTGGTCTCGGCGGCCGTTCTGTCGATTCGCCAGGGTCGGCTTTTCGACCGCGGCAAGTCCTCGAAAAGATTGGCATGATCGCAACCTTGTGGGCCTGATTGCGTTTTACAACTGCATTCGGCCCGGCATATAAAAGGTCTGACCGATATTGCGTATCGACCCATGCCGGGAGGACAGATCATGGAATGGAAGGGCCGCCGCCAATCCGGAAACATCGAGGACCAGCGCGGGGCGAGTCCCGGCGGTGGTCTGGGCGGCAATCCGTTCGGCCGTGGCGGCGGCTTCCGCATGCCTGGCGGTGGTGGAGGCATGCGTGGCGCCGGCGGCGGCATGAGCTTTGGCACCATCATCTTCCTCGTCGTGCTCTATTTCATCCTGAAGGCCATGGGCATCGACATGCTGCAGGTCCTGAACGGCGGCGGTGGCCCCGTCACTCAACCGGGCTTCGAGCAGAGCGATGGCTCGCCGGCGCCCCGTGGATCGGCGCAGGAAGAAGAGATGAAAGCCTTCATGGGGACGGTGCTTGCCGAAACCGAAGACACATGGAACGGCATCTTCCAGGCGAGCGGCGAGCAATACCAGGAGCCGAAGATGGTGCTGTTCAGTGGCTCCGTGCGCTCCGCCTGCGGCTTTGCCTCGGCGGCATCGGGCCCGTTCTACTGCCCTGGCGACCGCAAGGTCTACCTCGACATGGGCTTCTTCGATGAGCTTGAACAAAAATTCGGCGCTTCGGGTGACTTCGCGCAGGCCTATGTCGTTGCGCACGAAGTCGGCCACCACGTGCAGAACCTGATCGGCGTGCTGCCGAAGTTCAACCAGATGCGTCAGTCGATGAGCGAGACCGAAGCCAACCAGATGTCGGTTCGTGTCGAACTGCAGGCTGATTGCTTCGCGGGCGTCTGGGGCAAGTATACCCAGCAGAAGGGCCTCTTGGAGCAGGGCGATCTGGAAGAGGCGCTGAACGCCGCCACCCAGATCGGCGACGACACACTGCAGAAGCGCATGCAGGGCTACGTCGTGCCGGAAAGCTTCAACCATGGCACATCGCAGCAGCGCATGCGCTGGTTCAAGCGCGGCTTCGACAGCGGCAAGATGTCGGCCTGCGACACCTTCTCCGGTCAAGTCTGAAGTCCAGACTGCTGAGGCAAGAGATCAGGGGCCGGCGAGAACTGCCGGCCCCTTTCCTTATCCCGCACTACAGCGCCGCGCGTCTATTTAGACGCGAAAAGGTCGCTGTAACGCTTTGAGTTGCTGCATAATTTTGTCCATAAATCGATTCCGATTTAAGGAATTATGCACTAGTGGCGCTCGCTATCCATATGGGCGAGTTGCGCCTCGGGGTAGCGCGCACCTGCGGCGGCATTCCTCGGCACCACCCGCTCGATAGCGGCCAGATCTTCCGGCGTCAGATGCACGGCCTGCGAGCCAAGCGCTTCGGCCAGCCGGTCGCGCCGACGCGCACCGACCAGCGGCACGATGTCCTTGCCCTGGGCCGCGACCCAGGCGATCGCAATCTGCGCGACAGACGCGCCTTTGGCATCCGCCACGCGCTTCAGGGCGTCGACAAGGGCCAGATTTCTATCGACGTTGCCCTCCTGAAAACGCGGACTAACCGCTCGGAAGTCATCGCTCCCGACAGCATCCTTCCGCCAGTGACCGCTGATCAGGCCGCGCGAAAGCACACCATAGGCGGTAATGCCGATGCCGAGCGCCCGGCACGTCGGCAGGATATCATCCTCGACACCGCGCGAGATCAGCGAATACTCGATCTGCAGGTCCGAGATAGGGTGGACTGCGGCGGCCTTCCGAATGGTCTCGGACCCTACTTCCGAGAGCCCGACATGCCTGACATAACCGGCCTTCACCAGGTCGGCGATCGCACCTACCGTTTCCTCGATCGGCACGTCCGGATCGAGACGGGCAGGGCGGTAGACGTCGACATAGTCAACGCCCAGCCGATGCAAGGTATAGGCGAGGAAGTTGCGCACCGCCTTCGGCCGGCAATCATACCCTGCCCAGTTGCCCGCGGCGTCTCGCAGCGCACCGAATTTGACGCTGAGAACGACCCGATCGCGGTCTCGGTCCTTGAGCGCCTCACCGATCAGCATCTCGTTGTGGCCCATGCCGTAGAAGTCGCCGGTGTCTATGAGCGTAATTCCGGCAGCGAGCGCCGCATGGATCGTGGCAATGCTTTCCGATCGGTCTGACGGACCGTACATGCCCGACATGCCCATGCAGCCAAGGCCGATGGGCGAAACCATCGGGCCGGTCTTTCCAAGTGAAACCTGATCCATTCTCGTTCTCCTTCGGTGGGCGCGACCAGCGCGTTTTTCTTCCCCATTGTTACGCCCATCGTGATCGTGCGATAATCCGATGACCTCAGAACAAGCTGTACGTGATTTTGTACAATGACCGATCTTCCCTTGGCCGACCTTGATGCTTTCACCGCCGTCGCGCGGGAGCGCAGCTTTCGCGCTGCCGCCAAGAAGCGGGGCGTTTCAGCTTCCTCGCTCAGCGAAGCGCTGAGGCGTCTCGAAGCCAAACTCGATGTGCGCCTGCTCAACCGCACGACGCGCAGTGTAACACCGACCGAAGCAGGCATGCGGCTGCTCGAGCGTCTTCAGCCGGCGCTCGGGGAAATTGCCGGTGCGCTCGACCAGGTGAACGAACTGCGCGACAGCCCGGCAGGGACCTTGAAGCTGAACGTGCCTTCGATCGTCGCACGCGAGATCCTTCCGTTGATCGTCGGGCGCTTCCTGAGGGCGAACCCGGCCATCTCGCTTGAGGTGACGGCGGAGGATGGCTTCATCGACGTGCTGGCAGCCGGCTTCGACGCCGGCATCCGCTACGAGGAGCGGGTCGAGCGCGACATGATTGCCATCCCGATCGGACCACGGCTGCAACGCTACGTGACGGCGGCATCGCCGGAATATCTTGCGCGGCGTGGGGTGCCGCAGCATCCGCATGATCTTTTGGAGCATGACTGCATCCGGCATCGCTTCGCGAGCGGTGTCAGCCTGCTTTGGGAGTTCGGCGAAGGCGAGGGCTCAATCTCGATCGCCCCGCCGGCCGTCGTCACCGCGAATGCCGTTGATCTCGAAATTGCCGCCGCAGTCCACGGTCTCGGTGTCATCAGGACGTTCGAGGAGTTCCTCGCGCCGCACCTGAAATCCGGCGCCCTGGTGACGATCCTCGACCCATGGGTGACGACCTTTCCGGGGCCGTTTCTCTACTACGCCAGCCGTCGTCACATGCCCGCGCCGCTGAGAGCCTTCGTCGACTTTCTCAAGGCCGAGCAACGCTCGAGAGTACGCTGACTGACCGCCACGCGAGAGAACGATGGATCAATGAACGCGATCGTTCTCATAAAAAACCTTGAGATGTTCACGTATTGTTTCGACTGAAATCATGCGTTACACCTAAATTGGTATCGTCGTTCACGTTCTGTCTCCGCGCTGGCGACGGAGGGCGCAGGGAGAGTTTCATGCTCGACGAGAAGTTCGTGCGGCGCGGCCTGTTCCTCGTCTTTCTCATCCTGTTCCTCGACATCATCGGCATCGCCATCATCGTGCCGGTGCTGCCCACCTATCTCGAGGAATTGACCGGCGCCAATGTCAGCGACGCGGCCATCGACGGCGGCTGGCTGCTGCTTGTTTATGCCGCGATGCAATTCCTGTTTGCGCCCTTCATCGGCAATCTCAGCGACCGTTTCGGGCGCCGGCCGATCCTGCTTGCCTCGGTGCTCACCTTCGCGATCGACAACCTGATCTGCGCCCTTGCGACCAGCTACTGGATGTTGTTCGTCGGCCGCGTGCTCGCCGGCATCAGCGGTGCCAGCTTCGGCACCGCCTCGGCCTACATCGCCGACATCAGCCATGACGGAAACCGCGCCAAGAATTTCGGCCTGATCGGCATCGCCTTCGGATCCGGCTTTGCGTTGGGGCCGGTTATCGGCGGACTGCTCGGCGAACTGGGGCCGCGCGTGCCGTTCTATGGTGCAGCGGCACTTTCCTTCATCAACTTCGTGCTCGGTGTTTTTCTGCTGCCGGAAACGCTTGATAAGGCGCACCGTCGCCGCTTCGAATGGCAGCGCGCCAATCCGCTCGGCGCGCTCAAGCAGATGCGCAGCTATCCCGGCATCGGCTGGGTCGGGCTCGTCTTCTTCCTGTTCTGGATGGCGCATTCGGTCTATCCGTCCGTCTGGTCGTTCGTATCGTCCTACCGCTACGGCTGGAGCGAAGGGGAAATCGGCCTGTCGCTCGGCATCTTCGGCATCGGCGGCGCTTTGGTGATGGCGTTCGTGCTGCCGCGCGTCGTGCCACGGATCGGCGAATGGAGGACGGCCGTATTGGGCCTGACCTTCACGGCACTCGGTGCCGCCGGCTATGCCGCTGCATGGCAGGGCTGGATGATCTATGCCGTGATCATCGCCACCGCGCTCGAAAGCCTCGCCGATCCGCCGCTGCGCAGCATCGCCGCCGGCCACGTGCCTCCCTCGGCGCAGGGCGAGCTGCAGGGGGCGCTCACCAGCATCGGCAGCATTACGACGATCATTGGTCCGCTGATCTTCACTCAGATCTTCGGCTACTTCACGACGCCCACCGCCACAGTCTCCTTCTCGGGCGCGCCCTATGCGCTCGCCAGTTGTTTCGTCGTCGGGGCGCTCCTGGTGTTCTGGTTCAAAGTGCCGAAACGGCTCGCGGTCGCAGCCGAAGATATCGAGCCCGAAGAGCCCATGGTCGAACCGCGCTACTCCGACCGCGGCGCCATGCACTGAAATTCATCAATATTCTTGATCTTTCGATGAAAAATTGAGCAACCGGAGCTTTGTCACTGGTTCTTTGGCCGGCCCTGTTCTATTTCCGTCATCCTTCCCTTCGTTCTGACCTGCGGGCATTTCGGCCGCGTCGACATCCAGGAATCCGTCATGCTGACCGCCAATGCGAGCCCGACCCCGGTGCAAACCGACAACTCATGGCGCACCCATTATCGTGCAAGCCTCTATCTCGGCGTACCCTTCATCGGCGCGCAGCTGGCACAACTTGCGATCAACACGACCGACGTCTTGATGGTGGGCAAGCTTGGCGCCACGCAGTTGGCGGCGATCATCCTGGCGACGCAGATGTACTTCACCATTTACATCTTCGGCAGCGGCTTCGCCAACGCCGTCGTGCCGATGGCAGCGCAAGCCCAGGGCAGGGGCGACAAGGTCTCGGTCCGCCGCTCCGTGCGCATGGGTATGTGGGTGGTGCTCTGCTACGGCGTGCTGACGGCGCCCGTACTCTGGCTGGCGGAGCCGATCCTGCTGCTCGCCGGCCAGCAGCCGGAGGTCGCGGCACTCGCAGCCGAGTATCTGCACATCGCGCAATGGGCGATCTTCCCCGGCCTCATCTTCATGGTGCTGCGTGCGTTCCTGAGCGGTCTGGAGCGGGCAGGGATCATTCTCTACGTCACCCTTGCCACACTGGTCCTCAATGCGGCGCTTTGCTACGTGCTGATCTACGGCCACTTCGGCTTCCCGCAACTGGGCATCTTCGGCGCGGCCGTCGCCGCCCTTGGCGTGGCCGTACTCGGCACCGTGCTGACCGTCGCCTATATCAAGAGCAAACCGGAACTGAACCAGTACGAGCTGTTCGTGCGTTTCTGGCGTTCGGACTGGCCGGCATTCAGGGAAGTCGTTTATCTCGGCATCCCGATCTCGCTGACCATTCTGGCCGAAGTCAGCCTGTTCACCGTCGCCTCGCTGCTGATGGGAACGATCGGCACCATCGAGCTTGCGGCACACGGCATTGCTCTGCAGTTCGCGTCGCTCGCTTTCATGATCCCACTGGGCCTTGCCCAGGCGGCAACGGTGCGCGTCGGCCTTTCCTACGGCCGCGGCGACATGCTCGGCGTCCGGCGCGCGGCGATTTCGGCGCTGGTGCTGGGGTCCGTCTTTGCGATTATCGGCAGCGCCATCTTCGCTCTTTTCCCGAGCCAGCTCGCCGCCCTTTACCTCGACACCAACCGGCCGGATGCGGCGCAGGTTCTTGCCTTTGCCGCCCCGCTCATTGTGATCGCCGGCGCGTTCCAGTTGGTGGACGGGTTGCAGGCGATTGCCGCCGGCATGCTTCGCGGCCTGAAGGACACCAAGGTGCCGATGATTCTGGCAATGATCTCCTATTGGCCGATCGGCTTCCTGTGCGCCTGGGCCTTCGCGTTCCCACTCGACTTCGGCGGCATCGGCGTATGGTTCGGCTTCGTGCTCGGCCTTGCCGCTGCAGCCTTGTTCCTGAACTGGCGGTTCTTCCGCATGATCCGCGCCCACAAAGTGACCGCGGCCTGACCAGCACCGGGTTTCAGCCAAAGAAAAAGCCGGACGGGCAGGGGATGCCGTCCGGCTTGCAAAGGCGACCGCTTCAGGGGAAGAATGGCGGTCGCTTATTTCGAAACTCCTGGAGGAAGTTTCTCGAAACTCCTGAGAAGTTTCTTGAGGTCTCTAATGAGGTCTCTAAACGTTGAACCCGCCGGTCTCATGGGAGCCCAGTCGATCGCGCTGGAGGTCACGTATCGTGCGGGCAAAATCCACGAGAAAGACGAAACTGATTACCGCCGCGGCGGCCATGAAGACTGTCGCCATGACATGTACCCTTTAGCCGAAGATCTTGCGGTTGCTTGAACGGTCACGTTGCTCACGGGACTCGTCGCGGAGTGCATGTATCGTCGCAAATATCATTGCGAAAAACATCGTCATCGAAAACAGAGCAAGTCCCATAGCCGTCATCCTTTCAGGTCCTAAACGGCAGTATCTTCAAAAAGGTTCCGTTCTTTCTTGCTTCACATTACGGTCTGCGATGTGAAACGCGCTTGAACATAGCATTCATCTAGCATTCATTTCTTTGGCGCTGCTGTTTCCCAGGGAACAGGCTTGGCCTCCTGCACAACTCTTGCGATCCGTCGCCGTCCGTGACAAAAGGCTTCACCAAACGGAAACAGGTGCGATGACGACGGCATTCTACCCCGGCTCTTTCGATCCGATGACGAACGGGCATCTCGACGTACTTGTTCAGGCGCTGAACGTAGCGCGCAAAGTCATCGTGGCGATCGGCATCCATCCGGGCAAGGCGCCACTCTTTTCGTTCGACGAACGCTCGGACCTCATTCGCCAGTCCCTGCTCGAGTTTCTGCCCGATCGTGCCTCCGACATCGATGTGGTCGCCTTCGACAACCTCGTGGTCGACGCTGCACGGCAAAGCGGCGCAAAGCTGCTTGTACGCGGCCTGCGCGACGGCACGGACCTCGATTACGAGATGCAGATGGCCGGCATGAACCGGCAGATGGCGCCTGATGTTCAGACCTTGTTCTTGCCGGCGGGCACGGCATCGCGGCCCATTACGGCCACATTGGTCCGCCAGATCGCAGCTATGGGCGGCGACGTCAGCGCCTTCGTGCCCAAGCCGGTTCACGCGGCGCTGCAGGCCAAACGCAAGGCCTGAGCCGCCACACCCCATTCACCACTCAGGGAGAAACCATGAAAATCCTCCACCTCGCTTTCGCCGGTGCTCTCACGCTTGCGTCCTGGACGGGAACCGCGCTTGCGCAATCGGCTGACAACTTCCTCACGATCACGCTGAAGGATGGCCCGGTCGTTGTCGAGCTTCGCCCGGACATCGCGCCGAAGCACGTCGAGCAGATCAAGGCGCTGGCAACCGCCGGCGACTACAACAACGTCGCTTTCCACCGCGTCATCAAGGGCTTCATGGCCCAGACCGGCGACGTGCAGTACGGCGACATGGAAGACGGCTTCCAGCCTCAGGCTGCTGGCACGGGCGGCTCTTCCAAGCCGGACCTGCCGGCCGAATTCTCCGACGTTCCGTTCGAACGCGGCACGGTCGGCATGGCCCGTTCACAGGATCCCAACAGCGCCAACTCGCAGTTCTTCATCATGTTTGCCCCGGGCGACTTCCTCAACGGCCAGTACACGGTCGTCGGCAAGGTCGTCTCCGGCATGGAGAACGTCGACAAGATCAAACTCGGCGATGACGCCAACAACGGCTCCGTCGCCGATCCCGACCGTATGATCAGCGTCAAGGTCGGCAAGTAAAGTCAACAGAAGGAGAAAACCCATGGCCGAGATCAAAGATCCGGAAAACACGATCATCATGGAGACCACCAAGGGCAAGGTCGTCATCGAGCTTCTGCCTGATGTGGCTCCGGGTCATGTCGCCCGAATCAAGGAACTGGCACGCGAAGGCGCCTATGACGGCGTGGTGTTTCACCGCGTGATCGAGGACTTCATGGCACAGACCGGCGACGTCCAGTACGGCAAGACCGGCGGCGAGCACTTCAACCCGTCGCGCGCCGGCATGGGCGGCTCGTCCAAGCCGGACCTGAACGCTGAATTCTCGAACGTCAGCCACATTCGCGGCACCTGCTCGATGGCCCGCAGCCAGATGCCGAACTCGGCCAATTCGCAGTTTTTCATCTGCTTCACCGACGCTCCGTGGCTGAACAAGCAATACTCGGTCTGGGGTCAGGTCATCGAGGGCATGGACAATATCGACAAGATCAAGCGCGGCGAGCCGGTGCGTGATCCTGATACCATCGTGTCCATGCGGGTTGCCGCCGACGCCTGATTTGCGCTAATGCACAACCCGCCCCGGTCGCGCCGAAAGGCCCCGGGGCGGGTTTGCTTTTTTTCAGAAACGATCCATGCGCGTAGACCTGTTCGACTTCGACCTTCCGGAAACCTCGATTGCGTTGCGGCCCGTAAGCCCGCGCGACAGCGCCCGCATGCTCGTCGTCGACCCGCAGGCACCGGAACTGCTGACGGATCACGGCGTGCTCGACCTGCCGTCCTTCCTGCGCCCCGGCGACGCACTGGTGTTCAACGACACCAAGGTCATCCCTGCGCAGCTCGAAGGCATTCGCCGGCGCGGCGAAGAGATCACCACTCCGGTTTCGCTGACCCTGCACATGCGGGTCGGTCCCGATCGCTGGAAGGCCTTTGCCAGGCCGGCGCGCCGCCTCAAGGTCGGCGACCGCATCGCCTTTGGCCACGGCGGCAATAGCTGCATGCTCGGTACGCTCGACGCGACCGTCGAGGAAAAGGGCGACGCAGGCGAGGTGACGCTGCGCTTCGATCTCGCCGGGCCGCTGCTCGACGAAGCGATCATGGCCGTCGGTCATATTCCCTTGCCCCCGTACATCGCCTCGAAACGAGCCGAAGATGCGCAGGACCGCACCGACTACCAGACGGTCTACGCCCGGGAAGAGGGCGCCGTTGCCGCCCCGACCGCCGGCCTGCATTTCACCGAGCGGCTGTTTTCCAGGCTGAACGAGCTCGGGATCGAGCGCCATTTCGTCACCCTGCATGTCGGGGCAGGCACATTCCTGCCCGTCAAGGCCGACGATACCGACGACCACATGATGCACCAGGAGATCGGTCTCGTCGACGCAAGGACCGCTGAGCGCCTCAACGCCGTCAAGGCGAGAGGTGGCCGAATCGTATGTGTCGGCACGACGTCACTGCGGCTGATCGAAAGCGCTGCCGACGAGCAAGGTGCCATCCATTCCTGGTCCGGCCCCACCGATATCTTCATCACACCCGGCTACCGCTTCCGCGCCGTCGACATGCTGATGACCAATTTCCACCTGCCGAAGTCGACTTTGTTCATGCTCGTTTCGGCCTTTTGCGGCCTGGAGACGATGCGCGCGGCCTATGCCCACGCGATCGAGACCGGCTACCGCTTCTATTCCTATGGCGATTCCAGCCTGCTTTTCCGGAAAGACTAGATGACCGAAACCTTCCAGTTCAAGCTGCACGCAACCGACGGCAAAGCGCGCCGCGGCGAGGTTTCAATGCCGCGCGGCACCATCCGCACGCCTGCCTTCATGCCGGTCGGTACCGTTGGTACGGTCAAGGCAATGTATCTCGATCAGGTCAAGGATCTCGGCGCCGACATCATCCTCGGCAACACCTACCACCTGATGCTACGCCCGAGTGCTGAACGCGTGGCACGGCTCGGCGGCCTGCACAATCTGATCCGCTGGCAAGGCCCTATCCTCACCGACAGCGGCGGCTTTCAGGTCATGTCGCTTGCCGGGCTTCGCAAACTCGACGAGCAGGGCGTTACCTTCAAGAGCCATGTCGATGGCGCTCTCTTCCACATGTCGCCGGAGCGGTCGATCGAAATTCAGGGGTTGCTCGACAGCGATATCCAGATGCAGCTCGACGAGTGCGTAGCATTACCGGCCGAACCCAAGGAAATCGAACGGGCGATGGAAATGTCGCTGCGCTGGGCGGAACGCTGCAAGGTGGCTTTCGGCGACCAGCCAGGCAAGGCGATGTTCGGCATCGTCCAAGGGGGCGACATTCCGGCCCTGCGCGTGCGCTCGGCCGAAGCCCTCAAAGGACTGGATCTCAAGGGTTACGCCATCGGTGGGCTTGCCGTCGGCGAGCCACAGGAAGTGATGCTGAGAATGCTCGACATCGCATGCCCGGTGCTGCCCGCGGAAAAGCCGCGCTATCTCATGGGCGTCGGCACGCCCGACGATATCCTACGATCGGTCGCACACGGCATCGACATGTTCGACTGCGTCATGCCGACCCGCTCCGGACGCCATGGCCTGGCCTTCACCCGCCATGGCCGTATCAACCTGCGCAACGCGCGCCATGCCGAAGACATGCGGCCGCTCGACGAACAATCCTCGTGCCCGGCGACACGCGACTACTCGCGCGCCTATCTACACCACCTGATCCGCTCGAACGAATCGCTCGGCGGCATGCTGCTCAGCTGGAACAACCTGGCCTATTACCAGGAACTGATGGCCGGCATTCGCCTGGCGATCGAAGAGGGCCGCTATGCCGACTTCATGGCCGAGACCCAGGAAACCTGGCGGCGAGGGGACCTGGCTCCGCTCTGAGGCCAGAACCAGTTCAGATCTCCGGCCCTGGCGCAGACTGCAGCATCATCACGCCATTGATCTTGTAGCTCCCGTCGGGCTGCTTCATCAGCTGGTAGACCGCCGTCCAATCCTTGCCGTCGGGCGCCGAGATCAGCACCTCCTGAATGACCTGATCGCCCACCACCTTGGAGCGGCCGAAGGCAAAATTGCCCGGCCGATAGACCGGCTGGTAGCCGCGCCTGACCATGTCGAAGAAGGCGGTCTTATCAGGAAATTTTCCGCGGATCGCCGGCGAAGCGAAGGAGTAGGCGGCGTCCGCATCGTCATTCAGGAAGGCTGTGATCTGGTCCTGAATGATGGAGCGCGCCGTGTCGACAGGTTCGTCCGCCCAACCGGGGCCGGCAGCTGCGAGTTGCGTTGCGACACCAAGGGCGATGGCAAATGTCCTGATCATCAGCGATCTCCATCCAGACGTTTTCGCCGACCTCAGAACAGCATAGGACGTTTGCGCATCCTGGAAATGGGTATGATCGCCGTTCACCACATTTGCACTTGATCTCCGGTCGCCAATATCGCGTCTATTCAATGCGCTAGCTGTCACGTCTGAATAAGCGACTTTAAAAATCATAACTTAGTGATATTCGCAATTATGGCTTGAGAACACCCTGTTGGGATCCTGCTCAATGTTGACGACCACCGCACGATCGGAAACCGACGCATTCGCCATTCGTTAATTAATGCAATTCATAGTTGCTTTCATTCCCGATCCCCGTGAAGGAATGACGCCCTTCGCAATGAAGCACATACGCCTGGATAGAGCGGCGCGGCTGTAGGGAGAAACAAGCGAATGACGACAACATCATCTGTCGGCACTGCTGATCCTGCGGCGACCCGAGAGCAACGGCGCAGACGGCACGGAAAATGCCGCCGACACGATCCTCAAGACCGCGAACAACGTATCGGCGGAGCCCGGCAAGGCGACGACGCAAGCGACTGCCGCCGCGGCGAACGCGCTTCTCGACAAGCAGGCGAGGAGCGACTCTCTGGTCACGCTGGCTGTCAACTTCCTGGAATCCGACAAGTTCAAATCGAGCGATCCTGATGTCCAGGAGACGCTGAAGGCGCTGGTCGAGAAAAACAGAGAGGCACTCGCTGCCAAGATCGAGGCGGAACGCGAGCACGATCCGATGATGCCGCTCGAAACCGCCATCGCCAATGCATTAACGGCGACCATCCGCGAGAACCGAAAGCAATTTGGAGTGGGTGAATTCGTCGTTGGCTACGACACCAAGCTTGATGGCAAGATGCTGCATTACATCGCCGATGTGGAGGGTAAAAGTGGCGCGCAAATGCTGGTGGACAGCAACAAAGCCGCACGAACCGCCTATGACGAAGCCAAAAAGGCACGCGACGACGCGACCGACGCAAGCCTGGGCCTAAGCTCACTGGCACTTCTGCAGGCGCAACGCCGGTATGACAAGTCTTCATTGGCGATGAGGGAATGGCAGGATATCTGGTACAAGCTGTTCAAGTGGAAGGATTGACGGAACGCGCGACGTTCAACGGTGCGGGTCGATACATTGCGTGCGAACGCAGCACGCTTGCGAGCGTGACGTTCATCCACCTTCTTCAATACCCTGACCGACCAGCCATCGAAGTATGTTGAGCCAAGCGGGCAGGGCGGCCCGCTCTTACCGCAACCCTGCGATCCAATCTCGAAGAAGCATCGGGCCGAGACGTCTTTGTGCCAAAAGGAGAAGGCACCTGATGGGCGTTTCAGCCGGTCGGGGTTGCGCCACCCGACCCGAATGCGGCTAAGTCGAGCCTCTCGGCTTTAACTTTGAGTGAGCGATTGGAGTGAGCCCTATGAAATCTGAAACAATCGAGATCTATCATCCGCGTCGTGTTTCAAATTTGGGCCAATGGGACATTGGCGATCTCAAGCTTAAAGTCTATGGCCTCGTTGCAGAGGACAAAGAAGTCGACAGCGCCATGGTGACCCTGGCGCAGACATTCGTCCGACAGGACGTCCTGCCACGTGTGACGGACGAGGGGCATGACAATGGACTGGGCTTTGTGATCATTCATCCCGGCAAGCTCGGTGTTTCCATCTCGGCTCACTGGTGGATTCAAGGTTCGGTGCTTTGTCAGCATATCTATCGGATAGCTATATTCTGCCACCGAACCTATGGATACAGTAAAGAGACCTGTTATTGCCTGCGTTTGGGAATTAGCCTTGATAAACGCCGAGCAAGAGGTTTGGCGAAAAACGATGATGAAACGCAAGCCCAACCCGTCAGCCTACATGGACGCTCGGGCCGACTTCGAAGCCGCATAGCGACCCGAGCGTTGCTGATGCGCCAGAACCCTAGCTGATTGCTACGCAATTATTCCACAGCCGCCACCAGCGAAAACATCAGCGGATGACGTCTGAGCATGCGCAACCATCGCCGTCGGCCCTTGCTGATGTCATCGGCAACTGTCCCGCAGCGAGCCGCGCCCTCGGGAAACTCCGGTCATGGAAAATGTTGCGCTTGAATTCACGGTAGATCGCCGAGCGGTGCCGTTCGGGTTGCCGTTCGGCAAGCGGGCGCTGGGAACAGCAAGGGGACATACTGGAATCTCCAGGGCGAGCCGTTGAAATCATTGGCATGTCGCACTTGGAAATAGAATGCACCCGGCTATACTCAATGTCACAGCTGATTAGAGATGCGGCGCCGCCAGCCAGTTAGAAATGCGACACTCGACACCTCTGCTGGCGCTGACGGTCAGCCCCCGATCCGCCCGGCTGGTCCGGGTTGCAA